>JBLNEM010000071.1:0-6057 GCA_050262655.1 Mycobacterium leprae | reverse complement strand
CATGAGGCGCTGCGGACCACGTTCGCCAGCCAGGAGGGGGAGCCTGTTCAGGTGATCCGGCCCGCCGCCGACGTGCCTGTGGCTCTGGTGGCTCTGACGCTTCTGTCGGGCGCAGCCCGGGAGGCGGAACTGCAGCAGGCGCTGCGCCGGGAGGCGGTCCGCCCCTTCGACCTGACAGCGGGACCCCTGCTGCGGGCCCTGCTGGTACGCCTCGCGCCCGAAGAGCATGTGCTGCTGCTGACCATCCACCATATCGTGGCGGACGGCTGGTCGATGGGCGTGCTGCTTGAGGAACTCGCCACGCTCTATGGGGCGTTCGCGGCAGGGCGTCCATCGCAGCTGGTGCCCCTGGCGATCCAGTATGCGGACTACGCCGTCTGGCAGCGGGCCTGGCTGGATGGTGGTGAAACGGAACGCCAGTTGGCCTTCTGGAAGGAGCGGATAGCGGGGGCGCCGGCCATGCTGGAACTCCCGACCGACCGGCCACGCCCGGCGGTCCAGACCTTCCGTGGGGCGCTCCTGCCCGTCGTCCTGCCGACCGAACTGGCCAGCGGGTTGGCTGCCCTGAGCCGAGTGGAGGGCGCAACCCTGTTTATGGCGCTGCTGGCAGGCTTTCAGGCCCTGCTCGCCAGGCTCTCCGGTCAGTCCGATGTGGTGGTGGGGGCGCCCGTTGCCGGCCGCACCCGGACGGAGACGGAAGCGCTGATCGGCTTCTTTGTCAACACGCTGCCCCACCGGACCGACCTGTCCGATGACCCGACCTTCCGGGAACTGCTCGCGCGGGTCCGTGCAGGGGCGCTGGGCGCCTTCAGCCACCAGGACCTGCCGCTGCAGCACCTGGTGGAGGAGCTTCAGCCCCAGCGAGACCCGAGCCACATCCCGCTCTTCCAGGTTGTGTTCGCACTGCAGAACGATCTGGCCGCCGCCAAGGAACTGTCTGGGCTCACCTTCGACCCGCTCACCGTCGATACCGGCACGGCGAAGTTCGACCTGGCGCTCACCCTGGAGGAGAGGCCGGACGGCCTGGTTGGCGGCGTAGAGTACAACACCGATCTGTTCGACCGGAGCAGCATCGAGCGGCTGATGGCTTACTTCCAGCGCCTGCTGACCGAAGCCGTGGCCGACCCCGATCGACGCATCGGCACGCTCAATCTGCTCTCCGCTGACGAGCGGCGTCAGATTCTGGCGGGTTGGAACGACACGGTGGCGCCCTATCCGGATACGATGCTCATCCACGAGCTTGTGGCGGCCCGGGCCGCCGAGGAGCCAGAGCGTGTCGCCGTCGTCTGGGGCGAGGAGCGACTCACCTACGCCGAGCTGGACTGCCGGGCCAATCAGGTCGCACACCATCTGCGCCGTTCCGGCCTGGGGCCGTACAAGCTGGTGGGTGTCTGCATGGAGCGCTCCCCCGAGATGTTGGTGGCGCTGCTGGGCACCCTGAAGGCCGGCGCCGCTTACCTGCCCATCGACCCGGCCTATCCGCCCGAGCGCATCGCCTTCATGCTGGCGGATGCTGGCGTGGGGGTACTTCTCACCCAGGAGCGCCTGCAGATGTCCGCTGACAGCGTGCCCGTGATCTGCCTGGACAGCGGCTGGGCGGCGATCGCCGAGGAGAGCCACGCAGCGCCAGAATCACTGGCCGGCCCCGAAAACCTGGCTTACGTGATCTACACGTCGGGCTCGACCGGGCGCCCCAAGGGCGTCATGATCGAGCACCGGGCGCTGCTGAACCTCGTCTATTGGCACCAGAGCGCTTTTGCCCTCACCGCGGCGGACCGCACCACCCAGATCGCCGGCGTTGCGTTCGACGCGGCGGTTTGGGAGATCTGGCCAAGCCTCGCGGCGGGCGCCACGCTCTACCTGCCCGACGAGGAGACCCGGTTGACGCCCGCTCGCCTGCGGGATTGGCTGGTGGCGAACCAGATCACGGTCAGCTTCCTGGCCACACCGCTGGCGGAGCAGATCCTCACCCTGGGGTGGCCGGCAGAGACCGCTCTGCGCTTCCTGCTCACCGGCGGCGACAAGCTCCATATCTACCCGCCCGCCGGCCTGGCGTTCCAGTTGATCAACTGCTACGGGCCGACCGAATCCACCGTGGTGGCCACAGCCGCGGCCATAGCGGCGCAGGCCGGCACGGCAGGGGCGCCTCCCATCGGGCGTCCGATCGCCAATACCCGTGTCTACCTGCTGGATCCGTCGCTCCAGCCCACCCCGGTCGGCGTGATCGGTGAACTCTATATCGGCGGCAGCAGCCTGGCACGGGGGTACCTGAACCGGCCCGACCTGACAGCCGAGCGGTTCCTGGAGACCGCGTACGGGCGCCTCTACCGGACGGGCGACCTGGCCCGTTATCGGCCAGACGGCAGCATTGAGTACATAGGCCGCAGCGATCATCAGGTGAAGATCCGGGGGTTCCGGATCGAACTGGGCGAGATCGAGACGCTCCTGACGCAGGAGGAGGCCGTGCAGGCCGCGGTGGTGGTCGCCCGGGCGGAGCAGCCCGGCCGCAAACAGTTGGTCGCCTATGTGGTGCCCGAGAAGGACCACCTGGTTACGCCCGAGGCCCTGCGGCTCTTCCTCAAGCAGCAGTTGCCCGACTACATGCTGCCTGCGGCGTTTGTGATCCTGGCTGAACTGCCGCTCACCGCAAACGGCAAGATCGACCGCGGCGCCTTGCCGGCCCCCGAGGTTCTGACGGCTTCCGAGGCACACGCAGCCCCCCGGACGCCGCTGGAGGCCGCACTGATGGGCATCTGGTGCGAGGTGCTTGGGGTCGGCCGGGTCGGGATCGACGACAACTTCTTCGCGTTGGGCGGCCACTCCCTATTGGCGGTGAAGCTGCTCGCCCGCATTCAGGCCGAATTCGGCGTCGAATTGCCCTTGCGGGCGCTCTTTACCCATCCCACCGTGGCGGACCTGGCGCCGGTCATCGCTGACTCCGCCCCGGACGCAGCCACGGCGGCGCTCCCGACCGGCGTCCATGCGGATGCGCAGGCCGTCGGCCCAGCCCCACTTTCCTCCGCCCAGCGCCGGCTCTGGTTCCTGGACCAGTTTGAGCCGGACAGTGCGGTCTACAATGTGCCATTCGCCCTGCGGCTTACCGGTTCGCTGGACGTGGACGCCCTGACCAGGAGCCTGAACGCCATCGTACAGCGGCACGAGGCGCTGCGGACCACCTTCGCCGCCGGCGAGGGCGGGGAGCCTGTGCAGATCGTCGCCCCGCGGATCGACCTGCCGCTGCCCCTGACCGACCTGTCCGACTACCCGGACCCCGAGTCCGAGGCGGGAGACAGGGCGCGGGCGGAAGCGTGCCGGCCCTTTGATCTGAGCACCGGTCCCTTGCTCCGGGCCGCCCTGCTGCGACTGGAGCCGACCGATCATCTGCTGCTCCTCAACCTGCACCACATCGTGGCCGACGTGCTCTCGATGGGCGTTCTCTTCCACGAATTGACCGTGTTCTACCGGGCCCATACGGAGGGGATTCCCGCCGTGCTGCCGCGGCTGACCATGCAGTATCCCGATTACGCCCGTTGGCAGCGCCAGCGGCTGGAGGGCGACCGCCTGGCGGATCAGTTGGCGTACTGGCAGGAGCGTTTGGCCGGCGCCCCCACCGCACTGGATCTACCCACCGACCGGCCCCGGCCGCCCGTCAAGACATACGCCGGCGCCAACCTCCGCACCCGGTTCACGCCGGAGTTGGCCGCTGCACTCCAGCGCGTCAGCCGCCAGGAGGGTGTCACTCTCTACATGACCCTGCTGGCCGCCTTCCAGGTGTTGCTGCGCCGGTCTTCGGGTCAGACGGATCTCTGCGTCGGGACCCCGGTGGCCGGCCGCCCGCGGCAGGAGTTGGAGGAGCTGATCGGCCTCTTCATCTCCACCCTGGTGATCCGGACCGACCTTTCCGGCAACCCGACTTTCCGGGCAGTCCTGGCCCAGGTCCGGGAGAATGTGTTGGGCGACTTCGCCCATCAGGAACTGCCCTTCGAACATCTGGTGGAGGCGCTTCAGCCCGTGCGGGACACCAGCCGGTCGCCGCTCTTCCAGGTGATGTTCGCGGCGCAAACGGCGGAACCGCTGGAACTGCCTGGTCTCACCGTCCGTACCGCCGAAGTCGAAAACGGCACCGCCAAATTCGACCTGACGCTGCACATCGCCGAAGAGGACGGAGCGCTGACCGCTACCATGGAGTACAACACCGACCTCTTCGACCGGGCCACCATGGAGCGGATGATGGGCCACTACGTGACCTTGTTGGCGGCTGCGGTCGCCGACCCGGACCAGCCGGTGGAGAGCCTGCCGCTCATGCCGCCGGCGGAGCAGCACCTGATTCTGGAGCAGTGGAGCCAGACCGGTCCCGGGCATGTCGACGGCCAGACCGTCGCCGCCTTGCTGAACGAGCAGATCCGTCGACTCCCATCGGCTACAGCGCTCATCGCGGAGGAGCAGCGGTTTACCTATGCGGAACTGCACCAGCGGGCCAACCGCCTTGCCCATTACCTGCAGAGCCAGGGCGTGGGTCCGGACGTGCTGGTCGGCGTCAGCCTGCCCCGTTCGCCGGAACTGGTCATGGCGCTGCTCGCAGTGGTGAAGGCAGGGGGCGCCTACGTGCCCCTGGACCCGAACTACCCGGCGGAACGACTCGCCTACATGATCTCAGAGAGCGGCCTCCGTCTGGTGATCGATCCCACCTGGCTGGAGCGCAACGCCGAGGCGATTGCCGCCTGCCCGGGCCGCAATCCCACGGTGGCTGTGGAGCCGGAGAACCTGATCTACGTGATCTACACCTCGGGGTCGACCGGTCGGCCCAAGGGCGTGGCGATTACGCACCGCAGCGTCGCCGAGCTGATCTACTGGGTGCGGGCGAACTACACCGACGAGGAGCTCTCCGGCGTGCTGTTCGCGACCTCCGTCAGCTTCGACATCTCCGTCTTTGAGCTCTTCGGCACCCTTTGCTGCGGCGGCACGCTGATCCTGGCCGAGAACGCCCTGCAGTTGCCGGCGCTGCCGGCCGCAGGCGAGGTGCGCCTGATCAACACCGTGCCCTCTGCGGCGCGTGAGTTGGTGCGTCAGCAGGCGATCCCGCCTTCGGTGATCACGGTCAACCTGTGTGGCGAGGCGCTGCCCCGGAGCCTGGTCCGGGATCTCTATGCGCTCCCCAATGTCCGCAAGGTGCTCAACCTGTATGGCCCCACGGAGGATACCGTCTACTCCACCTGGAGCGTGGTGGATCGGGACGGAGAGCAGGCGCCGCCGATTGGGCGGGCGCTCCCCGGCACTCGGGTGTACATACTCGACCAGCACCTGCAGCCCGTGCCCTGCGGGGTGCCAGGCGAACTCTACCTGGGCGGCCGCGGCCTGGCCCGGGGCTACCTGCATCGGCCGGAGCTGACGGCAGAGCGGTTCCCCACCACGGAGTTTGGCCGTCTCTACCGCACCGGCGACCTGGTTCGCTGGCTGCCGGACGGGCAGATGGAGTTCCTGGGCCGGATCGACCACCAGGTGAAGATCCGCGGCTTCCGGATCGAACTGGGCGAGGTGCAGGAGACGCTGCTGACCCACCCGAAGGTGAAGGAGGCGGTGGTGGTCGCCCGGTCGGACTCGGGGGATCTGCGGCTGGTCGCATACTTTGCGGCGGAGAGCGACCTGTCGGTGCAAGAACTGCGAGCTTTGTTGGGGAAGCGGCTGCCCGAGTACATGATCCCCTCGGCCTTCGTGCAGATGGCGGAACTACCCCACACGCCCAACGGCAAGGTGGACCGCAAGGCGCTGCCTGCACCCGAGTGGGAGCAGCCGAGTTCAAGCGTCGCCCCGCGCACAGAGGCCGAGGAGCGGTTGGCCGCTCTCTGGTGCGCCGTGCTTCATCTGAACGCGGTGGGGGTGGAGGATAACTTCTTCGAGTTGGGAGGCCACTCGCTGCTGGCCGCCCAGCTGATCACCCGGATTCGGTCCGAATTCGGCATGGAACTGCCCCTGCGGGCGGTCTTCGCCCATCCGACCGTGGCCGAACTGGCCGCGACGATCGCCGGGCCGGCCCCGGAGCCGGTTCCGGTCCCGGTC
>JBLNEM010000070.1:0-2756 GCA_050262655.1 Mycobacterium leprae | reverse complement strand
ACACGACCTACCCTGTGATCCAGTAGCATCAGTCGCCAGGGGACGTGCCCGCCGCACGTCCCCTGAACCTTTTCGCCACCTGTTGGGGTCTATTCCATGAGAGGTGACGATCAGATGCAAGTGATCTTGTTCGGTGTTGCTATCGTCTGCTTCTTGCTTGCCGCCAACTTCGGTTCGCAGATGGGCGGACTGTCCAGGCGGGGCATCCACTCCGCGGAGCAGGTCTATACGATCCAGCAGGCCATGTCGACGCCGGAAGGCTACGCCGAGCAACGGCGGCAGCGGCTGATCCGTGATCGGGTGGCGCTGATCCTGACCGGCGTGGGGATCTTGGCCATCCTGGCGGCCTGGGCGCTCTGACGCTGATACATAAAGGAGGCCGGAGCAAAACTCCGGCCTCCTTCGGGTTGATGGGCAAACCTCATCCTGAGTGTCTGACGGTGCATGTCCATCTTCGGCCGGGGCTGTGGGAGATCAAGCGAAAAGTCGGCCAGGGGGCGATGTAGGAATGCCCACGTCGGCTGGCAGGTCCGGGTGGCCGACAGCGGCGAGGCCGAGGCTACGGCCTTCTCGGTAACGGCCCGGCACCCTTGCAGGCGGGGGAACGGACGCCGTTGGTCATGCCAACGCCGTAAGCGCAGTTTTGGGCATGAGCGGCGGCGCTCACCCGCGCCAAAACTGCCGATTCCCCTCCGATTTCCGCTGCTGTCTTACCCCCACCCGTATTTTTGATACTGCCCCCGGTATCTTGCGAGGCCTCAGGCCGCCAAATCCCGGTCCGAGACTGGCCTTTCCCGGGTGAATGTGCGATTTTGAGCAGGCCTCGCGCCTCGACAGGTGATCAAAACTGCGCTTTCCCCCCTTCGCCGTCATGAATCGCCCTGGGGCACGCCGAAGAAGGGGATGTTTCAGTCAAACGCCCTACCCGGCACGGTACTGGCGGGCTGCCGGCGCCTTGTTCTGCACTGCTGGCGGCGGTGTGGGCAGCAAACAAAGGCAAACGCAGCCGGGGTCTCGTGCCTGTCGGCTGCATCTCTGAAGGACGCAACAGCCTGAAGGAGGCCGGAGCAATACTCCGGCCTCCTTCTGCGTTACGCCTACAGCCCCAACGCCCGGTCCACGTCCACGTAACCCGACCCCTGCTCATCGATGCTCAGGCCGCGGTTCTCGGCGCTCCGCATGAGACGGGCCTTCACCTGGTCGGGGGTCAGGCGGGGTTCAGCCTCCAGCAACTGTGCACAGATGCCGGCTACGATCGGCGTGGCCATGGAGGTGCCGCTGAGGGTGAAATACCACTGGCCTTCCCGGGCGCTGCTCTCGTTCTTGTCGAGGTAGGACTTGGGCGACCGGAGTGAGGTGATATTCACCCCGGGCGCCAACAGATCCGGTTTGTGCAGCCCGTCCGGGGTCGGGCCCCGGCTGGAGAAGGCGGCGATCTGGTCGTCGGCCCGGTCGGCGGTGCCCAGATCATCCATGGCGCCTACGGTGATCACCTGCGGGGCGATGCCCGGGGTGGAGATGGTGCCGGTGCCGGGGCCCTCGTTGCCGGCGGCGATGGTGCAGACGATTCCCGCCTGCCATGCCCGGGCCACCGCCTGGCAGAGCGGATCGCTCTCGTGGCCCCCCTGCGCCTGCCCGCCCAGGGACATGGAGAGGATGCGGATGCCATAGGTCTCCCGGTTGGCGATCACCCAGTTGATCGCGGCCAGAATGGCGGAGGTGGTGCCGGAGCCGATCTTGTTCAGCACCTTGACGCCCACCAGCTTCGCCGCCGGCGCCGGACCGCGGTACAGTCCGATGGAGCTGCCGCCGTCGCCCGCCGCACAGCCAGCCACGTGAGTCCCGTGCCCGTTGTCGTCATACGGTTTGGTCCGCTTGCCTACGAAGTCCTGGAACGCCACAATGCGCCCCTTCAGATCCGGGTGCGGATAGATCCCGGTGTCGATGATCGCAATGGTCACGCCAACACCCGTAAAGCGGTCCGCCGCCTTGAGGTCGTGCGTGGCCGGGACCGCGACATCCAGCAGGGCATGCACCTCACGGTCCAGCCAGACCCGCCTGACCCCGGGCTCGCGGCACACCTTCTGCAGCGCCGTCCCCCGCATCCGGGCGGTGACCAGATTCAGGTGCTCCAACTGGTGCACCACCTGCCCCCGAGCCTGCCGGCAGGTCCGCACCACCTGCGCCTGCTGCTCGTCCACCGCCATGATCACGGGAATGCGAACCAGCCGCCCCGTCAGCCAGTGCCAGGCCGGATGAAACCAGCACGGCAGCCACCGGGGTGCGCGATGCATATCGAACAACCGGTGCCGCAGCGCACTGTCCAGCCGATGCCCATCCGTCCGCACCCACTGCAGCATAGTTGGCAGATGCACACTCATACCCCCCGTACAGGGTATGCGCATTCCGTCAACTTGCACGTGGCACCGGTCTCCCGCAAGTTGGCGCGATCACCCGAAAGGCTTATGCTGGATTGTGACGAAAGTACTACACACGAAGCTGAGCGCCCCCGCAACGTCGCCTGGGGTGTGGTGTCCCGGCTAGTGAAACGAAGCTGAGCGTCGCCGCCGCGTCGGCTGGGGTGTTATGTCCCAAGCCAGTAAAACGAAGCTGAGCGTAGCCGCAGCCCTGCCCGGGAACCATGTCGCACGCCCCGGAGCCGGCGCGAACGAAGCTGAGCGTCGCCGCAGCCGGCGGGCCTGTGACGCCGTTCGGCCCCCCGAGGAGACCCGAAGGGGCTCCGCAGGAAAAGGGGC
>JBLNEM010000069.1:0-4646 GCA_050262655.1 Mycobacterium leprae | reverse complement strand
GCCGTTACGTTTGACATGGAATACCGCCTCCAGTAAAATGGGGGTATCCTGTGAATTGAGGTGGTCTCGGTGGCACACGATCACGATCACGATCATGATCATGAGCATGAGCATGATGACGAGGAAGTCATCGTTCTTACTGATGAAGATGGCAACGAGCATGAGTTTACCATTGTCCAGGTAATTAAGGTCGACGAGAAAGACTACGCTATTCTGCTCCCGCTCGAAGGTGACGAGGAAGAGGCTGAGGCCGTCATCCTTCGGATCGACGAGGAGAACGGCGAAGATGTCCTCGTTGAGATCGAAGACGAAGAGGAATTCGAACGGGTCGCCGAGGCCTGGGAAGAGCTCCTCGACGAAGAGGATTACGACGAGGAGTCCGAAGACAAGTAATACAGCAAGGAGCCCGCAACAACGGGCTCCTTTCTACTTCGGAGCGATCTTGCAGAGGGGGGCCAGGGTCGCAGGTTGGCACGTATTCGACGTAAACGTTCTTTGCAGCTCATGCTGCTCATTTTGCTGGTAATCGCCCTGTGGCAGGCTGACCGGTGGGTGGGCGTCCGGCTGGGGCCGGCTGCTCCCGGTTCCACCCAGAGCATGACCATTGTGATCCCGGCCGGGGCCACGACCCGGACGGTAGGGGATCTGCTGGCGAGCCGTCATCTGATCGTGGACAGCACCGTCTTTCGCTATTACACTCGCCTGGAAGGGCTGGAAGGTACGCTCAAGAGCGGGGAGTATCAACTGTCGCCAGGCATGACGCTGCGGCAGATTCTGGACCGGCTGAGCCGGGGCGAAACCGTCGTCCACAAGTTCACGATTCCGGAAGGGACTACCGTGAAGCAGATGGCCGACCTGCTGGCTTCCCAGCACGTGGTGGACAAGCAGCAGTTCCTGCAGGCGGCCGCCGCCAGCAAGCTGAATGCGCAGTATCTGCCGCCCGATGTGAGGCTGACCGAGCCCCTGGAGGGCTACCTCTTTCCGGACACGTACGACTTCAAGCCGGGTATCACGCCGGACCAGGTGCTTCAACTCATGTACAACCGCTGGCAGCAGGAGTGGACGCCGGACAGGGTTGCTCAGGCCAAGGCGATGGGGTTGAGCGTTCACCAAGCTGTAACGCTGGCGGCCATTGTGGAACGGGAGGCTCGGGTGGCACAGGAGCGGCCGGTGATCGCCGGTGTCTACCTGAACCGGCTTCAAATCGGGATGAAACTGGATGCCGACCCCACCGTCTATTATGCGGTGGGCAAGCTCCAGACGCAGGAGCTTACCCTGGAGGACCTGCAGTCCCCGTCCCCGTACAATACTTACAGAACGAACGGCCTGCCGCCGGGACCGATTGCGGCCCCCGGCGCTGCCTCGACCACAGCCGCACTTCATCCGGCGAAACACGCGTACCTCTATTTTGTGGCCAAGCAGGACGGGACAGGCGAGCACTATTTCGCCGAGACCCTGGCCGAGCAGAGCGCCAACATCGCCAAGGCTGCGGCCAATGCGCAGGCCACAGCCGCGAAGGCCCACTAGTCGTGCATAATCCGGCCCCATCCTGGAGAGGATGGGGCCGAGGTGTCTCTATGCGCATCCGTTACGGGGTTCGGATCCTCTGGCTCAGCGTCGTGATGGTGCTCCTCTTCGCCGGCCTGTTTGGCCGGCTTTTTCAGATTCAGATCGCCCACGGCTCCGAATACGCCCACATGGCATACAGCCAGCGGACCCTCTTCCTGCCGGTAGACAGCCGCCGGGGGATGATCCTGGACCGCAACGGCATCCCGCTCACCGACCCACAACCAGCCTGGGCGGTGGGGGTATTCCCGCCCCTGATCAAGGAGCCCGCAGATACGGCGGCACGCCTCTCTGGCCTATTGCACACGCCAGCCCAGCAACTGCTCCAGGCGCTGAAGGCGAGTCCCGGCGCCTTCTGGCTGGCGAAAGGGCTGACCGAGCAGGCCGCCCGACAGGTCGCGGCGGCAAACCTTCCGGGTGTAGCGGTGGGCATCACCGGAGCGCGCTACGGTCCGGGCGCACTGGCGCACCATCTGGTGGGCTATGTAAACGCCGAGGGCGGCAAGCTGGGGCTGGAGCAGGCCTTCGACGAAGCGCTGACCGGCGACCGGGCGCCGCGTCTGGTGATGACCATGACCGCCCGACAGAGCCCATATGCCGGCTCCGGCGTTCAGACAGTGATGCCGCTGCTGGGGAAAGAGCCTTACCGCTTGGAAACGACCATCGACAGCCAGATTCAGCGGGTGGTAGAGGAGGTTCTGGACCGTCAGGGCAGCGGGATCAAGGCGGCCGTCGTGGTCCTCGATCCCAGCGACGGCGAGGTGCTGGCCATGGCCTCTCGCCCCGATTTCGAATACGGCAGCATTGCCACCACCGGAACCTCGCTGCTCAACCGGGCACTGGCCCAATATCCGCCGGGTTCGGTCTTCAAACCGGTCATCGCCGCTGCCGCCCTGGAAAAAGGGCTGGTCAAACTGGACGAGGAGTTCTACTGCTCCGGGGAGTATGACCTGGGGCCGAATCGCTTCCACGATGTTGACGGGACCAAGCACGGTCAGCTCACCCTGCGGGAGGCAATTGCCAAATCCTGCAACATCACGTTCCTCAAGATCGGCAACGAACTCCTGGGGATCGACGCCATGCGGACCGCGGCCCTGCACTTTGGGTTCGGCCAGCGGGCGGGGCTGCTCGGTCCGGACCACACGCTGGCGGAGGAGCAGGCGGGCAATGTGCCCAGGGGTATGGCCGACGGCGCACTCCAACTGGCCTTTGGTCAGGGTGGCCTGCTGGTCACTCCGCTGCAGGTGGCGCGCTTCTACGCCTCCATCGCCAACGGCGGCATTCTGCCGGCCATCAAACTGGTGAAGGTAGTGCGAAGCCCCACCGGCGAGGTCATAGAGCGACCGGCGGTGGGGCGTTCGGAACGGGTGATGTCCACTGCAACCGCCAAGACGTTGCAGCAGGGCCTTGCGGCAGTGACGGACCCGCAGGGGGTGGGCACCGGGCGCGGTGCCTGGATACCCAAGGCCGGTTCGGCCGGCAAGAGTGGTACCGCCGAAGGCTCCGACGGTGCAGGCCGTATCATCAACCATGCCTGGTTCGCCGGCTATTTTCCACTGCAATCGCCCCGTTACGTGACGGTGGTGCTTGTGGATGGGGGCGGGCTGGGCGGCGCTGTGGCCGGTCCGATCTTCCGGCAGATTGGCGAGGGGATTCTCGGGCTACAATAGCGTATTGACATTGCCGCCATCGACCATCAACGTGGTGCCGGTGATGTAGGAGGCAGCGCTGCTGCAGAGGAAGGCGACCGCGTTGCCGAACTCCGCCGGAGAGCCATAGCGGCCCATGGGGATGCGGGCAGAGGCTTCGGTCCGCACGCTCTCCAACGGACGGCCGGAGCGGTTAGCTGCGTCGGCGTCCAGGGACTGGACCCGATCGGTATCGATGCGGCCCGGGGCGACGCAGTTGACGGTGATCTTATCGCGGGCGACTTCGTTGGCGAGGGTCTTCATGAGGCCGGTGACCGCAGCCCGCAGCGAGTTGGAGAGAATCAGGTTGGCGATGGGCTGCTTCACCGAGCCGGACGTGATGAAGACGATGCGGCCGCCGCCACGGGACTGCATGGTGGGCAGAACACTTCGGGTCAGACGGACGGGTGAGAGCACCAGGTTTTCGAATGCGGCCTGCCAGGCGGCGTCAGTGTGGCTCATGAAGGGGCCGGGAGGGGGGCCGCCGGTGTTGCCGACCAGGATATCCACACCGCCGTAGGTAGCCATGGTCTCAGCCAGCAGCCGTTCGATATCCGCCGCCTTGCTCATATCGGCGGCCACGGCCAGGACCTTGCGCCCGGTCTCCTGGCGGATTGCCGCAGCCGCTGCTTCGATCTCGGCGGCGTTGCGGCTGCAAATGGCCAGGTCACAACCTTCCCGTGCCAGCGCCAGGGCGGATGCCCGTCCCAGGCCCTTACTGGCGGCGGTCACGAGTGCCACTTTCCCTTCGAGGCCGTAATCCATGTTCGTTCCCCCTCTTATGGCTTCCGCACCTGCAGGAGGCTCCAGGCTGCCCGGAGGGCGGCCAGTTTGTCCGACAGCAGATCGATTTCGCCTTCCAACGCACCGAGGTTGCGCTCGGTGCTGTTCAGCACTTCTTTCAGCGAGGCGAGTTCAGACTGAATGGCCCGCTGGTGATCGGGCGCAAGGAGCGCCAGACTGCCGATCGTGGATTCGAGATTGCGCCGGTTGGCATTTAGAATCTCCAACTCGGCCTTCTTGGCGATGAGCACCTGCTCCACTTCGCCCACCTTCTGGCTGAAAAACCCGGCCGCGTCGAAGAATTGAATATCAGGCATAGGTTCCTCCCACAATCAGGCGCTTATGTTAATCCCCATTTTACACATGCAAGCGGGGGGAGTAAACAGGGGGCACTACGTGGGCATCCCCTCCGCCGTCGGGGGAGACTACGTGGGAATCCCCTCCGCCGTCGGGCCTGTGCCGCCGCGGGCGCTTTTCCTGCAGAGCCCCTTCGGGTCTCCTCGGGCGCCCGAACGGCGTCACAGACCCGCCGGCTCCGGGGGCGCTCAGCTTCGTTGTACGGTCTTGACTCCCTGGAAGCCGCCGTCGGAGGGGGCGCTCAGCTTCGTT
>JBLNEM010000068.1:0-3074 GCA_050262655.1 Mycobacterium leprae | reverse complement strand
GTTGAGGCGTTCAGGCGTTCCCTGTAACAATGATGCAAGAGGAGAGGCGCAACCATGAAGCACCAGTCCACACTGAGATGGCCTACATGTCGATGGCCATGCTGACGGCCTACAACGACCTCTTCCTGGTCTACGTGGCCGTGTTTGCGCTCAGCCTCTACGCCTTTAGCCTCTGCATGCTCTCCTTTGACCTGGCGGATCTGCCACGGCAGTTCTCCGCCCGGCTGCGGCGGGGTTGGATTGCCGGATTCATGTTTGTGGTGGGGGGCTTCCTGCTGTTGGCGTGGCTGGGCCGGATCGTGCCGCCGCTGGTGCAGGGCGGGACGCCAGCCCTGGAGAACACGACGACGCTGGTGATCCAGGCGATGGATCTTGCGCTGGTGGCGCCGCTGGCGGTTCTCGCCGGCATCCTGCTGCTGCGCCGCAGCCCTTGGGGCTATCTGTTGGCTTCGGTCACCCTCCTGAAAGGGGTCACCCTGGGTCTGGGGGTCAGCGCCATGGCCATCAACATGGCACTGCACGGCGTGCCGGACAGCCTGGGCATCATGATCCCCTTTCTGCTCATCACCGTGGTGGACCTGATCATGGCGACCCTGCTGCTCAAGAGCGTTCAGGCGCAGGTCGGCCAAAGGGTGCTGAGCACCAGCAGGTCGGCATAGGCGGTGGTACATACGGCAGCCGGCAGGTTTCTGTCGGCTGCTGCGATTTGCTATTTCATTTGTGTTACGAAGTATTTGCGGCAGGGGAAAAACGTCGAGAGCGCCAATATATCAGGTTTAGCGGATCGCAAAGGAGGGTGCCTCATCGATGACTGTGGAGTCCACACCGAACCGTCTTCAGTTGGGTGACTACTATCGCTGGAACACGATCACGGATCTCTGCATCTCCCCGGACGGCAGCCGGGCGGTCTATGTGCAGAAGAACACGCGCAAGGCCAAGAACGACCACTACACCAACCTGTGGCAGGTCGCGACCGATGGCAGCGGCGCCCCTCACCGGTTGACCCGGACGCTGAGCCGTGACAGCAGCCCGGCCTTCTCGCCGGATGGCCGATACCTCGCTTTCCTCTCCAACCGGGAGGACGAGCTGGAGGTGTCCGAAGCCCGTGAGGGCGGGAGCAAGGCGGAAGGCGCCAAGGCGAAGAAGGGCGACGAGAAGCCGAAGAGCCAGGTCTGGGTCTTCGACCTGAAGTTGGGCGGCGAACCCCGGCAGGTGACTCACCTCTCCGAGGGGGTCTCGGCCTTCGACTGGGCGCCGGACGGCACCCGGCTGGTGGTGGCGGCCCGCACGCCCACCAAGGAGCAGCAGGCATACCTGGATGCGATCCGGGGTGAGGAGAAGGGGCCGTATCAACTGCGGCGGATGCAGCACAAGCGGGACGGCCAGGGCTTCCTCGATGAGGTCTCGACCCACCTGCACGTGGTGGAGATCGCCACCCGCCAGGTGACGCAGCTGACCGACGGAGCCTGTGATGAGACGGAACCCCGCTGGTCGCCGGACGGCCAGTGGATTGCCTTTACCAGCAACCGGACCGGCTTGGCCGACGCCAACCACCGGTTCGATCTATGGCTGATCAGCCCGGAAGGCAGCCAGTGCCGCCGGGCCACCTTCGGCGACGTGAGCGCCAGCTTCCCCCGCTGGTCGCCCGATTCCCGCTACCTCGCCTTTGTCTCCAGCCTGGTGCCGGAGAATGCCTACAAGCTGCGCCACCTGATGGTGGTGGAAGCGAACGGCGCCAAGCCGGTGGCCGATCTGGCTGCCTGCGTGGGTGAGGGGTGGTCGGAGATCGGCGGCATTGTGCCGGACATTCGGCCGGGGCAGGTTGTGCCGGACCTGGCCGAGCATGGCCGCCGCTACCCGGTGGCGACCGGTCGTACGCCGTATCGGGTGCTGACCGCCAACCTGGATCGGATCATGATGGGTGCGCCCACCTGGTTGGATAACGCCACGCTGCTGATCAAGGCAGGCGACCGGGGACAGACCCGCCTGGTGCGTGCGTCGCTGAACGGCGATGCCCAGGTGATCCTGCCGACCGGCCGGTTCCAGGAGGTCGCACTCTTCGCGACGGCTGCCGGCAAGCTGGTGGCTGACCTGGACAGCCCGCAGTCTGGTCCCGACCTGTACGCCCTGCCTGCGTCGAACCCCGTCGGGGCCGCCGGCGTGCGGCTGACGGCGATCAACGAAGAGTTGCTGGCGACTCGCAGCCTCGGTCGCTACGAGCGGATCGAGTTCACCGGCGCCAACGGCGACACGGTGGAGGCGCTGGTGGCGCTGCCGCCGGACTGGACGCCTGCGGCGGGCAAGCTGCCGCTGATCGCCTCGATCCACGGCGGGCCGATGGCCTACGATGCCGCCTCGTTCCACTTCCTGCGGCAGTACTGGGCCGGCATGGGCTATGCCGTGATCATGGTCAACTACCATGGTTCGATCAGCTATGGCGAGGCGTTCTCGGAGTCGATCCGGGGCATCTGGGGCCCGATGGAGCAGGCCGACCTGGACGCCGGGGTGGATGCCCTGATCGCCAAGGGGTGGGTGGATCCCGACCGGCTCTTCGTCACCGGCTTCAGCTATGGCGGCATCATGACCAACTGGGCCGTGGGCCACACCAACCGCTTCAAGGCGGCGGTGAGCGAGCACGGCGTCTGGAACTACCTGATGACCTTCGGCACCGACGACTGCCAGCTCTGGTGGCAGGACGACATGGGTGTGCCCTGGCAGAACCCGGAGGCGTATTACAAGACGTCGCCTTACAGCGGCCTGGCGCAGGTCAACACGCCGACCCTGATCATGGCCGGTGAGGATGACTGGCGCTGCCCGCTGACCGAGTCGGAGCAGATGTATATCGGCCTGAAGAAGCGCGGGGTGCCGACGGAGCTGATCGTCTGGCAGGGCGAGTGGCATTCGGTCTCCAAGCCGCGGCGCATGGTGGACCGGACTCGCCGGATCTGCCAGTGGTTTGCGAAGTACGGCGGTATCCCGTTCACCGACGAGAGTGCGGAGGGGTATCCGGACCTCGTGTAGGGGCACTTCGTGGGAGTAGCCTCCGGGGGCGGGGGGGGGGGGGGACCCGCGCC
>JBLNEM010000067.1:0-3857 GCA_050262655.1 Mycobacterium leprae | reverse complement strand
TTTAGGGTGGCAATGCCGAGAGGGATCACCCGTTCCCATACCGAACACGGCAGTTAAGCCTCTCAGGGCCGATGGTACTACGCTTCGAGCGTGGGAGAGTAGGTCGCTGCCCTAAGCTTTTACGAAAATACCGCTGCGAATTGTCGCAGCGGTATTTTTGTCGTTGCAGCATATGGCACCACTACGTTTGCCTGATCGCAAGCGGCGCTGGCGATGAGGTAGACCAACTTGATGTTCGAGACCCGCCGTGGGCACGAACCCAGCAGCGCAGTAGATTTACATTTTCTGACCACATGGTTCTCGGTCCCGAGAGCCTCGGGCAGAAGTCGGCTGCCACCAGGCTGGCTGCGGCTCGCAGCCGGATCCTCCGCTTGGAGCGTGGGCGGTAGGTCGCTGCCCTAAGCCATTCGTCAAAACGACCACTGCGATTGTCGTAGTGGTCGTTTTGTTGTACATCGAAGGTGTGGATCCCAGTCTTGCGGGTCTGGGGTGGGCCGGCGGGAGGGGCACCAGCGGTCTGCAAAATCCACGGGCATGTGCCCTTGATCCGAGTTGTACCTTATTCTGCATAGTCAACTGGCCGAGGAGTGAGAGACCACATGAAGTCTAGCTTCTTGGACGCTATTCTGGGAGAGCGCAGCGGCGCAGGCTCAGGGCCAGCCTCATTCGGACAAGGCCCGGAGGCCTGGCCGGAAAGGGTTGAACGCCTGCAAGGGGCTGGCGCCTACCGAGGGGACGGCAAGGTGGTAGCACCGGAGCAGGCTCGGTTGCTCCTGGAGGCGCTGCTGCGGCCGGGGGACACCGTTGCCTTGGAGGGCAGTCCTGACAAACAGGCCCGGTTTCTGGCAGCGACACTGGCGGAAATCGGGAGAGGCAGTGTTCGGGATCTGCACCTGGTGGTGCCTGTCATTGCCCTGTCGGAACAGATCCACCTGTTGAAAGGGGGAGCGGTCTCCCGGCTTTCCTATGCCTCGGCGGGTGGGCTCTCGGCTCAGGTGAACGAGGCCTGCCAGGCTGGCAACGTGCAGGTGGCCACACCGCTTTCGACGCCCCAGCTTCTGGCGCATCAGCTCCTGGACCGGCCGATTCAGGTGGCCCTGGTAGCGGCCGATGAAGCAGATGAACGGGGCAACCTCTGCACTGGGGGGACGCCGGGGGATACCCGCAGCATTGCACGCAACGTTCACCTGCATGGTGGCCTTGTGGTGGCACAGGTCAACCGGGTGGTGGGGCGGGTAAGCCGGGTGGAAGTTCCGGGGGAATGGGTAGATTTCGTCATTCCCGTGCCCGCAGCTCAGCCGCATGGCCCAGTTGCCACCCTGGATCCCGTCCAAATCACCCCTGCCCAGGTGTTGCTGGCGCTTCTGCTGCTGCGTGGCGTCTATGCAGAGTACCGGGTAGCGACCATCTGCCATGACAACAGCCTGGTGGCTGCGGCGGTGGAGCTGATGCTTCCTACTGTGGGGCGGGACCTGGGTCTGCGGGGTCAGGTGTGCTCCCACTGGGTCGGTGTGCCACGCCCCAGCCTGATTCCTGCGGTGGAGAGTGGCTTCGTGGCTCGGGTCCTGCCACTGAGTACCGAACCGGGCATGGAGCGGTACATGGCTGCCCGGCGCCGCGTTTTTCCGGTCGGCCCGCACGGGCAGCCGGCCTTTGACTGCTGGGAGGCCGCAACCCTTGGAGTGCAGGCGACTGACCTATTCCTGCGCACCCCGATGGTGGTGGATGTACTGGGCAACTATACGCTGAACCGCAGCGATATCATCCGTGGCGAAAGCAGGGTGGGGGCCCTTGTGGTTCTCGTCTGTGAGACCTTCCGCACCGCTCGAAACGCTACTTTTGTGGAGAGCTTTACCGCCGGGGACGCTCTGCCGGGAGAGCGCGTCACGCACATTGTCACCGAGGTCGGCGTTTCCGATCTACGGCGCTGTGAGACAGCCGCCGAGCGGCAGATGGCCATCCGCACGGTCGCCGGTTACACGGATCCAGGACTTCGCACCGACCCCGATGCGGTGATTCGGTTGCAGCGGCGGGGCGTGGTCCGGAAGGCAGATGACCTGGGCATCAACCGCCTGGACGCGACCCTTGACTTGCTTGCAGCCCGGCAGCTGCGAGACCTGGCGGAATGGTCCGGGGGGCTGTATGACCCGCCCGGGCGCATGCGGAACTGGTGAAGGAAGTGAATGGCTTGATCGATCACGAGATGCTCTATGTACATACAACGCCGCAGCCGTGCTGCCAGTTGGCCCGCCAGAGCGCCCATGTTGGTTCGGTTGGCTTCGGTGACCTGGAGGTACTGTTGGAGCGATCCCCGCTGAACGGACAGGTTTCGGTCCGGATCAGCACGCCACTGCAGGGTAGGGAAGCCATTTGGCAGCACCTCTTGCAGGATTGGGTGAACCAGGTTGCCCTGGGTGACGCGGTCGTGACGATCCATGACAACGGTGCCACTCCTGTGACGGTCGTTCGCCGGCTGGATGAACTCCTTCAGGTCGGACGCACGGCACCGGGCGGCATCGTGGGCATGGCCTGGGACATGCTGCAGGCGAGCAGCTTCTATCTCGCAGAGGCACGAGACCGGGCCAGAGGGATTGCGGATGCCGGAACTTTTCGGGAGCTGCTGGGGCCGGAGGCGCGATTCGCCAGTCCGCATCTGGCAGAGATGGGGTTTGCGGTGCAATGGGATGATGGCCTCGTGGCTGGCATCGGGCGCCTGGGCCAGCGCCTGCTCTTCGTCCTCTCCATGGACGGCCGCTTCAGCGGCGGCTCAATGGGGGAGGTATTCGGGGCCAAGCTGGTCGGCGTCATGCGCCTGGCGCTTCAGGAATACCGGCGACATCACGCCGGGCTGCATCTGCCGCCGAATGGACCGGCGCTGGCTATCCTCTTCGAAACGGGCGGGGTCCGCCTGCAGGAGGCCAATGCGGGCCTGCTGGCCAACGCCGAGGTGATGGATGCGCTTCAGGATCTGCGCGGCAAGGTGCCAACCATCGCCCTGGTCGGCGGAAAGCTTGGGGCCTTCGGCGGGCTGGGCTTTGTCGCCGCAGCCACCGATGTCATCATCATGAACGAGCAGGGACGCATGGGCCTGACCGGCCCCAAGGTGGTGGAGCAGGAGATGGGGACCGAGGAGTTCGACGCGGGCGACCTGGGACTGGTCTGGCGAACCACAGGCGGCAGGCACCGCTGGCTGGTGCGAGATGCCAACTACCTGGCAGCCGACCGCATTGGTGCGATGCGCACCCAACTCCAGGCAGTGCTCGACCTGGACGGCAATTCGCTGGAAGCCATGCGACGCGTCGGCAGCCGTGCCTTGGTGGAACGGGAAGCAGCATTCGTCCATGCCGCGATCGCGGCAGATGTGCGGGACAGCCGGGACCTGTGGCGTTGCTTTGGCAATCGGGAGCCGGAAGAACTGGAGCGGCTCCCGCTGGAGCTCTTCATGGTGGAAGCCCGGCGGCGCTCGCAGGAGTAGGAGGCGTTACCCATGTCATTTGTGGGACACGCGACCGACGCGGTGAACCTGATTGCGGATGCTGGTACCGTTCGCACCTTCTCCTGGAGCCAACCCCTGCCGGAACCGGACTATGGGCCCGGGGCCAGTGTCAGTGAGGCCCGGTTGGGCGGTGAGCCGGCTCTCTTCTTGACCAACGATGCCCAGCAGGTCAACCCGCGGTTTCGCGTGGTTTACAGCGGGGGGATCGGACTCGAAGAGGCCTACAAGTTCGCCCTGGCGGTCTACGACACGATGGCGCTTGACCAGGTGAAGAGCCTGACGGAGAAGCGCCCGATCATCCTGGTGGTTGATACTCCGGGCAATGGAGCCGGCAAGCTGGAGGAGATGCTGGGGATGAACA
>JBLNEM010000066.1:0-2947 GCA_050262655.1 Mycobacterium leprae | reverse complement strand
GGGAGACCAGTCCGAGGGCCAGCAGCAGATGGCTGGAGAAGGCGGGACCCAGCGTGCCCACCGCCACCACGTGGAAGCGGAGGATCGCATAGAGCGCCGTGTTGCCCAACATGCTCAGCAGCACGGTGACAGGGGCCGGGGCCTGGGAGTAGGCATCGGGCTGCCATGCATGCATGGGGGCGAGGCCCGCCTTGGTGCCGTAGCCCACCAGGACCAGGGCGAAAGCCATCCGCACCGAGGCCTTGTCCAACTGCTTGGCGGCTCCCACCAGTTTGGTCCAACGCAGCGCTTCGGCGGGGTCGAGACCCGCCCGCACGCCAGCGGAATAGAGCAGAATCAGGCCCAGCATGGCAAACGCAATGCCGACGCCGCAGAGGATCACATACTTCCAAGCGGCCTCCAGGGCGTTGCGCCGGTTATGGAAGCCGACCAGCAGCGCGGAGACCAGGGTGGTCGCCTCGATGGTGACCCAGAGGAAGCCGAGGTTCTCCACCACCACCGCCCCCATCATGATGATGATGAAGAGGTGGAGCCAGAGCCAGTAGCGAAGCACCTGGCCCTCGGTGGCGTGGCCGTGCTTCGCCTCGTGCCGCATGTAGGTGGCGGAGTAGAAGGTGGCCGCCACGCCGACGAAGGCGATCAGGCAGAGCATCAGGGCGCCGAACAGGTCGATATAGATGATGTCATGCATGGCCCAGAGCGGGCCGTTTGCAATCACGGTGCGACCGATCAGCAGGGCGCCGATCAGGAGCAGGACGGACCAGATGCCGCCCAGGTAAGTGGCGACTTTCATCCCCTTAGCCTCCTCAGTTCACGCGTGTCGATCGACTCGAGCGTCGCGTTGATGCGGTAGACCAGGAGCCCTGTCACCACCGCGGTGACCAGCACATCGAAGAAGATGCCGACATCCACCAGGAGCGGCAGGCCGCCGGTGGTGAGGAGCGCTGCCAGGAAGAGACCGTTCTCCATCACCAGCAGGCCCAGCACCTGGGTCAGGGCGACCCGGCGGCTGACCATGAGGAAGAGGCCGATCAGTACCCCGGCGACGGCCAGGGGCAGCGCCTGCGCCTCGGGACCGGTGACGACGGAGAGCGTCGCAGTGGCATAGTGGGCCAGCAGGGTGAGCACGATTGCAATCAGGATCGCCACCTTGCTGGTGAAGGGGGCGTCCACCACCCGCACCACCTTGATGCGGCGGATGATATAGCGCAGGAAGAGGGGAATGGCGATCCCCTTGATGCCGAAGGTGAGGGCCGCGGCCCACAACAGGGCGGTGTCCCCGTGCTGTGCGCCCTGCACGATCGCCTGGATCCCCAGGAAGAGCGCCTGGACGGCAGCCAGACCGACCAGCAGGTTCAGGTCCTGCACCACCACCATGGCGAGGGCGGCAGCCAGAAAGCCGTAGGAAAGCAGTAACATGGCGCATCACCCTCCAATCTGGGATAGGCTGAGTGCCGCCAGCAGGGAGAGCGCCGCGGCCGTGATGAGCAGATCGGGAATCTTCAGGATGCGGACCTTGGCCGTGGCGAACTCGATGCAGGCCAGGAGGACGCCCAGCAGCAAGGTCTTCGCCAGAAAGAGGGGCAGAACCAGCCAGAGCGGGCCCACCGTGCCGAAGGGCAGGGCGAGACCGGCCAGCAGCGCCAGCATGATCAACTGCTTCATGTCATGCGCCCAGACGATCAGGCCCAGGTAGGGGCCGGAGTACTCCAGGATGCCGGCTTCGTGGATCATGGTCAGTTCCAGGTGCGTGTCGGGGTTGTCCACCGGAATGCGGCCGGTCTCGGCCACGGTGACCACCAGAAGGGCCGCCGCCGCCAGCCAATGTCCGGGCACAGCCGCCCAGTTCGCACCGGCGAGTAGTGCGGCCATTCCTTCGAGATTCGTCGTGTGCGCCTGCAGCACAAAGACGCCCAGGGTCAGCAGCAGGGTCGGCTCGACAAAGACGGAAACGGCCATCTCCCGGCTGGAGCCCATGCCGCCGAAGGCCGAGCCCGACTCCAGGGCGGATAGGGCCATGAAGACCCGGCCGAGGGCAAGGAGCCCCACCAGAAGGAGCACGTCGCCGCCACCATGGCCGAAGGGCCAGGTGCCGGCGCCAACGCCTCGCAAGCCCGTGCCACGGCCAAACACCGGCAGAATCAGCGCCGCGGTCATAATGGCCGTCCCATGGATGAAGGGCGCGACGTGGAAGAGCCAGGTGGCGTTGGGCGAGATCACCATGCTCTTGCGGAAGTACTTCCGCAGATCGTTATAGGGCTGGTAGACCGGGGGACCCACCCGGCGCTGGAGCCGGGCCTTTGTCTTCTTGATCACGCCGTTCACCAGCGGGGCGAAGGCGAGAAACAGGAGCAGCTGCGCAAGCACGGATAAGGTTGTCACGAGCAGCACCTCCTAGCGGGCGGCGACGATCAGTGCGACCGCCGCCAGGAGCAGATAGAGCAGGTATGTCTGGAGACTGCCGGTCTGCAACCGCCGCAGCCGGGTCGCCACGTTCATGACTGAGCGGGTGACCGGGCGATAAAGGCGCTGGTCGAAGACCGCCGCCAGTTCGCTCTGGTACCGAACCCGACCGGGGAAGAGCGGGTGCGTGGACTGGTCCACTTCCATGGCCCGCACCGGCTGAAGCAGGCCCTTGAACATCAGCAGAATCGGCTTGGTCTGACCGGCCGCGCTGTACTCCATCCGGGCGTTCGGCACAATCCCGCAGGTCCAGGTCATGCCCCGCTGCCACCGTGGCCAGCCACGGCCCAACAGCAGGGTGATCAGCAGCAGCAATCCGCCCAGGATGAGCATCATGGCAGGCGTCAGCAGCGGCGCAACCCCGGCGCCGACCCCACGAACCACGTCGGCCATGTTGCCGTCCCGCATGCTCCAGACGGCGGCAGTCCCGACGGATGAGGCGCCAGCGCTGCCGTGACCTTTGTCGCCCAGTGAAGGGCGGTAC
>JBLNEM010000065.1:0-8551 GCA_050262655.1 Mycobacterium leprae | reverse complement strand
CCCATGATCTTCGAGCCCTTGCCCGGGCCCACCGCTTCACGGAGGTAGGTGGTGAGGATCTCCACGTTCTGGCGGCTGCGGGCGAAGACGATGGTCTGGATGCCGTTCTTCAGCAGTTCAGCCGCCACCCGGGTGGTGGCCCGGACCACCGGCTCCCGGACGCCGTCCCGCCCAACCAACGGCGGGTTGTAGAAGACCATATGTTTCTCGCCCCGGGGGGCGCCGTTCTTGTCGATCATCGCGACCGGCGCACCGATCAGCTTCTCGGCCAGTTCCTGCGGGTTGGCGATGGTGGCAGACGAGCAGAGGAAGACCGGGTTGCTGCCGTAGAACTCGCAGATGCGGCGGAGCCGGCGCAGCAGGTTGGCCAGGTGGGAGCCGAAGACGCCCCGGTACTGGTGCAGCTCGTCGATCACCACGTACTTCAGGTTTTCGAACAGCTTCACCCATTTGGTGTGATGCGGCAGCACCCCGGTATGGAGCATGTCGGGGTTGGTGATCACGATATGGCCGGCCTGCCGGCAGACCTGGCGAATGGCGGGCGGCGTGTCGCCGTCGTACACATAGGACTTGATCTCGGCACCCAGCCGGTCGGCGAAGGACTTCACTTCGACCACCTGATCCTGGGCCAGCGCCTTGGTGGGGAAGAGGTAGAGCGCCCGGCTGCTGGGCTCCTTCAGGATCGAAGAGAGCACCGGGATGTTATAGCACATCGACTTGCCCGAGGCCGTCGGCGTGACCACCACGGTGTTCTGACCGCCGAGGGCTGCCTCGATGGCTTGCGACTGATGGCTGTATAGCTGCTCGATGCCGCGCTCCTTCAGCGCCGCGATGATGCGCGGGTCGAGCGCCGCCGGGAACGGGCTGTACTGCGGCGGTAGGGGGGGAAGGGTCTGCCAACCCGTCAAGTTGGCCGAAAAGGAGCGGTCGGCCTTCAACTTGTCCAATAACTGTTCGAGGTTCATCGTTTCTCTGCCCCTCCGCCTGACGTCATAAGTAGTGTAGTATACTGATTGGGATCTACCCAAAAGGAGTCTGAACGCAAACATGGCCATTGATCTCTTGGCCTTTGGCCCGCACCCGGACGATGTGGAACTGGGGATGGGCGGCACGCTGGCCCGCCATAGCAGCCAGGGTCATGCCACCGCCATCATCGACCTGACTCGGGGCGAGATGGGCAGCAACGGCACCCCGGCGGAGCGCATCGCCGAAGGGGAGGCGGCCGCCAGGATTCTCGGCTGTCAGTGGCGTCGCAACCTGGGGCTGCCTGACCGCAACCTGGATCACCGGGATCCGGAGCAGCTGCTCCGCGTCGTGAACGCCATTCGGGCGGCCCAGCCGCAAGTGGTGGCCGTGAACGGGTCGGTCGACCGGCACCCCGATCATGTGGCAGCGCACCGGCTGCTGCAGGAAGCGCTCTTCTCGGCCGGGCTCCGGCGGTATGAAACGGAACTGCCGCCCTTCCGGCCGACAAAGGTGGTCTACTACTTCATCAACGATGAGCAGGAACCCTCCTTCTATGTAGACATAACGCCGCATTGGCAACAAAAAAGCGAAAGTCTGTTCGCCCACCGGTCTCAGTTCCAGCCCGCCGAAGGCGGAGTAGAGACCCGACTGAACGGGGCCGTGGGGCTGCCTTACCTGATCGAAAGCCGGGATCGCTTCTTTGGCGCCAAAGTGGGGGTGCCCTTTGCGGAAGGTTTCATCGTCACGGGGCCGCGGCTTGTCGCCGATTTGTTGAGCTTCTAAGGAGGTTCCCGCTTATGCGGATTGCGATGGTCTGTTATCCCAGTGTCGGCGGCAGCGGCATCGTGGCCAGCGAATTGGCCAAGCAGCTGGCATCCCGGGGGCATGAGATTCATATTGTCTCGTCCGATGTGCCCTTCCGGCTCCACTCCTTCTATGAGAACATCTTCTTTCATCAGGTTGAAACACCGAGCTATGCCTTATTCAAGGAACCGCCCTACCTGCTGGCCCTGGCCAACAAGCTGGTGGAGCTGCACCGGCAGGTAGGCCTGGATATTATTCACGCCCATTACGCGATTCCACACGCCACCGCGGCGTTTCTGGCCCGGGAGATGATCGGCCCCGGGGGGCCGAAGGTGGTCACCACGCTGCATGGCACCGATATTACCCTGATGGGCGCCGACCCATCCTTCACGGAGTCGATCGCCTTCTCAATCAACCGGTCGGATGCGGTGACCGCCGTCTCGCGGTCGCTGCGGGCCGATACCTATAAGAATCTGCCGGTGACGGCGGAGATCGAGGTCATCTACAACTTCCTGGAGTGCCAGGACTGGCGGCGGGTGGAGGATCCGCACTGCTGCCATATCGTACACCCGGGAGAGAAAGTGGTCGTCCATATGTCCAACTTCCGCCAGGTGAAGCGGACCGAGGACGTGGTGAAGGTCTTCTCCTGGATTGCGAAGGCGATGCCGGCCCGCCTGCTGTTGATCGGCGAGGGGCCCGAACTGCCGCTCTGCCGGGAGTTGGTCAACCGGCTGGGGTTGAAGGATCGGGTACAGTTCATGGGCAACCAGGAATCGGTGGTGCCCCTGCTCTCCAAGGCCGACCTGTTCTTGCTGCCTTCGTCGCAGGAGTCCTTCGGTCTGGCAGCACTGGAGGCCATGGCCTGCGGTGTGCCGGTGATCTCCACCGACGTGGGTGGACTCCCCGAGGTAGTGGTGGACGGCGAGACCGGCTACTTGTGCGGTCTGGGCGACGTGGAGAGCATGGCCGCCAAGGCGATTGGCCTGCTGCAGGACTCGGTGATGCACCGTGAGTTCAGCGAGGCTGCCGTGCGGCTGGTGCGCACCACCTTCTGTGCGGCGCGGATCGTGCCGCAGTATGAGGAGCTCTACCAGCGGGTGCTGGGTCAGTCCGCAGCGGCTACCGCATAGGACCTAGCTGAGAGACCGGGCCCTGCACGGGGCCCGGTCTTTGCGCGCCAATGGCCATCCAGGCCTGCATAGAACTTCCAGAAACTGTTCACGGGTTGTTTATGGTTTGGCCCTATAAATTGTTATGTTCCCGCCGTATCCTCTAATTGTACGAAGCCTACATCACAGCAATTGACATAGAAAGAAGGGTCCCCCTCATGCGCCAGCAACGCCCGGAGGTCCCTCGCATAAAGGTCGTCGGCCTCCAGTTCGCATTGGTATTGGTTGCAGCGGGCCTCGTGACGGGCTGTTCGGTGCCGCCACGGGTCGGCGCCGCTCTGAACAACGCAAGCAGCAGTATTGCCGGGGCTCCGCTTCAGGCTCCGACCACAACCACGACCGCGGTCGCCCCTTCGCCCAGCGCGCCGGTGACCTCGAGTCAGCCGGCGACTCCGGCGACCCCGCCGGCCCCGGTGCCGGTCGTTCCCACCACGCCGGCCAGCACCCCGGCTCCTGCCACCCCGCCCAAGACGCCGTCGACCCCGGACATGGCCGTCCTGCAGAAGCAGGTGGCCGATTATCTGGACCAGCAGGATGGCACCTACGGCGCCTATATCATTGACCTGGTCTCAGGGAGAGGGGTCGGTATCAACCAGGATCAGCCGTTCCCGGCCGCCAGCACCTTCAAGCTCCCCATGGCCATGTATATCCTCGATCAGGTAGAGCAGGGCAAGGCCTCGCTGGACGAGAAGCTGGCCTATACCGCCGATGATTATGAGGAAGGCACCGGCACCCTCCAGGACACCGTCTCCGAGGGCGATACCTTCACGGTGAAGCAGTTGATCACCCTGGCCATTGAGGAGAGCGACAACATCGCCACGAACATGCTGCTCCGGCGGTATGGCCGTACCAATGTCTTCGCCTTCGAGCAGAAGATGGGTGGCAAGGTGACCATGTTCGACGAAGATACTGTGGGCACCACGCCCAAAGAGATGGCTTCCTATATGCAGCAGGCATACGGCACCAAGGTGATCGCCGATTCGACCCTGCGCCAGTTCCTGATCAACCTGTTGGAGAACACGGCCTGGGATTCCCGAACCGCCGCCGGCGTGCCCGATGGGGTGAAGGTGGCGCACAAGATCGGGACGCTGCCAGGCGTGATCAACGACGTGGGTCTGGTCTTTGCGCCGAACCGCAGCTTTATCGTCTCGGTATACAGCATCAATGTGGATGAAGACACCGCCGCCGACGTGATCGCCGGCGTGACGCAGAAGGTCTACAAATATGAAGAGGGGTTGGCGCAGTAGGAGCGAATAGCTCTCCTGGAAGGAGCGTGCCAACCTACATGTCCAAGCAGCCGATTCACCCAGCAGGCGCCCCCATCGGTGGCCCCTACACGCCGGGCATCGCCGCCGGCGGATTCGTCTTCGTCAGCGGCCAGACGCCCCGTCGCCCGGGCACTGGCGAGGTCGTCTCGGAGGATGTAACCGCACAGACCCACCAGGTGCTCGCCAACGTCGAAAGCGTCCTGGCCGCCGCAGGCTGTACCATGGCCGACGTGCTCAAGGTAAACGCCTATCTGACCGACATGAACGACTTTGCGGCCTTCAACGCCGCCTATGAGACCCACTTCCCGGCGCCCTACCCCGCCCGGACCACGCTGCAGGTGGGCCTGCGGGGGATCAGGGTGGAGGTCGATGTGATCGCCCTGAAGCCGGAAGGTAGATGATCCGTCATGTAGAAAGCGGTGCACTTCTGCTGGAAGTTGCACCGCTCTCCGTGTGGGCGTATCCATGGGGCATGCCCAGCCGTCAGCGTGGAGAGGCTGGCCGGGCAGTCTACGTGCGCCGTCGGAGGGGTACGTTCAGCCAGCCTGGTACTGCGCCGCGGATCATGCGCCCGGTCAGCCAGACGGCAAAGAACCAGCCCAACAGCAAGGGTAGACCGGAGCGCAGCACTGAAGGATCGGCGACCAGCACCTCGTCCGGTCGGACGCTGAGCCGGTATAGATTGAGCAGCATGGCGTTGACGCATCCGGCCAGCGCCATGGCCCACACGTTCCGGGCGTATGTAAAGATCAGTGCCACGAGGCAGCTGGCAGCGAAGAGGCCCCCGACAAACTGAGTCATCCCGCCCCCTGATGGCGGAACAGCCCCGGGCAACCAGATCAGCGCCACGTGGAAACCGGTGAAGAGCGTGGCGTAGGCCAAAATGCCGGCCAGACGGCCAAAGGCTGCCTCCATGCGCAGTTGCAGGTAGCCGGCAAAGACCAGCTGCTCTGCGAAGGCTGCCGCAAGAGTCGTGACCAACATGGCCAGCAGCAGGGGAGGATCCGGCAGAACCAGCGCAGCGCCGACCATGGTCGGGTCCTGCAGGGAGCCGGCGACGCCAAGAAGGGCGACGGCGATGGCAGCCACCGTCCCTGGCAGGAGGCGCCGACTGGTCAGGCCTACGGCGGCCAGGCTGGAGACCCGGTAGCCGTAAGCCAGCGCCAACGCCAACCAGATCGAGTAGGTGATCGCCACCACGCTGCCCTGCCAGTGGGGCGGAACTGCCCGCAGGAGCCCCGATACCACCACAATTCCGCCCGCGGTTACCACGAACGCATGCCAGGCCGACCGGTCTGGCCGAAATGCAAACCACCGTGCTCTTTCCATCATGCTCCTCCTTCGGCCAACTCTTTCAGAGTCCAACGGGCCCACTCCAGTTGTGTCCGGGCACTCCTGAGCCCGTTCTCCAGGCAGAGCCGCTGACGAAGCGGCAGGTCCGCCCAATCCGGCGCAGATGCTTCCAGCAGTTCTACCTGCCGATCCATCGCTTGCTGGTAGGTACAGAGCATGACGTGCAGATCATCCCGACTCATCCGGTCCGAGAAGAGCACCCGCAGCAGTAGTTCCTCAGTTGCAGCGGTTGTCCCGAAGCCTACCGGCTCCCGAAGCCAACGATCGAAGGCGTCGGTCCCGGCCCGGGTAGGACGGTAGCTTGAAGCGGGACGGGCGCCTGCAGAAGCGTCCTCTGCCTGGATATGCCCTGCCTCTGTCAGTCGCTTCAAGGCCGGATAGAGCGAACCGGCCGTCGCGCTGACCCCAAGGGACGGCGAGCGTGAAATCTCCTTCAGCAGTTCGTATCCGGTACGCGATCGTTCAGTCAGCAGTCCCAGCACAATGGCCTCCAACCTGGTCATCACCGAGGCCTCCTTATGGCGAATCGATATATCGCGTAGGAATAACGTAGATCAACTGGGCCGGGATGTCAATAGAGAAGGAGCCACCCGTTTCGGGGTGGCTCCTCTGCGCTTAAAGGGTCTCGACGCCGACCTCGCCATACATCTGCCCGGGCGCCAGCAGCTCGGGGAAGCGCTCCCGGATGTGGCGGCGCACCAGGTAGCAGAGGTGGCAGGCATCGGCGTAGGTCTCCCGATCCGGCAGGCCGTATGTACGAGCCAACTCGGCCGGCCCGCCTCGCAGCAGCGGCCCCACAATGGGGTGATCGGCGGGGCGGAACGACTCCACCAACTGATCCAGCGGCGTCTGCCAGTAGTTGCCCATGGAGATGCCCTGACAGAGATGGACGTGGCCGGCCGCATCCAGATGAACCCGCCCGGATTCGTCCAGCTTCTCGTGGGTGCAGCGGTCGAACTCCTGCCAGGGCCGGCCCGCTCGCCGGTCGGCCAGATGGCCGGCGGCCCGTCCCCGGTACATCACGTTGCCGCCGGAGACCGGTTCGCCAGGCAGCGCTTCGGCGGTTCCCTTGTCAATGGCGATGGAGCCGCAGGGAATCCCCAGCTCCTCGGCCGCCGCCCGGGCGATGGCCGCTTCACGCTCGTTGCCGTGCAGCGCATCGCAGCTGACGGTCAGGTCGCCCAAGTTCGCCGCCGCCAGCGGCTCCAGCCAGAGGCGGGCATCTTCCGGGGAGCGTGCCCAGTAGCCGTTGGTCACGATGCCGGTGGACCAGCCCCGCCGCCGGGCCTCCTGCACGCCCATCAGTAGCAGTGGGTAGTAGAGGAAAGGCTCGCCGCCTTCGAAGTAGATCTCCTGAATGGTGCCGATCCGCTCGCCCTCGGCGAAGAGGCGGCGGATCTGCTCCGCCGTGAAGGTGCCCCTCGCCTTCGGGCCGCCAAAGAGAAAGCAGTGGGCGCAGCTGTGGGTGCACTGGTACGTCAGCAGCAGATGGAGACCGGTCAGTGCCATGGTTTTCGCCTCATTTCGTCTGGGTGTATTGCCGGAGCAGCTCCTCGGCCCTCGCCATCGATTCCTCCGCGTAGAACATGAAACCGAGATGAGCGGGCTGCCCCTTGCGGCCCATCGCGTTAACGGTCCGCACGGAGAGAAGCGGATTCCCCTCGTCGAAGGTCCACACAACCTTGTTGCCATCCAGCTCAACCGAGCCCGTGGCCTCCAGGTCGAATCGGTCGAACCAGGGCGCACAGTGCTCCAGTTCAACTTCCAGGCGGGCTTTGGCGTCCGGCAGGAACTGCACCCGCAGGACGTGGATCGTCACCTGATTGCAGGGAAACCAGAAGGCGCCCGGGTCCGGCTCGAGCCGGGTGGGGTCGGGGATGCCCTGGAATTGAAACTGGGGGAGGGCCTGCGGCGCCAGGAAGGAGATCAGTGGCTTACCGGCCCGGTCGGCTTGCAGCGGACGGGAAAGGAAGGCCACGTCTGCCCCACAGGTGATTCGGGCGAAGTAGCCTGCCCAGTGCCGGAGAACCGGCTCGGCATCGTCTCCGTCGTCGGCCGACGCGAAGGCCCAGTGCAGTTCGGCCGCACGGCCCGTCAGTACTAACTGCTGAAGTTCATCGGCGCCAAGCGCCCGCCCTGCATGTTCCCAGTGCGAGTCCGACTGGGAATCCATGATCACCCAGCGGTTCTCGGCCGTCAGCCAGACTTCGGTCACGTGATGCGAGGCGCCAACGCCCAGGTTGGGCGTGATCAGTCGCAGCCCCAGAGCACGGGCGGGGAGGCCGAAGGCCTGATAGACCTGACAGAGCAGCCGGCTGTGTTCGACGCAGCGGTAGGCGATGCCGGCTCGGGCCTGGTCCAGCAGCGTGAAGGCGTCCAACCGCTCTGCGGCGTGCCAACCATCGCTTGGCAGTTGCCTATGTACGTAGTGCCTGAGGGCGAGGAGCAGGCTCCATTCGTCCTCGGGCATCGCCAGGCCCATGGCGGCCATTTCGCTGGCGACTCGCTCCCGGAGCGCTTGGAGTTGGGCCAGATCCGGTTCAAAGGTGAGCCAGGTGTTGCGGCCGCGGAAGCCGCCTGAGTATGCGGTGGTGCAGAGATACGGGAGCAAGTCGATCTGCCTCCATTGCTTCATCGTTGATGAAGGAACGGTTCGATGACGGTTCTGACGATTCCTGCGTAGGGCGAAAGAAGGTCGGGTGGTGAGGGGTACTCACCACCCGGCCGTTCAGGGGGCGGTGGGGTAGAGCACGGCGTCGCACCCGGCATACGGCCCGGTGACCGGCTCGTCCGTCTGCACCCCGTGAACCACCACATGAACGGCTCCGCCAGAGTGCCCCACGATCTCTGCCCATTGCGCCGGGGAGAGGGTGAAGGCTGGTCGGGAGAGGGGCTGCGAGGTGCCCATCAGGCGGAACGCCCGATCGTAGAACGATACCCAGAAGTGGTTGTTCCGCCGGGTTGGACCGCCGCCGTTGGGTTCCCAGGTGA
>JBLNEM010000064.1:0-2779 GCA_050262655.1 Mycobacterium leprae | reverse complement strand
GGCGCCGGCATCGCCAGCGTCATTAATGTCTTCAATCCCCAGCGGGTGGTTCTGGGCGGCGGTATCACCAACTTCGGTGACAAGCTGTTCGTGCCCCTGCGGCAGCAAGCCATGGGGCGGGCGATGGGCGCTCTGGCGAAGGTCGTCGAGATTGTGCCCGCCGAGTTGGGCGGACATGTCGGCGTGCTGGGTGCCGTAGCCGTAGCATTGGCCCATTTGGAGCAGGATTCGAAAGAACCGGAGGTGGCCCCCGTTGGCTGATCAGCTTCGCACTTATCTTGAAGAGCACATGGCCGTAGTGAACCAGATGGAGCAACTGCTGCCGCAGGTAGAAGCCGCAGCAGAGGCGGTGACCCGGGCCCTGGCTAATGGCGGTACGCTTTATGTCTTCGGTAATGGTGGCAGCGCCGCCGATGCACAGCATTTCGCAGCGGAGCTGACCGGCCGTTACCGGCGGGAGCGGACGCCCCTGCCGGCGGTTGCTCTGACCACCGATTCGTCCGCCCTCACCTGCATCGGCAACGACTATGCTTTCGCCGACGTCTTCGTCCGGCAGGTGCAGGCGCTGGTGCGCAAGGGCGATGTGGTCTTCGGCATCACGACCTCGGGCAACTCCGAGAATGTGCTGCGGGCGCTCACCATCGCCAAGGAGAAGGGCGCGGTCACGGTGACCCTGACCGGCGGCACCGGCGGCAAGGTGGCAGCACTGGCCGACCATGCGCTGGTGGTGCCGTCGAAGACCACGGCCCGGATTCAGGAGATGCACATCTTCATGATCCATTGCATTTGCGAGCGGATCGACGACTGGGCCCTTCGTGAGGTGTAGTCATGCAGGAGAAGCTCCTCTGGTCCATTACAGACAAAGACCTTGTGGACAATTTTAGACAACCGGACCTTCTGGGCGATGTTGTCTGGCAGGTACCGTCTGCGGGAGGGGCAGAGGGGCCAAGGCATTGGCCCCTTTTCCATCCCAGTGAAGCCGATCCCGATGGCGGGTATCGGCTTTACCCGTATACAGTGGTTTTCCCGCTGGCGGCGGAACCGACCGGCGCATACCGGTTGCGGATTGAGTACCTGGTGATCGAACCACGCCTGGCCTACCTGGATATTGTGGTGAACGGCGTCACCGGCCAGGGTTATCTGCGGCCCAGACCCTCGCAGAGCGGCGAGATTCGACTGCACGCCGGGCTGCATACCAGCATTTACTCCGACGGCGTGCTGGAAGTGGTGATCCCCGCGGCGCTGCTGCGCCAGGGGGAGAACCGGCTGGTGCTGACCGCCCGGGATAACGGCGAAGTGCTGCGGGTCGACCGGATCGAGGCGATGAAGCGGCTCGACCGGATGGCCAACAGCGCCGGCTTTATCTACCAGGGGCTGTCGTTGACGCAGGTAGCGGACGCCCCTGCCACCAGGTTGGTGCTGGAGCCCTCCGTGCTCTACACCCGACAGGCAGACGGATCGCTGGTGGAGCAGGGTCAGCTCTACGTGGAACTGAACGGCTCCTTCGGCGGCGGCACCCTCCAATTGGAGGCGGCAGGCCAGACGCAGTCGCTCACATTGCAGGCTGTGCCATTTGGCCACATGCAGGCGAGTTTTGTGCTCCCGGACGGCGAACCTCAGGTGGTGCCGTACCGGGCTTTTGGCGCGGGTTTCGACCAGTCGGGGGAGATGCAGCGGCGGCGGAAGTGGCAGGTCTACATTACGCCCCACGCCCATACCGACATCGGCTATACCCACCGGCAGTGGGAGGTGGCGGAGCGGCTCTGCCGCAACATCGACACCGCCCTCGATCTCATTGCGGCCGATAAGACCGATTCCTTCACCTACCATCTGGATTCCAGTTGGGCGCTGGAGACCTACCTGGCGACCCGTGGGCTCGACCGGCGGCGCCAGTTATTCGCTGCGGTGCAGGCCGGGAAGATCGGTGTGGCCGCCAACTATGCGGACATACTCACCCAGATCGCCGGGCTGGAAGACCTGATCCGGAACGTGGAGCTGACCGAGAGCATGCTGCGGCCGGAGAAGCTGCACAGCGACTTCGCCGCGGTGGTGGACGTGGCTTCCATCACCAGTTCCATGCCTGCGGTGCTGGCGGGGGCCGGGGTGAAATACCTGGCTCATGCCAACAATCAGGACCGGGGACCTTTCCGCTTGAACAGCGGCGGCCTGCACCGGCAGTCGCCCTTCTGGTGGGAGGGACAGGCGGGCGGCCGGATTCTGGTCTGGCTGGCCAAGATGTACTGCGAGCTGCGCAAGGTCTGCGGTAGCCCTCCGGTGGTCAGTTCCGCCGAGCGGGGCCTGGAGATGTGGCTCTGGGAGTATGAGCGCCCCGAGTACAAGCCCGATGCGGTGATGCTCTACGGCATGGAGGCCGACAACACCGATATTGACCCACAGCCCGTCTCCTTCGTGGAGCGCTGGAACCAGACCTATGCCTACCCGAAGCTGGTGCCGTCCGATGTCAGTTCGTTCTTCCGCTACGTGGAGGAGCGATTCGGCGCCGACCTGACCGTCGTAAAGGGCGACAGCGGCGCGTACTGGGAAGATGGCGCCGGCTCGTCGATCGTGCCGACCATGCAGGTCCGCGATGCGCAGGCTGCACTGCCGGCGGCCGAGCGGCTGGAGGCGCTGGCGGCGATTCATACGCCGGAGTGGCTCTTCCCGCAGGGGCAGTTTGACGAGGCCTGGCGGAATGTGCTGCTGTACGATGAGCATACCTGGGGCGCCTTCCTGTCAGCCGGCGATCCTGAAGCCTGGCTGGCCGAAGACCAGTGGGCCG
>JBLNEM010000063.1:0-8409 GCA_050262655.1 Mycobacterium leprae | reverse complement strand
CCCCCCGGGGGCCGCGCGCGGGTGGTGCGTACCCCCCTCGGCCTGTCGCAATTGCCCGGGTGGTTTGCGCGCACACCCCCGCCAGCCACAGTGGGCTGCGGGGGTTCTCTGGCGTTGGCTTAGTGAAGCGGCAGTGTAATGGTAAAGGTGGTGCCCAATCCCTCCCGGGATTCCACGTCGATCCGCCCGCCATGGGCCTGGACGATCGAGTAACAGAGCGCAAGCCCAAGGCCCGTGCCTTCTTCCTTCGTGGTGAAGAACGGCATGAAGAGCCGTTTTTGGTTCTCCGGCGCAATGCCGACGCCTGTATCGCCGATCTGCAGCACGACCTCCCCATTGCCTGCCGGGCGGGCCAGCAAGGAAAGAATGCCCCCATAGGGCATCGCCTGAATGGCGTTGGTGATCAGGTTGTGCAGCAGTTGCCGGAACATCTTCGGATCGATGGCGATCTTCGAGACCGTCGGGTAGACGTCCGAAGTCACCTGGACCATCTGCCGCTCCAACTGCGACTTGTGCAGCAGCAAGACTTCATCCAGGATCGCCTCCAGCTTCGTTTCCACCCGTTCGGCACTCACCGGCCGGGCCAGAATGAGCAGGTCTCTGATGATCTCGTCGATCCGGTCGATCTCATTAATGATGATCTGGAAGTACTCTCCCGGTGCGGAGGCAACCCGCGCCTGAATGAGCTGGATAAAGCCCCGGATGGAGGTTAGCGGGTTGCGTATCTCATGGGCTGCACCGGCTGCCAACTGGCCGACGGCAGCCAGCCGCTCCACCCGCTGCACCTGCTCTTCCATGCTGCGAACCGTGGTAACGTCGCGCGCCATACAGATGGCGCCCAGCGTGATGCCTCGCTGGTCATGCAGCGGAATCGCCTGCATCTCCAGGACTGCACCGGCCCACTCCACATCCCGTTCGGGTACCTGCTCGTCGGCAAGCGCCAAATCCGTCCGCAGCGCCTGCGCCAGTTCGACCGGCAGCGGACTGCCCGGGGCCAGTCCATCGACCTCCCCGAAGCGCATTCGGGCAGAGGCGTTCAGCGAAACAAGGCGCCCTTCCTGATCAATGACCAGAATGGCGGTCTGCAGGTTGTCCAGCAACGTATCGGCAAAGTTCTTCAGTTCTTCGGTGTTGTGGAGCCGTTCTTCGACTTCGGCCATCAGCCGGCAGTTCTCGAGGGCCACCGCCGCCTGCCCGGCCATCAAGTTGACTAGTGCTACCTCTCGTGGGGTAAACCAGTGATGCTGGGGCAAACCGATCATGAGCAGACCAGTCGTCCGGCCCCGCGCCACCAGTGGCACCAGCAAGCACGAGCGAACCTCCTCGGTCAACGCCACCTCGCGAGCCAGATTGCCGGTGAAGGCACGGATGTCGTCGAACTGCTCGGCCTTCTGCTCCATGATCGCCCGTCGAACCAGGGGGCTGATGACCACGATCTCCGCCCCGACAGGGTTGACCTGGGTGAAACCGTAACGGGCGTGAATGCGCAGCGCCAGCTTCGAATCATCGCCCTCCCGCAGCGCGAGGGTCACCTTTCCCCTCAGCAGCTGGCCCACTGCAGTGACCGTGATCTCGGCGGTCTGCTCCATGTTGGTGCTGGAGGCAAAGAAGGTCGCCAACCGCCCCACGGCCTGAATCTCCACCGGCAGATCCTGGGCCAGACCGATCTGCCCCCGCATATGCGCCCAGAGGGCGCGCAGGCCGGCGGCCACGGTATTGGGCCGACCCCGCCCTCGCAGGAGTCCCTGGAGCTGGCGAACCATTTCCGGCAGCCCCTGCAGATCCACATTAGGGGACGGCGGTTCGACCATCAGAGCCGCCATCACCTCGGGGCTGAAGCGCTCCGCAGCGTGTGCCCGCAGCCAGGCGACGGCCTCCGCGTTATCGGCTGCGATCCCTGATTCCCGAAGGGTGACCAGGGCGTTGGCGGCAGCCAACACCTGTGCGGCCAGGGGCAGGTCTACCCCTGCCCTGGCAGGATAGCCACTCCCGTCGTAGTTGGCATACCGCAGATGAACCAGGTCCGCTACCCCCACCAGGGCTGCGTCCTGTTCAATGTGCCGCACCACCGCATCCAGATGCCCACGAATCGTCTCGAGCACCCCGACCTCTGGCTCGGCCACCAGCCAGAGGGGCACGTCCGCCCCCGCTGTTGGCAGGCACTCCTGCAACACCGCGGCATAGCCCACCCGCCGCATTTCGGGGGGAGACAGTTTCATCCGGTGAGCCAGCAACGTGGCATCGTTCAGCACCTGGTAGGCCCGCTCCTGCCCCAGGCTGGTCGGCGGCGGCGAAAGCCGCAGCAGGTCGGTCACCGCCTGCTCTTGGAGCAGGCCGTTGAAGATCGATCCAACGTTGTAGTAAAGCCAGAGCAGGATCAGGCAGAACGCAAGGGTCAAGTCGTAGGCAGCCGAGTGTCCGATCTCCATGAGCCACTGCACCGACAGCAGCAGCAGGGGTACCCACCATGTCTGCCGGATGCCGAAAAAGAACTGCGCCCGCCGGGTGTACAGAGCCTGGCGGCGAGGCATGGCGAGTCCAAGGCCGATCAGCAGCAGCCAGAAGGCCCAGGCCATCAGAATGCTGGCCTCGTCCATGTGGGGGAAGAGCCAGTGCGCCTGGGTCGGCTGGGTGCCGGTCAGCAGCAGGGCAAGCCCATAGGACAGGAAGACAGAGACGATGACCAGTGCCGGTCGCTGCCAGGCCCAGAGCTGCCTGCGGTACAACGTGATCAGGCGTACCCCGTAGTCAATCAGCACGACCATGACCGCAGTGAGCGGGCCATGGTGCCAGAACGCCTCGAGGATGAGCCCGCCGAGGAAGTAGATGCGGACCCCTGACCGCGGGGCCACAACCGGCCAGCGGGCCGCAACGCCAAGCGCGAGGCCATACTGAACGGCGATGGACCAGGAAAGCGGCCAGCCGCCGAGCCTCGCCAGCAAGGCTACGGCGAAGATTGCCAGAAGCGTAGCCCCGCCTCGCACCATCTCGGGGGCCTTCCAGAGCCGGCTGGTCATGTGTATCCCCTTGTGTGTCAAAAGTATAGAGGTGTTCGGGTTTGGCGACATTTTCTCCTCCCACTGGCAGCGGCAGGGATTGGGCACGCCTGAACCGAAAGATATCTTTTTAAGTGCGGTATCAGCAACGGATGTGGATGACCTCCGCAACCCATGCTGAGCTGGGAGGGATCCATGGTGAGTTATCAGCCGCACAACCCGCTTATTGTTCAAAGCGACCGAACGATCTTGCTGGAAGTTATGAATCCGCTCTTCGAAGAGGCGCGGGATGTTTTGGCGCGCTTTGCCGAGCTACTCAAGAGCCCTGAGCATATTCATACCTACACCATAACGCCCCTTTCGCTATGGAATGCTGCGGCCAGCGGCCTGCCGGCCGAGGCGATTGTGGCGGACCTGAACCGCCTCAGCAAGTTCCCCCTGCCGGACAACCTGGTCCGGGAGATCGCCGATTCCATGACCCGTTATGGACGCATCCAACTGGTGCGGTTGGCGGACGGCACATTGCTGCTCCAGTCCAAAGAGCCGCTGCTCTTGAAAGAGGTCTGGCAGTCCAAGGCGGTCCGCCCCTTCCTGATCGCCGAGCGCCCCGACGGTATCGCCGTAGACCCCGAGCGCCGGGGCCATGTGAAGCAGGCGATGATCAAGATCGGCTATCCGGTCGAGGATTTGGCCGGCTATGTGGAAGGTGAAGCGCTGCCGCTGTCACTGCTGCCCGTGACCCGCTCCGGACGCCCCTTTGAGCTGCGCACATACCAGCAGCAGGCTGTACGCGCGTTCCACAAGGGAGGCTCCATTTTCGGCGGGTCGGGGGTCATTGTGTTGCCCTGCGGCGCCGGCAAGACCATTGTCGGCATGGGGGCCATGACTACAGTAGGACAGCAGACGCTGATTCTGACCACAAACATCACCGCGGTGCGGCAGTGGATCGACGAACTAATGGACAAGACCACCCTGACCCGTGACCAGATCGGTGAATACAGCGGTGAGTCGAAGGAGATCAAGCCGGTCACCATCGCCACCTATCAGATTCTGACCTACCGCGAAAGCGGTGAGGAAGAGGTCTACCCTCACTTCCACGTGATGGGTGCACGCCGCTGGGGCCTGATCGTCTATGACGAGGTGCACATGCTGCCGGCGCCGGTTTTCCGAATCACCTCCGAAATTCAGGCGACGCGCCGGTTAGGGCTGACAGCCACCCTGGTCCGTGAAGACGGCCGGGAAGAAGATGTCTTCTCCCTGATCGGTCCAAAGCGCTACGAGGTGCCGTGGAAGGTCCTGGAGCGGCAAGGCTTCATTGCCACGGCCCTCTGCCAGGAGATTCGGGTGCCTATGGCCGATGACCATCGCCTGCCCTACGCCGTGGCCGAGGATCGCGCCAAGTTCCGCATTGCCAGCGAGAACCCGGCCAAGAATCCGGTTGTCCATGCACTGGTGCGCAAGCATGCCGATGACATGATTCTGGTCATCGGTCAGTATCTGGATCAGTTGAAGCAATTGGCCCGCGAACTGAATGCGCCGCTCATCACCGGGCAGGTACCTACCAAGGAGCGGGAGCGTCTCTACGACGCATTCCGTAACGGCGAGATCAAGGTCCTGGTGGTGTCCAAGGTGGCTAACTTTGCGGTGGATCTGCCCGACGCGTCGGTTGCAATCCAGGTGAGCGGTACCTTTGGCTCCCGCCAGGAAGAGGCCCAACGGCTGGGCCGAATCCTGCGGCCCAAGTCCGACAGTTCACAGGCCTATTTCTACTCCCTGGTCACCCATGAGACTCGGGAACAGGAGTTTGCGGCCAAGCGGCAGTTGTTCCTGACGGAGCAGGGTTACCGGTATGAGATCTCCCACGGGGAGGAGTTCCTGGCTGCAAATGAACCAGGGAGGTGATGCGGTGCTTCTCTCAGAATGCCTGACCAAGGCGCCCGCCGATCAATTGGAGCGCATCGCTCTCTCGGTAGGGATGGGGCAGGGTGTTGAGCGTGATACCCAGGAACGGCAACTGGCGGGGGCTCTGCTGGACCGGCCGTTCCTGCAGGGGCTGCTGGCCGATCTGTCGGATGAAGAATGGGCTGCCCTGAAGGTGGTCTTCTTCAACGGCGGCGACCAGGGCATTACCGTAGAACTGTGCTACCAGATCGTGAACCTGCTCTCGGGCCGCCGGCGCAAGACTGCTCCCCGAGCGCTGGAAGGGCTCCTGGATCGCGGGCTGGTCTACCTGCGCACCCGGGAGTATCGGCAAGTCTTCTTTATCCCGCAGGACCTATTGGCGGTTCTGTCCGATATTTTGAACCGGCAGATGATCTACCGGCTCTGCCTGCCCCCTGAAGCCAAAGTGATCCCGCTTCTGCCCGAGCGTGATCTGGTGGAAGACCTATACCGCTTCCTGGCCTATGTCCGGAAGAATGAGATCACCCTGACCCAACAGGGGCAGATCTTCAAGCGCCACCTGCGGGCTTTGCTGGACCTACTCTTCACTCCTACTGATGATGAGGAGGGACTGGTGGGCCGGTACCCGGAGCCGCTGGGTCTATTGGTCAGCTACGCGCTGGATCGCCACCTGATCATGCGGGAAGAGGGCCTGCTGGTCCCTTCCTCGGAGTTGTTGCCATGGATTGGCGGCCCTACAGGGGCAAAGCAGTTGGACCTGTTCAGCTTCTGGCAGGACCGCTATTACTATCAGGACCTACAGACCTTCCTCTCCATGATGCGTTCTGTGCAGGAACGATGGGTCTCCGTGAACCGGCTGGTGCAAGAAGTAGAGCCGCTGATCAATCCCTCGCAGCGAGGCTCCTTCCTGCTCCGGCTCAAGCATCACCTCACCACGTTCCTCGAACCCATGGGGTTGGTTGAACTGGCACGAGTGGAGGATGAGCCGGCGCCGCCTACGGCGGAGACGGATGAAGCAGCCGACCAGGTCGATGTGGACCTCGTCTGCCGTCTGACCCCTGCCGGCATGGAGATCCTGCAGGGCCGGGTGCCGCCGGAACCGGAATCCCCCGGGGGCCCCTCCATGCTGCTGCAGGCCACCTTCGAGGTGATCGTGACCCGCCCGGCCGCCCCTGAGCTGCTCTGGCACCTTGAACTCATGGCCGATCTGGAGAAGCGCACCGACCGCACGCTGACCTACCATTTGAGCCGGCAATCGATTTACCGGGCACTGAAGGCCGGCAGCACGGGCGAGGAGATCCTGCAGTTCCTCCAGGCCCATTCGGCCACCGGCGTCCCCCAGAATGTCGCCTTCGACCTGCGGAGTTGGGCCGAAACCTACGGACAGGTCTATCTGCAGGCGGTGACCATGCTGCGCTGCGCCACTCCCATTCTGGCGGAACAGATCAAGGCCTCGCGCCGGACAGGTCCCTATGTATTGGGCGAACTGAGCCCCACCGATCTGATCGTGAAAGGCTCACAGTATAAAGAGCTGTTAGAGGCCCTTCAGGCCGATGGCCTTATGCCGCGACCGGAGATTGAGCGGCTCGACTAAAAACGGAGACGGCGGCTAGCCGCCGCCGCCGTCGCCACCGCCACCGCTGCTGCCGCCCTGACCACCCTTCTGCTGCTTGCCGCCGCCCCCCTGCTTGCTGGCTTGCTTGCCGCCACCAGCGCTGGTGTCGACGCCCTTGGCCACCATCTCATGCAGGGTGTCACGGATCGCAAGCTGCAACTGCGTCTTGAAGGACGGGTCTTCCTTCAGGTTAGACACCTGGCTGACCAGCGCCGCCTGGGCCGGGGGTGTGGTCATGTGCTTTTGCACGGCCGTGTTCAGTACCTGCTGCCCGTCCTGAGTGTTCAAGGCCATCTCCAGCATCTCAATGCCGGTCTGCTGCCGGACGGACGTGCGTAGGAAGTCTTTCATATCATCAGTGGACAACGCTTGCTTGACCGCTTTCTGAAGCTGGTCACTACTCGGTTCCGGGGCTGCCTGTTGGCCTCCGCCGCCACCGCCACCGCCAGCACTGCCGCCGGCCATACAGCCGGTGGTTAGCAGCGAAGCCAGGAGAACTAGTGCCAACCACTTACGCACCCGACTCGCCCCCTGCCTTTTCCGGTTCCATTCTGCTTTCGCCCTTATTCTGTCCACCGCCGCTGTGCGCCATGCTGGGAAGATTGTTCGGTTGTAAAAGCCAGAGGATAGGAGAATGATACCTTTATGGCAAACAAGAGGGTCCGAATCATGTGTGACAGTTGCGCCGACCTGCCCCGCTCCTTGACGGTCGAACGCGGCATCGGCGTAATTCCCCTGTCCGTTACCTTTGGCCAGGAGATGCTGCGCGACGGTGTGGACATTACAGCGGACGAGTTCTATACGCGGCTGCAACAGGGCGGCGGCAGCCCCTCCACTTCACAAATCAATCCCGGGCAGTACCTGGAGGCTTTCAACGGTGTACCGCAGGATGAAGAAGTAGTCTATGTTGGCCTCAGTTCAGGCCTCAGCGGCTCCTTGGGCAGCGCCCTGATCGCCACGGCAGACGAGCCCCTGCACAGTCGCGTTCACTTGGTGGACAGCCTGGGCGCCTCGATGGGTCAGGGCCTGATGGTCCTGCATGCGGCGGACCTGGCAGATCGGGGCGCCTCCGCCGAGGAGATCGTAGCCTCCACCACCGCGCTCCGTGAGCGGGTCTGCCACGTCTTCACCCTCGACACGCTTGATTATGCCCTGAAGGGCGGTCGCTTCAGTGCCCTGACCGCCATGGCGGCCAAACTGCTGGGGATCAAGCCAGTGCTTGACGTCGATATGTCCGGCCATCTGATCCCGATCGACAAGGTGCGCGGCCGGAAGCGCTCCATTGCCCGCCTCTTCGAAGAGGTGGATCGCCTCGGGACCAACCTGAAAGGGTCGCGGGTCGGCATCAGCCACGCGGCCGTACCGGAAGAAGCGGCTGAAGTGGCGGAACGCTTCAAGACGCAGTACGGCGTGGGCGAAGTCGTTGTTTCCACCATCGGTCCGGTCATCGGCTCGCACACCGGTCCAGGCTGTATCGCCATCTTCTTCGAAGGCCCGGCGGGACGGGGGCAATAATGCAAAAAACCGAAAGGCGACTAACCTGCGTTAGTCGCCTTTCGTTCGCTTTGGTGGACCGCGTAAGACTCGAACTTACAACCGTCCGATTAAGAGTCGGATGCTCTACCATTGAGCTAGCGGTCCAGATGGCGGAGAGAGAGGGATTTGAACCCTCGCGGGACTTGCGCCCCCTACAGCTTTAGCAAAGCCGCCCCTTCAGCCGCTTGGGTATCTCTCCGTGGCTGATGGTCACCAAAGTCTGTGCAGTTGGAACCGACGTATCAGAGGATATCATAGTGGGGCCACGGCTTGCAAGTGGCACTTCGTGGGTGTACTTCGTGGGAGTTCCTTACGCCGACGGGCCTGTGCCGCCACGGACGCCTTTTCTTCGGAGCCCGC
>JBLNEM010000062.1:0-6075 GCA_050262655.1 Mycobacterium leprae | reverse complement strand
TTTGATACGTTGGACCACGAGGTGCTGATGGCGAAGGTAAAAGAGAGGGTCACCGACGGGCGCATCCTCAACCTGATTCGTTCGTGGCTCACAGCTGGAGTCATGGATGAGGGCAACCTGACCTACCAGACCACGGGGACGCCGCAGGGCGGGGTGATCTCCCCGCTGCTGGCGAACATTTACCTCCACAGCCTGGATCTGGCCCTCACCAACTGGGGGTACAAGGTCGTAAGGTATGCGGATGACATGGTGATTCTCTGTCAGGACCAGAACAAGGCGAAGACAGCACTCGGGCTCCTGAAGCAAATGGCGGAAGGGATACTGCGGCTGACGGTCCATCCGACCAAGACCCGCATAACCCGCTTCTACGAGGGCTTCGACTTCCTGGGGTTCACGTTCAAGGGCCGCTACCGAGTGGCACGCAAACGTTCCCTGGAGAAGTTCAAGGACCGAGTGCGAGAGTTGACACCACGACAGACGCACAAGACGTTGGAGGAAGTAATTGCAGAACTCAACCCGGTGATCCGGGGATGGGGCAACTACTACCGCCATGGCCACATGAAAGGAAGATTCGAGGCGCTGGACCAGTGGATACGCATGCGATTGCGGTCGAAGGTCTTGAAAAAGAAAGCAAGCCGGAGCCGCGTGGCATCCGACTTGCTACCGAACAAGCGCCTTGAATCACTCGGACTGGTATCTCTGCTCACCCTTTAGCCCAGCAGGTGTGAAATCTGCACCCCGGTAACGGGGGGACGACGACTCACTCCCTGTTGTAGGGCTACGACCGGCGGAAGCCGGATGCGTAAATAGCGCACGTCCGGTTTGACGAGGGGGCGTCGCTCGAAAGGGCGGCCCCTACTCTATTGTCACCGCTACCGCATCGGCCCTGGTTCTGGCCATTGCTAAAGGACTGTTGTGCAGGCTGACAAAATTCGACATTGTTGGAATGCTATTAGTCTAATTTCAGATCAATGCACGTTGCTCTTGGCCTTGCGTTGGCTTACGATGAAGTCAGTTGGTTCTCAATCGAGCCGCAGGATCGTATCCCGCAATACGAGGGCAATGCTCACATCGTGTGACAACCCCGCCAAGCTTCCCCCGTAGGAAGCCGGCGGGCTTTTTTTATTCGAACAAAATGGCAGGAGGGTTCAGTCCATGGCGCGCAAGAAGATCATCGGGCTCTCGGTAATCAGCGTGTTGGCGGTGACAGTCGGGCTGAGTGCTGTTGGTACACCGGTTCCGGTCAAGGCCGGCAACGTCACGAACGTGGCGAATCTGAAGTCGGACGTGATCTACCAGGTGTTCGTCGATCGTTTCTCCGACGGCGACACGACCAACAACAATCCCGCTTCGTCCCCGAACCTGTATGACAGCAGCAAGGCCAATTGGAAGTACTATTGGGGCGGGGACCTTGCCGGCCTGACCCAGCGGATGTCCTACCTGAAAGGCATGAATCTGGGTGGGCTCTGGACCAGTCCGCTTGTCCAGAACATCACCCAGCCTGCCGTGTACAGCAATGGCACCGACTACGAAACCGGTTACCACGGCTATTGGGCCCGGGACTTCTACAACCTCGAGCCGCATTTCGGTACCTGGACCGATTTCACGAACTTCACCACCGCCGCCCACCAAAACGGCATCAAGGTGATCATGGACTTCGCCCCCAACCACTCCAACCCCAGTACCACGGGGGAGATGGGCAACCTCTACAAGAACGGCACGCTGTGGGGTACCTATTCGAACGACACCAGCAATCTCTGGCACCACAACGGGGGTATCTCCGATTGGAATGACCGATACCAGGTGGAGTACAACAACCTGGCGGATCTGGCCGACCTGAATCAGGAGAGCAGCGCCACCGACTCTTATCTAAAGGGCGCCGCACAGATGTGGCTGAACAAGGGTGTTGACGACTTCCGCCTGGACGCCGTGAAGCACATGCCGGGTGGCACCGGCGGCTGGTTGAAGACTTTCGCCGATTCGGTGCACAGTGTCAAGCCCGCCGCGATGTTCGGCGAATGGTATCTGGGAGGCGGCAACACCGACCCGCTTTACCAGGACAACGTGCGTTTCGCCAACAGCAGCGGCATCTCCGTGCTGGATTTCTACTTTAACCAGGCTGCTCGCGATGTGTTCGGCTCGAACAACAACATGAGCGAGTTGGACACCATGTTGACGAACACGGCGAACGACTACAAGTACAAGGAAAACCTGGTCACCTTCCTCGATAACCATGACATGTCCCGCTTCCTGACCCTCAACCCCAGCTACGACCGCCTGCATGAGGCTCTGGGTTTCCTGCTCACCCAGCGGGGTACCCCGGTCATCTATTACGGAACCGAGCAGTACCTGCATAACGACAACGGTGGCGGCACGGATCCGTACAACCGTCCGATGATGCCGGGATTCAGCACCACTACCACTGCCTACAACGAGATCGGGAAGCTGGCCAGCCTCCGTACGCAGAACCCGGCCATCCAGTATGGCAGCAGTACGCAGCGCTGGATCAACAACGACGTCTATATTTACGAGCGCCAGTTCTACAACAACGTGGTGCTGGTGGCAATCAACAAGAATGACACCACCGGTTACAACATTACCGGCCTCAATACCAACCTGCCCGGGGGGACCTACTCGGACTATCTGGGCGGTCTGCTAGGTGGCAACAGCATCAGCGTCAGCAGCGGGAGCGGGAACAACCCCGTCTCTGCCTTCACGCTGCAGCCAAAGGAAGTCTCTGTCTGGTCCTATGTCGCCCCCGAACCTGGTGTCCCTCAAGTCGGCAGTGCGGCGCCTACCATGGTGCGTAGTGGCCAGACCATGTGGGTGAACGGCGAGGGCTTTGGGTCGACCACCGGCACCGTGAAGATCGGCGGCGTGGCGGCGACCGTGAACAGCTGGTCCAGCCACGAGATTCAGGTGACCGTCCCGAGCGGTGTCACCCCTGGCAGTGCTGGTGTAAATGTCACCACCGGCGGCGGTACCAGCAATACGTACAGCGTGGAGATGCTGACCGGCGCTCAGGTACCCGTCACGTTCACGGTGAACAACGCCACACCTACCAACACCGGCGACTACATTTACCTGTCCGGCAGTGTCGAGGAGTTGGGCAACTGGGGAACGTCCAAGACGGTGGCGATCGGGCCCCTGCTCTGCCCGAATTACCCGAACTGGTTCCTGAACGTGAGTGTGCCGGCCAACACGACGATCCAGTTCAAGTTCATGAAGATCGCTGCCGATGGAACGGTGACGTGGGAGAACGGTTCGAATCACGTTTACACCACCCCGTCCAGCGGCACCGGCTACGTGAACGTCAACTGGCAGTACTAGCTGACCCTTGTCCCGGCCAACGGAGCGGCCCTCCACTTGCGGGGGAGGGCCGCGTCTTGAATGATTGGGTCGTTACCGCATCGGCGTGCCGGCGGCCCGGTCGAGGTCGGCGGCGATGTTCCCCAGCTTCTGGCCGAGGCGATCGGCGTTCGCTACGGTGATCAGCTTGGCTGACCGGTACTCGGCCAGCGTCTCCAGCAGGGAGTCCACCATGCTGCGGGCCTGGCGCAGGTAGTCGTTCCCCCGGGATTCGTTACCGGCTGCCAGTGCAGCGGTGGCCGACTGAGCGGTTGCCGCCAGTTCCTCTTCCAGCGCCAGCAGCGTGGTTTTGGTGCCCGAGTTCAGCGACATGGCCCTGGTTTCGTTCTTCAACTGCCGGGTGGCCGCCTCGGCGTAGGCCGCTATGGACTGCTTCGTCGCCTTCACCTTCAACGTGGCCAGGTCCATGTCGGTCGCATAGCGGTCGGCGCGGGAGGTGGCCTGCATGTGGAGGACGTAGACGGCATCCTCGGCCCCGGCCCAGTCCCACGGGACCGTGACCTGCACCTGCGCCTTGACCCCTGCGCCGCTGGCGATCTTGTCGGGGGCGACGTTGCTCTGCAGCGACGAGGTAGGCAGGCTAGACTGGGCCCGGTACCGCAGGCCGTTGTCGTCGAACCACTGGGTGAGCCGGAAGCGGTCGTCCACGCTGCCGTTGTTGGTCAGATTGAACTCGTAGGTGACGGTCTGGCCGGGATAGGCCTCCTGCTGAACGACCAGGTTGGCCTCCTGGATGTACTCCAGGGCCGCTTCAGGGTTGGGGAAGCCCGCCCCCGAGCTGTTGGGGCCATAGCCGAGGTCGGTGGACGTCGCCATCAGCCCCTCCTTGATCAGGAGCGGCTCGGCGCCTGTGGCCTGGATCAGCATGGCGCCAAGGCCGGCGATGTGCGGGGCGGCGAAAGAGGTGCCGGACCAGGCCCTGAAACCATGGTTCAGGTAGAGTGAGGTGATGTTGTCGCCCGGAGCCACCAGGTCAGGTTTGGTCCGCCCGTCCAGCGTCGGGCCTCTGGCCGAGTAGTCCATCAGAGCCCGGTAGACATCGGTGGCGCCCACCGTGATGGGCAGCCGGGCATCACCGGGGCTGGTGACCGTGCCGAAGTCGGGACCATCGTTGCCGGCAGAGACCGTCACCAGCACGCCGCTCTTCATCGCGTTGTCCAAGGCAACCGAGAGGGGGTCATAGCCGCCGCTCGGGGCGGCACCGAGGGAAAGGTTGATCACGTCGGCACCGTGGCGCACCGCCCAGTCAACGCCCTGGATCACACCATCCAGCGTGCCGGAGCCCTCCGCTGAAAGGACCTTCACGGCCATGACCATGGCGCCCGGGGCCACACCGTGCAGGACCTCATGCTGGGAGACCACGACGCCGGCGACAAAAGTACCGTGGCCCAGGTCATCCATCGGATCATCGTCGCGGTTGACGATGTCCGGCCCCAGGATGACGTGGCCTTTCAGCGCATCATGGGTATAGTCCACGCCGGAATCCACGAGGGCCACCACGACACCGGCCCCGTCGTAACCCATGTTCCACAGGTCTGCCGCGCCCAGTGCCGGGACGGATCGATTGAGGTCCGCCCGAACGGTCTGGTTCTCATCCACATGGTTGACCCAGGGGAGGGTAGCCAGGTCGCTCAGCTTTCCGCCCGGAATCTGAACGGAGAAGCCGTCGATGATGGGCAGTTCCCGGATCACCTTGCCGCCCAGCTTCTCCAGGTCGGCCGTGGCCGACAGAGGTAGCGGCGCGTCGGACCAGATGATGACATCCAGGGTACCGTTCTGACCTGCCCTGTGCGCCGCAGGCCAGACTCCCGGGGCGACAATCGGCCGCGGCACCAGCGCTTCGCCGTAGAAGTCGACCGTGGGTTGGTGGAACTCCTGGACCTTGAGGTCGGCCGCCGCCGTCTTGGTCTGGCAACTGGAGACGGCGGTCGCGGTGATATGGTAGGAGGCGAGTTTCGTGTCGGGAGAGCGGGGCGGGGTTACGTTGACGTAGACCACCTGACCGAACCACGGAAAGAGGCCCAGCGAGCCACCGTACTCAACCTCCACCCATTCGGTCGGAACCCCCGCCACACTGACCTGATAGTTGTCGATGTTGTTTCCCCGGTTGATCACCTCAAAGCCGAACTGAGCCGTCTGACCCGGCTCTACGGCCAGACGCTTCACGGTGGGCCGGAACTCCATTTCGCAGCGGGGCGTGGTCTCCTCCCACCAAAAGAGCGTGTTCGGGTCTTCTGGCCAGTAGATCGTCTGCGGTCCCTCTACCCGAACCAGGTCGCCCTTCTGGATCGACAACCGGACCTCGTCGGAGCGGTCCAGTTCTACCCAGCCATTCGCGTCGGTGGTGATGGTTTGGCTGGCGCCCTGCTCGGGTATCTCGACCACGACTGAGAAGTTGGCGACGGGCGTGCCGTTCGCCCTGACGATCCGGAAGGAGAGTGTGCGGGTCGTCGGCACCGAGAAGGTCCTGGCCGGATCGAAGACCGCCAGCGAAGCGTTTGTTACATCCTTCCGCTCGAAGTTGAAGCCAGAGAAACTGTTCCCCTTCTGTGCCGCACGCGCGGTTTCGTCCTGCCCGTCGACCATGATCTTCAAGTCTTTGATCTGCCAGCCTTTGGTTTCACTGAGCGGAACGGAGGTGGTAATCCGGTACTGCTGGGTTTGGGCGAGGTGGTAGACGCCCGGGCTTTCCTCCGTCATGATGCC
>JBLNEM010000061.1:0-13260 GCA_050262655.1 Mycobacterium leprae | reverse complement strand
GGGGGCAACCGGGATCAAAAGCACCTGGCCAGGCTGTACGACGGCCGACCGCAGGTGGTTGGTCTCCTTGATGGTTTCGATGATCTTGCGCACGTCCCCACCGCCGGCGTATTGCTCGGCGATCTGCCACAGGGTGTCGCCCCGGGCCACGGTGTACTGGACGGTGTGCGGCTCGATGCTGCGGGAAGCGGTATGGACGATTGGCGGGAATGCCAGGAGCAGCCCCAGCACCACCAGTGTGAACAGAACAGCCAGCGTGATCATGCGGCGCTGGCGCATGGTGGCCCGCCGGGGCAAGGAACGACGCCCGGCAGAACGAGTGGCCGTGAAAGATTCAACTTGAAGTGCTGTAGCAACCATGAAGCAGACCCCCCTCAGTCGATCAACAAACGAGTACCAAACGTTTGTTCGTATCAAAGTTACCACGAATGTCCGTTCGAGTCAAGCGCTCTACAGAAAATCTTCGAACAGGCGTTTGCAGGCGGAAGGGGCTGTGGTATAATCGAGGCAGCATTTGCTAGAACGCGCGGCGCATATATTTGTGGCCTGCCACAGGTCCCTGGCGAATCTCGGCGGCTTCGGTCGCTTACTGCTTTCGCTCCTATTGCCCACATATTAGGGAGGTGCCGCTGCATGCCCGACGATCTTACCGAACGCCAGCGACAAGTTCTGGAGTTCATCAAACAGGAGATCCGGCTGAAGGGCTATCCCCCTTCTGTGCGGGAGATCGGCGAAGCCATCGGCCTCAGTTCCAGCTCCACGGTTCACGGTCATATGGCCCGTCTGGAAGAGAAGGGCTTTATCCGCCGTGATCCTACCAAGCCCCGGGCGATTGAGGTACTGGATGACGACGGCCCCATGCCCCGCAGGCGCACATTCAACGTGCCTGTGGTCGGGAGAGTGACCGCCGGGCTGCCGATCTTTGCCGAGCAGAACGTCGAAGATCATTTCCCCTTGCCGGCCGACTTCGTGCGGGCCGACGAGTCCGACCTCTTCCTGCTCGCAGTCCAGGGCGAGTCCATGATCGAAGCCGGGATTCTGGATGGCGACTATGTTCTGGTGCGCCGCCAGCAGTCTGCCAGCAACGGCGAAATCGTCGTCGCCCTGATTGAAGATGAAGCCACTGTGAAACGCTTCTTCAAGGAGCAGGGCCACATTCGGCTTCAGCCGGAGAACCGCTACATGGATCCGATCATCGTACCCAGCGTCCAGATTCTCGGCCGGGTGGTTGGTCTGATCCGGCGAATGGACTGATTACATCTTGATAGTCGCTGGCCCGGTGCGATTCTCCTCGCGCCGGGCCATCATTTTCTCGAACTTTTTTTGGCGGGAGGTTTCCAGTAGATGAAGGGCACTGGTCATCGTTCGATCGACGCCAAACTGAAAGCGCTCAGCCAGACCACCGATCAGCACTCCCTGGCGGTGGCCCTGGCCGATCAATCACCCCTGGTGGTAGAGGCCGCCGCCAAGCGCCTTACGTTCCCGGGCGCCATTCCGGCGATTCTCCAGGCCTTTTGGCGGCTGGACGATGGCGCACCCGAGAGCGATCATGGCTGCTGGGCCCGTATGGCGCTCCTGGAGGCGCTGGGCAGGCTGGCCAAGCCAGGTGACGATCAGGATGACACGACCGGTGTGCATCCCGACGACATCGCAGCGGTGGCCCGGCGGGCGATTCGCGCGGTTCAGGTAGAGGCCGTAGGCTTCGGCATGGCGGACACGGCAACGGGTCTGCGGGTGGCGGCTGCTTCGCTGCTGGCCAATGTGGGTCCCGATGGGGCTCTGGTCGATCTGGCCTGGCTGCTCTTTGACCATGAGCCGAACGCCCCGTGCTCGAATGCGGAAGGCCCCTTTGCCAAACTGGCCACCCGCGTCGCAGCCGCCAAGGCGATTGGCTCGCTGGGCGACCCGGCCGGCACTGCGGTACTGGCCCTGAAGCTGGCCTTTCCGAAGGGCGAGCTGCCCGACCTGCTGGTAGAGTGTATGGATGCCCTGGTCGCGCTGCGGGAGCCCCGCACGGTGGAACTGTTGCAGCCGTTCTTGCTGAAGGGTGATGCCTATCTGGCTGCGGCAGCCGCTACCGACATGGCAGCCGTTGGTGGGGCCGCTGTGGTGCCCTTGCTCGTGCACGCACTGGAGCAGATTGGGCCGGACGGACAGGAGCCGCTGCTCTACGCCATCGCCTCGATTCGGGCCGAGGAAGCCCGGCAGGCCCTCCGGTCGCTGGCCACCCATCCCGATCCTCGTATCGCCAAAGTGGCCCAGGAGTTGACCGGAGCGTCGGGAAGATAGCAGAAAGAGACCGCAGTGGTGCGGTCTCTTTCCTTGCATAGCGGGCGGATCTACTCTCCCCCGGTCGGCCCCTGGGCCATCTGCCGGATGAAGCCGGCCACGGCGGCAAAGTCCAGGTCACCATACCCGGCGGCACGGGCGGCCGCCAACTCGCCATGGGCGCCTGCGGCGGTCTGACACGCAGCGCCAACCTTCCCGGCCTCGGTCAGAAACAGCGCCATATCCTTCTCCATCCACTTCAGCTGAAAGGACGACGGGCTGAACGCTTCGTTCACCATCAGCGGGAGCTTCAACTTCACGACGGGAGCGCCAACCGGGCCGTTCATCAGCATCTCGGCCACCTCGCCCCGGTCCAGCCCCAGCCGTTCGGCCACCGCAAGGCCCTCGCCTACGGCTGCCAGCAAAGAACCCACCACCATGTTGGAGATCACCTTGGCGGCCGCTCCCTGCCCTTCCGGCCCGAAGTGGCTCACCATCCGTCCCATCGCCAGCAGCAGCGGCCGAGCCTTCTCGACGGCCGCCACGTCGCCCCCGGCCAGGAAATGGAGGCTGCCATCGGTGGCGGGACCGACGCTCCCCAGCACTGGTGCGTCCACAAAGGAGATGCCGGCACCAGGCGCCAGCGCTGCCAATTCTCGGGCCACACTCGGCCCGATGGTGGAGCACTCGACCCAGACCGCACTAGCCCTACAGGCCGAGAGCAGGCCCTCCGGCCCCATCGCCACCGCCCGGACCGCCGCCGGATCCGCCAGCATCGTGATGATGAAATCGGCCTCCGCCACAGCCTCTCGAATCGTGGGGGCGAGTCGCCCGCCGACCGCCAGCAGCGGTTCGCCACGGCCGGCGCTCCTGTTCCACCCGACAACGCTGAATCCCTTATGCTGTAGGTTGACGGCCATGGGCAGCCCCATGGCGCCCAGGCCGAGGAATGCAACTTGAATCTGTGACAATGTGAAACACCTCTCGTCAATTGGGTGGCCATAGTGGCCCTCCCAATGGCCTACCAGATGTAGGTCTTTGCGTCAAGTCTTGGGCCCTCCCCATATCCTGCGGATTCTTGCCCGCAAAAAAAGAGCGGCTGCCGGCCTATGATCAGGCAGTGCAGCCGCTTGACGCTTCTTATTCAGGATCGGTGCGCTCGGCCATACGGTTTAGCAGGTCCCGCCGGATCCGCCGGTTCGCCCGGTCGACCTGTGCGGGCAACGTAAATAGATCGGTTACGAGACCCAGAAGGATCAACCAGACGAGACAGATCCCCGCAATCATGAAGGCACGTTGCCCCGGCGCTGCCCTCGGCCCACTCTGCAGCAACGTGGCAGTTGCCACCGCGGCCCCCGCATAGAGGAGGCCTTTGTTGTCGCCCAGGTAGAGCCGGTGTACACCGAGCCCGCCCAGAGCGAGGAGCAGTACATAGGCAACGCCCACACGCTTCTGCTGTCGTCCCGATTCTGCCAGGTAGATGGCAAGGCGATTCTGGTCCAGACGGGAAATCAGGTCCAGTTGCCCAGCCTCGGTATCGATACTCCATCCCTCCGCTTCGCTGGAATCGTCAGTGCAATTGTACCATTGGCAATGGGTGATGAAAAGACGGAGTCAGGCCCCCCTCCACAAAAAGCGCTGGACAAACTGATCGTCTGCCGGGACTGGCCCTCCCGCACAGTTGCATGACCTGGGACATAGGATAAGCTGTACAGACCTGGAAAGGAGACTCTACCATGCAGTTCTTCCAAATGGCTCAGTCTCCCTCAGCAACGCCGACAACTTCCTTCATTCCAGTCCCCCCCTACCGCCGGGAGGGAGAAAGCTTTGTAGACTGCTATAATCGCTGTTTAAGCGAACGCGGCGTAGAGTCACGGCTTACCAGTTCCCTACTGGTCGCATGTGGGTTCGGCGCTCTGCTGACAGGCCTCCCGACTGGTCCCGTCGGGGAAATCGGCTTGCTCCCGGTGCTTTTGGGGTCGTGCATTGCGCTGACGTCCGGCGTTGATATTGGCATAACCGTGGAATGTGCACAGCGGTGCGTCAATATCCCGCCCGAGCTGAGACCCGTCGATATCGTGATCGAATTTGAGCAGTCTACCGCCGACCCGACCACCCGGTTCACCCCGGCGATCCTCGGCAGCCAATCGGACCATCGTCCGCAAACCTTCCGGTACGATCCCTATTGAAACGATGCACAAAAGGACGGTACGCGCCGCTCAGCGCTTACCGTCCTGTATTGTTCCGGCCCTGGTGGACAATGCGGTGATTCCGTTCAGGGCGACCCGCCGCACCCCTTCATCCGGATCCAGGAGGAGCCTCAGCAGCACCGGACGGGCTGAGCCACCCGCCAATTGCCTCACTGCGTAGGCGGAGTTCAGCCGCACGACGGGGCTGCCGTCCAACTGGGCGGCAACTGCCAGTGCCTGAATCGCGGACGGCCCGCCGATTTGCGCCAGGGCGGCTGCTGCTCTGCCCCGCACTGCAACCTCCCCGTCACTGGCAGGCGACAGGAGCAGGGGAGCCACATCGGCTTGCCGGAGCGTCGGCAGTGCGGGCAGGCACGCGTGCATGAGCGGCGAAGTCAGAGCAGCCTGGCACTGGGCCGCCGTCACCCGCGGTGGATCGACGACGATCCGGTTGGTGAGTCCCAGGAGAATGTTGGTCGGATCGGTACTGTGGCCACCGCCGAACAGAATGTGGGCCAACTCATGGGCGAAGGTATTGGGCCTTCGCACGTCCGTCACGACGAACCCTGGGCGCCCATTGACCATGTTTCGGCTGCCCGCACCGGCGAAAGCGCCCCCTGTGCTGCGAATATAGAACACGATCACGTCGCCTGCAGCGCAGGAACTCGCGTAGCCGAACAGTGGCGTGACTGACTGCGGTATAGCGGTGTACCAGTCAGGGAAATCGAGCAAGCTCCGATCGCCAATGACCTGAAAGCTTACCCCTTGCACCTGGAACCCGCACTGGCGGAAGATGATGTTGCTTTGTTGCACGTCCTGCTGAAAGCGGCGGTAATCGGCATCAGCCCCGTCCACCATGAAGGCGCACACGGTGACACACGGCGCCCCTGCGCCTGCGAACCCGCCAACTGGCAACACCGCCATCGCCTCCGACCAGAACGGGTCCACAGGCCATGGTATGCACTGCGGCGTAGACGTGGGGCCGGCTGCGGTTCAGGGCTGACGGCCAAGAGTCACCAGCAAGTTCCTGTCGGCTGTCGTGATTTTAAAGGCACAGGCGCCAAAAACGCTATAAAAACCGGACAGAGGCACCCGACTACGTGCGTTGAAGGGGCAAAAAGGTCGTCTCTGTCTCGTTTTTGACGCGTATGCGGGGCGGTGCCCTTTAAAAGCAGGACAGTGAAGAAGCCCAGCTTCCCCGGAGACGAAGCTGAGCGTCCCCGACGGCGGCGGGATGAACCAGGGACAGCCGCCGGGCTGTCCCTGAAGTCATTTTGCCTTTCTAACCGTGACCTCACCGACGATCAGTTGGAGAGGCGTGCTCCGGAAGACGACTGTTACTGTCCCGAGAGGGTTATGCGCCCCTTCAAAGGTGTCTGCTCGGATCTCTACGTCAGCCACCTGGGGGTCACTCTTCAGGCGCCTGACAGCAACCACCCTCACATTTTCGTAAAGAGGAGTTCCACCATAGGCGCCAGTGATGGCCGCCTGGATTTGTGGCCGCACTGCGTGCAGGAAAACGAGGGCGAAAGAGTCGTCTGGCCTGACATTCTCCCACTGCGCACCCTGCGGTGCTGCAATCGCCGCCGCCTGATTCGGGGAGAGGAAAGCGACGGCTGACTCAACGGTGATGAACACCAGGAAGGTGATGACCGCCGACCGTATTCTTGCGGCTGCTCTCTCTGGCATGATGCACCCCACTGATGGATGGATTCGCTTAGGATGCCCGAGCCGGCCAGACACGAAAACGGGTTCTCGGAACCACGAAGCGATACCAGCACTTCGGTCACAAAACGGACAAGGGTAGCCAGGACGATCGCCTGCTACCCTTGTCAGATTGCCCCAAACGCCAGCGGCTAGAATGTAGCCAGGTACTGGTCCAACTCCCACTGGTGGACCTGTGTGCGGTAGATATCCCACTCGATCAGCTTCGCTTCCATGAAGTTGGCGTAGATGTGCTGGCCCAGCGCGTCCTGCATCACCCGGTCGGCCTCCAGCTCTGCCAGTGCCTCCCGCAGGCTCCCGGGGAGGCTGTCGATGCCTTCCGCCGCCCGTTCTTCCGGGGTCATGAGGAAGACGTTCCGGTTCACCGGGGCGGGCGGCTTCAGACCCCGCTTGATGCCGTCCAGGCCGGCGGCCAGGGTGGTGGCAAGGGCCAGGTACGGGTTGCCGGAGGGGTCGGGGCTGCGCAGCTCGATCCGGGTGGAGCGGCCCCGCTTCACCGGAATGCGGATCAGTGGCGAGCGGTTGATCTCCGACCAGGCCAGGTAGACCGGGGCCTCATAGCCCGGGACCAGGCGCTTGTACGAGTTGACCAGCGGGTTGCAGACGGCCGTAAAGGCACGGGCGTGGTCCAGCAGGCCGGCGATGTACTGGTAGCACGTCTCAGAGAGGCCGCTGGGCGAGGTAGGATCGTTGAAGGCGTTGGTGCCGTTCTTGAACATCGACTGGTGCAGATGCATGCCCGAGCCGTTGGCGCCGACGATCGGCTTCGGCATGAACGAGGCATGCAGCCCGTGCTGAATCGCAATGGTGCGCACGACGAAGCGGAAGGTCGCGACGTTGTCGGCCGTCTGGAGCGCATCGGCGTACTTGAAGTCGATCTCATGCTGACCGGGCGCCACCTCGTGGTGCGACGCCTCGATCTCGAAGCCCATCTTCTGCAGGGCCAGCACGATATCCCGGCGGCACTCTTCGCCCCGGTCCACCGGCCCCAGGTCGAAATAGGAGGCCTGATCGATGGGCCGGGTGGTCGGCTTGCCGTCCGGCTCCCGCTGGAACAGGAAGAACTCCGGTTCCGGCCCCACCATCAGGCTGTAGCCCATCTCGGCGGCCTCCGCCATCACCCGCTTCAGCGTGCCCCGGGGATCGCCGACAAAGGGCGTGCCGTCCGGGTTCATCACGTCGCAGATCAGACGGGCGGTGGCCCCTTCCCCCTGCTCCTGCCAGGGGAAGATCGCAAACGTCTGGGGATCAGGCTGCAGGAGCATGTCGGACTCCTCGATGCGGACAAAACCCAGAATGGAGGCGCCGTCGAAGAGTAGCTGGCCGTCCAGGGCCTTGGGCAACTGCTCCACCGGGATGTCCACATTCTTGGTGATCCCCAGGATATCGGAAAACTGCAGACGGATGAAACGCACGTCCAGTTCCTTGACTCGCTCCATCACATCTTCTTTGGTCTGCGGACGGTTTGCCACGGTTTATCCTCCTTATAACGCCTTCACGACGAAAGCGATGACCAGCGTAAGCGCAACGATGAAGTTGACGGCCACCGAGCCCAACACACCCAACAAGCCGCCCCAGCCGGCCCGGAGCGCCTCTTGCCCCGAGCGGCCCGCCAGCAGCTCCGCCAGCGTCGCGCCCAGAAAGGGCCCCAGCAGAAGACCGATCGGCATGAAGAAGAGACCCACCAGTGAACCGATTACTGCCCCCCAGGCGCCGGCCCTGCCGGCCCCGAAGCGCTTGGCGCCCCAGGCCCGGGCATACTGCTCGGCCACCTGACAGAGCACTGCCAGGACGAGCGTGACCACCAGGAAGCTCCATGAGATGGCGTGGAAGCCGTTGTACCAGCCATAGCCCAGCATGGCCACCCAGATCAGCGGGATTCCCGGCAATGCAGGCACCAGGGTGCCCGCCACGCCCACAAGCATCACCAGCAGCGCAATCGCAAAGGCCACCATACATCACCCATCTATTATGTACGGGGGCAGGGAGCTTTTCCCTGCCTGAGCCGCTTAACCCTTTAGCAGACCGCGCCGCATCAGGGCATGGGCAGCATTCATGGCCGCCCAGACCACATGCTCTCGGGTCAGACCGCCCTGGAAGTAGGCGGCGTAGGGGGCACGCATGGGTCCGTCCGCCGACAGTTCGATCGACGAGCCGGAGACAAAGGTGCCGGCCGCCATGATCACCTGATCGGCGTAACCGGGCATGTCCCAGGGCTCCGGCCGCACATGGGCGTCCACCGGGCTGCTGGCCTGCACGGCGCCGCAGAAGGCCACCAGGCCCTCCGGGGTGCCCAATTCCACGGCCTGGACCAGGTCGTAGCGCGGATCGCTATAGAGCGGGCGCACCGCAAAGCCCAGTTCGGCGAAGAGCGCCGCGGTGAACTGTGCGCCCCGCAGGGCTTCACCGGTCACATGGGGCGCCAGGAAGAGGCCCTGCAGGAAGAGCCGGTTCACCCCCAGGTTCGCCCCGACCTCGCCGGCGATGCCCGGAGCGTAAAGCCGGGCCGCGGCCCGTTCCACCAGGTCGGACCGGCCCACAATGTAGCCGCCGGTAGGGGCGATGCCGCCACCCGGATTCTTGATCAGCGAGCCCATCATCAGATCGGCGCCCAGTTCGCTGGGCTCCTGCTCGGTGGTGAACTCACCGTAGCAGTTGTCGACAATACAGGTAACGCCAGGGTTGGCCGCCTTGACAGCCCGGATGATCTCGCCGATACGCTGTGGCGAGAGCGAAGGCCGCAACGAGTACCCACGGGAGCGCTGGATCAACACAACCTTGGCGTCGGGCGCCTTGGCCCGTTCCACCACCCGCTCCAGATCGACCCCACCATCGGCCAGCAGCGGCACCGATTCGTAGGCCACGCCCCACTCGGCCAGCGAGCCGGGAGCGCCCTTGATCACCTGCTGCAGGGTATCGTAAGGCTCCCCGGCGGCAGCGATCAGACGGTCGCCAGCCTTCAGGGTGCCAAAGAGGCCGCAGGTGATGGCATGCGTGCCGGAGGCAAACTGAACGCGCACCAGACCGGCTTCAGTCCCGAAGAGATGGGCGAAGACCTCCTCGATCTTCTCCCGCCCAGCGTCGCCGTAGCCGTATCCCGTGGTGCCCATGAAATGATGATCCGCAATCCGGGCCGCCTGGAAGGCCCGCAGCACTTTCGCCTGGTTCAGCAGGACCAGTTCATCAATCGCCTGCCACTGCGGCCGCACCCGCTCCATGGCATGATCGGCGGCCGCTGCCAGCCGGTCCGGACAATCTTGCAGCAGTCGATGCCAGATACCCAATCCAGTCACCTCAATACAACGATAGCTCATAGGGGTCCAGGGGTAGACTCACCCTTGGACATTCTAAGCGTTTTAGCGTTCCGTGGGAAGAGGCCCCACCCCTGCCCCCTGCCTGGCCCGGAACCAGAGGACGATCGCCCCCACCGAAAGTAGGCCAAAGAGACCACCGGACCACCAGCCGGCGGCGGCCCCCCAGCGCTCGGTGATCAGGCCGAGGAAGAAGGAGCCGATCGGCGTGGTGCCGGCGAAGACCAATGCGTAGAACGACATGACCCGCCCCCGCAGTTCATCCGGCGAGTTAACCTGCAGCATCGTGTTGCCCAGGGAGGTGAAGAGAATCTGCGAGCCGCCGGTCAGGGCCATCAGCACCAGGGCCAGGGTGAAGCTGTGGACGAACCCCGTGGCGAACGCGCTGACGCACAGCACAGAGCCGAGCAGCACGAATACGCCGATGCCCGGGCTGCTGCGCCCCTGCATGGCGAGGATCATGGCGCCGATCAGGGCACCGGCTCCCATGGCGGCCATCAAGATGCCAAAGCCCTGCGCACCCTGATTCAGCATGTTTCTGGCCAACAGCGGCACCAACACGCCGAAGTTGATCACGAAGAGGCTGACGGAACCCAACAGGGAGAGTGCGAAGAAGATCAGCGGCGTGTGGATCGCGAAGCGCACCCCTTCGGCGATCTCGTGGAGGATATTGGCGCCCTGCAGCCTCGGCCGGGGCAGACCCTCGGCCCGAATCAGGAAGAGGGCGGCGATCACGGCGATGAAGCTGAGGCCGTTCAAGAAGAAGCCAAGGGCCACGCCGTACTTGCCGATCAGAATGCCTGCCGCCGCCGGGCCGAGAATGCGGGCCCCATTGAAGACCGCGGAGTTCAGGGCGATGGCGTTCAACAGATCCTCCTTGCCCACCATCTCCACAATAAACGCCTGGCGGGCGGGCATGTCCAGTGTGTTGACCAGGCCCAGCAGCAGCGCCAGCACGGCCACGTGCCAGTACTGCACCCGGCCGGTCCAGACCAACGCGGCGAGCACAAAGGCCAGCAGCATGAAGATGCTCTGCGTGCCGATGACCACCTTCCGCTTTGGCAGCCGGTCGATCACGGCCCCGGCCACCAGGGCCAGGGCCAGCATCGGGAGGAACTGGAGCGTGCTGATCAGACCCAGTTTGAACGGTGAGTTGGTCAGCTCCAGGATCAGCCACGACTGGCCCACGGTCTGCATCCAGGTGCCGATCAGCGATATCAACTGTCCCAGCCAGAAGATGCGGAAATCCCTATGGTTGAAAGCACGTAATCCCTCGGGGAATCGCACAGCCACTCTCCCCCCTGGCTTGCGCAGGCATGGCGCCTCCCCATTTTAGCCCCCGGACGCCCGGTTCATACTCGCTCAGGACCAGTCTGCCGGTCTTAAGAATAGCCATTTGTGCTAGTTGCCAGGGGATTCAGATGGTTGTATGGTAGCGATAGAGTTGAATAGCCCTGAAGACCCGCCATCCGACCGACTGTCGGAGCGGGTCTTCACGCATGTTTGGGCTTTTCGCCTCGGCTAACTTTCTTGGCGCAGGGGAACCCCGCGAAAGGAGTACCGATGCAGATGCACGCTCCCATGGACCGGCGGAACCTGGTAGGACTCACGGAGGCAGAAGCAGCCGAACGGCTCAAGACCCACGGCTACAACGAACTGCCCTCTGCCAAGCCCCGCACCATCCTGGCCATCGCTCTCGAGGTGATCAAGGAACCGATGTTCCTCCTGCTCCTGGCCTGCGGCGCGATCTATCTGGTGGTCGGCGATCTCGAGGAGGCGCTGATCCTCCTGAGCTTCGTCTTCCTCATCATGGGCATCACCTTCTTCCAGGAGCGCAAGACCGAGCGGGCGTTGGAAGCCCTGCGTGACCTCTCCAGCCCCCGGGCGTTGGTGATCCGGGAGGGGCGGGAGCACCGCATTGCCGGGCGTGAGGTAGTGCCAGGGGACCTGGTGGTGCTGTCGGAAGGCGATCGCGTGCCGGCCGATGGCCTCTTGCTCTCCGTCCTGAATCTCAGCGTGGATGAGTCGCTGCTGACTGGCGAATCGGTGGCCGTGCGCAAGGTGGCCGCCGAGGACGAGCAAGAGACGCTGTGCCGCCCCGGTGGTGACGACCTCCCGGCCGTCTACTCGGGCACCCTGGTGGTGCGGGGCCAGGGAGTCGCCCGAATCAGCGCCACCGGCGCGCAGACCGAAATCGGCAAGATCGGGCGCTCCCTGAAGAGCGTCGAACCGGAGTCGACGCCGCTGCAGCGGGAAGTCGGCCGCCTGGTCAAGAACTTCGCCCTGATCGGACTGGCCCTCTGTCTGGTGGTCGGACTGACCTATGCCCTGACTCGCTCTGACTGGCTCCACGGCATCCTGGCTGGCCTCACCCTGGCCATGGCGATGGTGCCGGAAGAGTTCCCGGTGGTGCTGACCATCTTCCTGGCGCTGGGGGCGTGGCGTATCTCCCGCCGGCAGGTGCTGACCCGCCGCGTTCCGGCGGTGGAGACGTTGGGCTCAGCCACCGTGCTCTGCGTCGACAAGACCGGTACGCTGACCCAGAACCACATGAGCATCCGCCAGTTCTGCGTGAGCGGGCAGTTTCACGAACTGGCCGACGGCACTCATGAACCGCTGCCCGAGTTGTACCACGAAGTGGCGGAGTTCGGCATTCTGGCCAGCCAAAGGGATCCTTACGATCCCATGGAGATCGCCTTTAAGGAGGTGGGCCAGCAACATCTGAGCGGGACAGAGCATCTGCACGCCAACTGGTCCCTGGTCCATGAGTACCCCCTCTCCCGGGAACTGCTGGCGCTGTCGCACGTCTGGCGCTCACCGGATGGCGATGACTATGTGATCGCCGTCAAGGGGGCCCCGGAAGCCGTAGGCGACCTCTGCCACCTCTCTCCCGAGGCCAACCGGGCGATGACTCACGAGGTGTCGGTGATGGCCGAACGAGGTCTGCGGGTGCTGGGGGTGGCGAAGGCGACCTTCCAGGAGGGCGCCCTGCCCGATGGACCGCACGACTTCGACTTCGAGTTTGTCGGCCTGGCGGGGCTGGCCGACCCGGTTCGCCCCGCTGTCCCGGGGGCCGTCGCCGAATGCCACAAGGCGGGCATTCGGGTGGTGATGATCACCGGCGACTACCCGGCCACCGCCCGGGCCATTGCCCGCCAGATCGGCCTCTTGCCGCTAGAGAACGTGGTCACCGGGCCCGAACTGGACGAGATGTCCGATGCGGAACTGGCGGACCGGGTGCGCAGCTGCAGCATCTTCGCCCGGGTGGTGCCGGAGCAAAAACTGCGGCTGGTCAATGCCTTCAAGGCGAATGGCGAAGTGACCGCCATGACCGGCGACGGGGTGAACGACGCCCCGGCGCTGAAGTCGGCCCATATCGGCATTGCGATGGGCGGGCGGGGCACCGACGTGGCCCGGGAGGCCGCCTCGCTGGTCCTGCTGGATGACGACTTCTCCTCCATCGTCGCGGCGGTGCGCCTGGGGCGGCGCATCTTCGACAATCTGCGCAAGGCGATGGCCTACATTCTGGCCGTCCATGTGCCGATCGCCGGCATGTCGCTGATTCCCGTGCTGTTCAAGTGGCCCCTCGCCCTGCTGCCGGTCCATGTGGTCTTCCTGGAGATGATCATCGACCCGGCCTGCACCGTGGTCTTTGAGGGCGAGCGCGAAGAGGCGGATGTGATGGACCGGGCGCCCCGCAACCCGGCTGAGCCGATGTTCGGTGCCCGGCTGATCTCCGTGAGTCTGTTGCAGGGTATCAGTGTGCT
>JBLNEM010000060.1:0-6334 GCA_050262655.1 Mycobacterium leprae | reverse complement strand
TATGACACGGTGCGGCGCAACTCGCCCCGGCTGGTGCAAGTCCCGATTCTGGAGTCGAGTCAGGTGAACGGCCGTGGCGAGGTGCATGTGATCGGCTTCGGGGTCTTCTTCCTGGAGCAGGGCATCGACCAGGGCAACGACAAGGGCGAAGTGATCGGGCGCTTTGTGCGCCTGAACCTGCAGGGTGAAGGCTCCAACACGGCTCCCGACCTCGGAGCCTACACGGTAAAACTGACCCACTAGAGGGGTTCCTTGCGACCCAGACGGGAGGTGGCAGCATGAACAAAGGAAAAGCGGTCCGCCTGGTGTTGGTGCCGATTCTGATCGGCCTCATCGCCACGCTGATCGTGCGCCAACTGGTGGCCACGCCGGCCCGTCCGGCCGCAGCCAACCCGGTGGAGATGGTCTCTGTCGTAGCGATCGCCAGCAAAGATTCGGTGCCGGCCCGGACCCAGGTGACCGCCGCTCAGTTGACGCTGAAGCAGGTACCCAAGTCGATCCTGACCGGCAACGAGTTCAAGGCCGTGGCAGATGCCGCCGGACAGATCGCTTTGGTGGACCTGCAGCCCGGCGAGATCCTGCTGAACAGCCGGGTCTTGCCGGAAGGACAGGGAACCATGCCGTACCGGATACCCGAGGGGATGCGGGCGGTGACGATCCGGACCGATGAGCTGAACGGCGTGGCTGGCTATCCCCAGCCCGGCGATCAGGTGGACCTGGTGCTGGTGCTGCAGGCCAAGCCCCCGGAACGGCCCTATGCCAGTTCCCGGCTGCTATACGAGGGTGTGAGAGTGCTGGCCAAAGGCCTGGCCCCGGCGGCTTCGGCTGCGGCCAAACCGAGCAGCACGTCGACCTCAACCATGGGAACGGCCGGCACAACGACGGCCGCCACTCCCGACGCCACCAAACTGACCTCGTACACCCTGGCCATGAAGCCGGAGGAGGCGACCGAGGTGGCCCTGGCTGAGCAGATCGGCGTCATCAAGCTGCTGCTTCGCCCCGCCCTGGCTGAGCCCAATAAGGGCCGGATCACCGATACCGATAACCTGTACAAGTAGACCGGAGGTGTCCACCGTGTCCGACAAGAACGCCTTGGTGAGGGTCCTGCTGGTGGACGACTCGTACCTGGTCCGCCAATCGATTAAAGCCATGTTGGAGTTTGAATCCGGCGAGTTTACGGTTGTAGGCGAAGCCGCCAACGGGCTCGAAGCGGTGGAACAGACGGCTCGCCTCAATCCGGATGTGGTGCTCATGGACGTGAACATGCCGGACATGGATGGCATCACCGCGACGGTCAAGATCATGGAGCAGAACCCGGTGGGTGTCGTCATCATCTCCGTGCAGGGCGATCAGGACTACCTGCGCCGGGCGATGAAGGCCGGTGCGCGGGATTACCTGCTGAAGCCTTTTACCTGCGAAGAACTGGTGAACGCATTGCGCAGCGCCGCACAGAAGGGACCCAATCCCCTTGCGGTGCTGAAGCCAGCGCCGCCGAAAGCCCAGGGGAAGGTGATTACCGTCTTCTCCAGCAAGGGCGGGGTCGGCAAGACGACCCTGGTCTCGAACCTGGCCGTGGGGCTGGCCCTGAATGGAAAGCTGAGTGTCGCCGCCGTCGACCTCGATCTCGAGTTCGGTGTACTGGCCAGCATGATGGGCGTCCGCCCCAAGGGCAGCCTCATCGACCTCTGCCGGCTCGATGCCACCATTACACCGGAGCAGGTTGGCCACGTAGTTGCCCGTCAGAAGGAGAGCGGCGTCGATGTCCTTGCCGGACCGCCTCTGCCGCACCTGGCGTCGGAAGTGGACGGCGACGGGCGGGCCGATCGGAGCCGCAGCTATGTCGTGGAGATGATCGAGGCGCTGCGGGCCACCCACGACTACGTCCTGATCGACACGTCGGTTGGGTTCCGTGAGGCTAACCTGATCGCCCTGGACAAGTCGGACCTGATCCTGATGGTCACGCTGCCGGAGGTGCCTACCCTGGAGACGACGGCCAAGGGGTTGGACGTGCTGTTGGAGCGCCTGGAGTACCCCCGGGAGAAAGTCCGGCTGGTGCTGAATCAGGCGGACAGCAGCAGTCTCAGCCATGCGGAGATCACTGCCAGCCTGGGCGTCCCTTTCTCCTACCTGATTCCTACAGACGGCAAGGCCGCCTCAACGGCTGCCAATACCGGCATCCCCATGGTCCAGATGCGGACCCATACGCCTATCGTGGACTCGCTGCTCAAAATCGCCGACCACATCGCCAGCGGGGAGAAGGATGCGCCGGCTCCGGCCACCCCGATGGCTCCGGCGCAGGCTCCAGCTCCTCGGCGGTTGTTCGGTCTCCTGGGAGCAGCGAAGTAGTCGAGCGGTGGAGGTGATCGGCCGTGTCGCTTTACGAGCGCCTCAAGAAAATGGATGCAACGCGGGCGGTGCGGCCCCCTGAACCGACCGGTCCCGTCCCGACCCATGGCAGCGGTTTGAACGCCGCCAAGCCCCATGTCCCGCCGGTGGAGAGCCCGGAGGCCAAAGCGCGTCGGGCGTTGAAGAACCGGGTGCAACAGCGCCTGGTTCAGGAGATCGATGCCGCCACCTTGACCAATTCCCGTGAGCTGACGGAGCAGCAGCGGCAGGAGATCCAGCAGAAGATCAGTGAAGCCCTGGCCCAGGAAGAGAACATCCCGCCGCTGGAGCGAGAGGCGATTGCCGTCGATCTCTACGCGGAGATCATCGGGTATGGCCCCATCCAGCCCTTGTTGGATGACCCCACCGTCAGTGAGGTCATGGTCAACAGTCCGAACCAGATCTATGTGGAACGCAAGGGCAAGCTGATCCTGACCGATGTGCAGTTCGCCTCGGACAAGCAGGTGCTGCAGGTCATCGACAAGATCGTGGCGCCTCTCGGCCGCCGCATCGACGAGTCGAGCCCCATGGTGGACGCCCGACTGCCGGACGGCAGCCGCGTGAACGCCATCATTCCGCCCCTGGCCCTGAAAGGCCCGAGCATCACCATCCGGAAATTCTCCCGCACACCGATCACCATCGACAACCTGGTGGAGTGGGGGACGATCAGCCGGGAGATGGCGCTCTTCCTGGAAGCCTGCGTCCAGTCCCGTTTGAACGTCGTCGTTTCGGGCGGCACTGGCTCAGGCAAAACCACAACCTTGAATGTCCTCTCTTCCTTTATTCCCGACGATGAGCGGATCGTCACCATCGAGGATGCGGCAGAGCTGCAGCTCCGCCAGGAGCACGTGGTCTCGCTGGAGACTCGCCCCGCCAACATCGAAGGAAAGGGAGAGATTTCGATCCGCCACCTGGTGAAGAATGCGCTGCGCATGCGGCCCGACCGGGTGGTGGTAGGCGAGTGCCGTGGCGGTGAGGCCCTGGACATGCTCCAGGCCATGAACACCGGCCACGATGGATCGCTGACCACGGGCCACGCCAACAGCCCCCGGGACATGATCTCCCGCCTGGAGACCATGGTGCTGATGGCCGGCATGGAGCTGCCGCTGCGGGCCATTCGGGAGCAAATCGCCGCCGCGGTGGACCTGATTGTACAGGTCGCCCGCATGAAGGATGGCTCTCGCAAGATCACCCAGGTCACCGAAGTGCAGGGGATGGAGGGGGACGTGGTGGTCCTGCAGGACCTCTTCCTCTTCCGCCAGAGTGGGATCGGCCCCGACGGCAAGATCCTCGGCCAGTTCCTCGCCACGGGCATCCGGCCCAAATTCTACGACCGGCTGGTGGAGCACGGCTGTGATCTGCCGGACGAGGTCTTTGGAGGGTGATGGCGATGTGGGTTTTCCTGTTCGTGTTGATCACCCTGACGGCCGCCATCGCCCTTTCGTTGATCGGCGGTGCGCCCCGGGAAACGGTGCAGCAGCGGTTGGACCGCCTGGTGAAGAAGCGCCCTACGCAAGCCAACTGGGTGGCGCTCAGTCTGGCGGCCGAGGCGGCAGAGGCGGCCAAGCCCCAAGGCGAGAAGGTCGCCAGGAACGCCCTGAAGGATGCGCTGGTCTCACTGGTGGAGAAGTCCACCAGTAACCGGCGATACAGCCGCAACCTCGAGGAGCGGCTGCTGCGCTCCGACTGGAAATGGCGGCCCGCCGAGTTCATGGTGGCGCAGGCGATTGCCGGCGGCGTGGGGCTGCTGATCGGCCTGTTGGTGGCTCGATCCCTCTCCCTGATCTTTGCCGTGGCCGGCGCCCTGATCCCCCTCGTCCTGTTAAGCCGGTCGGAGAAGGCACGGTTGAAGGCGTTCGGGCAGCAACTGCCCGATGCCCTGGCCATGATCGCCAACGCCCTCCGTTCTGGTTACTCGTTCCTGCAGGCGATGGATGTGGTCAGCCGGGAGATGCCGACCCCGATCAGCCAGGAGTTCGGCCTGGTGCTGCGGGAGGCCCGGGTCAACATTCCGCTGGAGGAGTCGCTGAACCACATGGTGGAGCGGGTGAAGAGCCCTGACCTGGATCTGGTGGTGACGGCCGTCTTGATCCAGCGGCAGGTGGGCGGCAACCTCTCGGAAGTGCTGGAACGGATCAGTGGGACGATTCGGGACCGGATCAAGCTGAAGGGCGAGATTCGGACCCTGACGACCCAAGGACGCATCTCCGGTTACGTCGTGGCCGGTCTCCCCATTTTCCTGGCGCTGATGATGCAGATGCTCTCGCCGGGCTATATCGCCCCGCTCTTCCACAGCCCGGTTGGGTGGCTGATGATCGGCGTCGGGGTTGTGATGGAGACGATCGGCATGGTGGTAATCCGGGGCATGGTGAATATGGAGGTGTAGGCGGTGAACGGGCTGATCTTGCTGTTGGTCTTCCTGGGAACCGCCTTTGGCACGTATCTGATCATGGTCCCGTCCCCCGAGACGCAGCTCGTGCGGCAGCGGATGCAGGCGATCCGCCGGGGTGTGGTACAGGGGCCGGTGAACAGTCGACCGCTGGATGAAGAGATGGCCCTCCCGTTCGCCAAACGGGTACTGGGGCCGGCGATGGAACGCTTCTCCCGTGTTGTCCTGGATCGGGCCTCGCTGCGGGTGCAGAACTCCGTACGGCAGAAGCTGCAGCAGGCGGGTAACCCCATGAGCCCGGGCCGTTTCCTGATGATGCGGCTGATGCTCGCCGGCGGCGCCGCCCTCCTGGGGTTGCTGCTGGCTACCGCCAGCGGGGGACAGAACCTGATGATGGCCTTCGCCGTGCCGCTGATCCTCTTCGGGGTCGGCTGGCGGATGCCCGAATTCTGGCTGGCTCGGAAAGCGACCGAGCGGCGCAAGGCGATCGACAAGGGGCTGCCGGACGTGCTGGACCTGCTGTCGGTCTCCGTCGAGGCGGGCCTCGGGCTGGACGGCGCCATTCAGAAGGTGGGCGAGAAGTTTCCGGAACCGATCAGCGGCGAGTTCCGTGAACTGCTGAAAGAGATCCGCCTGGGCAGCGCCAGGTCCGACGCCATGCGGGCTCTGGCCGACCGGACGGCGCTGCCGGATATGCGCTCTTTCGTGGCCGCCGTGATTCAGGCCGAGCAGTTGGGCGTCTCGATCGCCCGGGTGCTCAAGGGCCAGTCGGAAGCCCTGCGGACCAAGCGGAAGCAGAAGGCCGAGGAGAAGGCGATGGCCCTGCCGGTCAAAATGCTCTTCCCGCTGATCATCTTCATCTTCCCCACCATCTTCATCGTGGTCCTGGGCCCGGTCATCATTGCGTTGTTGAATGGCTTTATGAAGTAGGTGAGAGCCCCATGATTATCCATAACCGCACCAAAGGCCATGTCCTGGGCGTCGAGGTCAGGCCCGCCGACTCCTTCGGCACACGCCTCCTCGGCCTCATGTTCCGCCGCTCCCTGGGCCCGGGCGAAGGCCTGCTGATCGAGCCCTGCAAGGCGATCCACACGCATTTCATGCGCTTCCCCATCGACGTCCTCTTCCTGGATGGCCTCGGCCAGGTGCTCCACGTGATCCCGGCCATGGCCCCGTGGCGCCACAGCCCCTACATAAAGGGCGCCAATTCGGTCCTGGAGCTACCGGCTGGCGCAGCCGGCGAGACAGAGGTGGGGGACCAGTTGGAGTTTCTGTAGCATCCTAAGGAGCGGCGGCCATTGGGCCGTCGCTTTTCCTATGATGTGGGTAACCAGGCGGCAGGCCGATACGTCAAAGAAGAAGTCGAGTTCAAAACGGAGGGATTCCCGTGCGGCGGTGGGTGGTTTTCATCGTACTCACAGGTCTGATCGCAACGGGGTGCTGTCGGTGCTGCCCGGTGACACCAACACGGTCGTGCACTCGGCCCTGCAACTGCTGCCGGACGGCTCGCTAATCCAGGGCGATGTTGGCAGTCAAAGCGCCACCTGGTACCTGCTCAAA
>JBLNEM010000059.1:0-3227 GCA_050262655.1 Mycobacterium leprae | reverse complement strand
CCTGGTATTCGCCGTTGACCGGATCGAACTCGGTGTTCACCTTACCGGCCTCGCAGGCCCGGTGAATGCTCTTCTTACTGCAGCCCTTGCGGGCAGCGGCTTCTTTCAGTTTCAGCAGAGTAGGCAAAGGATCTCCTCCTTAACCTCTATCATAAAGCCAGACGCCCCCCCGCACAACCATGCAGGAAGGGCGCCGCCATCTCAGTCGCTGAGGCCGGGTTCGGGATCCATGGCCGCCGGATTCGGCTGCACCTCATCGACGCCTCGCCGCTCCGGCACCAGTCGCCAGACCCAGACCAGGTTGGCCAGGATCAGCACGGCGGTGAAGGGAAAGACCGCCCGGTAGCTGTACCCGGCGGCGATGGCGCTGCCAGCCAGCGGGCCGAGGAAGTTGCCCACCTGCTGGAAGGAGGAGGAGACGCCGAAGGTGCGGCCCTGGTCCTTGGCATCGGCGGTCAGCGAGATCAGCGAGTTGGCCGATGCCATGATGCCGCCCACGAAGCAGCCCTGGAGGAACCGGGTGATCAGCAGATGCCACCACGTGATGGACAGGCCCTGAAGGAAGTAGGAGATGGCCACGCCGCCCAGGCAGATCATCAACACCTTCTTGTAGCCATACCGGTCACCGCGGCGCCCCAGGAAGGGCGAGGCCAGCACGTCGGCGACACCGACGACGGAGAAGATGGTGCCGCTCAGGAAGGAGAGCACCGAGGCCGGGGCCGCCAGGGTCTGGAGAAAGAGGGGGATGATCGGCTCGGCGTTCATCACCGAAAACTGCTGGACCATCACGACCACCATCATGGCCAGCAGCGTGGGATTGGCCGCTACCATCCGGAAGTCTTCGCTCATCGGCCGCTTCTTCTCCTGACGGGCCACGGGCTTCACATCCTCCTTCAGGAAGACGAAGGCGATGGCCGCGGCCAGAAGGCAGGCGAAGCCGTTGAGGAAGAAGATCGGCCTGTAGCCCATGGCGGTGGCCAGCACGCCGCCCACGAAGGGGCCGAGGATCGTGCCGCCGGTGATAGCGGTCTGAAGGATGCCGAGGGTGTACCCGGTCCGATCCTTCGGCACGATGCTGGTCATGTAGGCGATCGACGCCGGCAGGAAGCCGACCGTCGTGCCCTGGAGGAGGCGCAGCACCAGCATCTGCCACGGCGCGTGGGTGAAGCCCATCAGCGAGATGACGATGCTCATGCCGACACCGGCCCGGATCATCATCAAACGACGGCCGAACCGGTCGGCCACGCCGCCCCAATAGGGCAGGAAGAAGGCCGCGGTGATGAAGTTGGCCGAAAAAATAAGGCCGGTCCAGAGTTCCACGTGGGGACCGGTGAGACCCATGGACTGAATGTAAAGGGGCAGGAATGGCATGATGAGGCTAAATCCGACGTTAACGACGAATAGCGCAATCCAGACTAGCCACAGATTGCGTTGCCAGGGGACTCGCTCTTGTTCCATATGGTCACTTCCTGTATAGCTATTAATAATGTATGAGATTAGCACCTCGCGACCGGCCTGTCGATTTCGGTTCCACCCGTTTGCAGACGTAAATAGGGGTTGGCTACAGAAATTGGGGCTGAGATAATGGTTTACCGTACAATCTTTACGAGACTCGTAGTATCTCGCAGGGCGCCGTGGTACCGTTGAATTACGAGCTGTAGCGCTTTTGGCCGATCCGTAAAGGTAAAGAGAACTATCCTCGAAAGAGGACTGTTGATAAAGGTTAGGGAAATACGAATGAGGTATCCAATATATGCAGTTGTATAGAATCCGCTGAAGGGACGTGCACTCATGATCACAGTCAGGCCCTGCCGACCGGGGGATTTACGGTTGGTCCAGGCGCTTACCGCAGCATTCGAAGCCGAAGGCAGCTGCTTCGGGGAGACCGCCGCAACGGAAGCGGAGCTGCAGGCACACCTGGGTCCGTACTTCTGGGTGGCCGAGGCTGACGGGGCTGTGATCGGCTTCGCTTACGGAACCGTCAAGACCAGCGAGGGGATGGCCGTCATCCCGGCGGGTCAGCGGTATATCGAGGTCGATGAACTCTATGTACTGCCGGCCCATCGGGACGGAGGCGTCGGGGGGCGGCTGCTGGATGCACTGTTGGAGCAGGCTTCGGCCGACGGCGTGGAGCGGAGCTTCATCTACTCGGCCAGCCGGGACTGGCGGCGTGTGACCGATTTCTACGGCAGGCACGGCTATCAGATGTGGTTTGTCGGGATGTACAAGGGGCAGGGGTGAAAGCTTTGTTACCGGCAGGACAGCAGCGCCGACTCACGTCTGTGCAGATTCGAAAGCTGAAAGAGAAGGACCTGATGGCCTTTCTGGCCTGGCGGACCGGGGACGACTACTTCAACCAGGTCGTGCAGTCGGAGGTGGATGCGCACTTCCGGGGGGACCGGGTGATCTTCGTTGCCCTGGGCGGGAATCAGGTGGCCGGCACGGTTCAGTTATCCTTCCGCCACATGGATCGTGACCTGGCGGACGGCGAGAGCAGCGCCTATATCCAGGCCCTGGAGGTCGATTCAGCCTTCCGGCGCCGGGGCATCGGGGACCGGTTGGTGGCAGCCGCTGAAGAGGAGGCCGTAGTCCGGGGTTTGGCACGCACCACACTCATGGTAGAGCCCGAGAACGATGATGCGCTGCGGCTCTATCTGCGCCGTGGCTATAGGCCGTTCAAGAAGGCGCTGGACGTCTGGCGGGGAGAGCAGGCGCCGGTGGTCTGCATGGTGAAGGAACTGGGCGAGGGCATTGCCTCGTCCGACGTGGAGCTAGTCCGCCGGGGGGGCTAGCGGGGCGATTGGCGATATTGCGTGCTCCTGGATTCCAGGTAATCCAGGAGCAGTTCGTTCTCGGTGAGGTGTCGCAGCGGTAGGAGCTGGCCCACCTTCCGACGCATGCCTTCCAACGACAAATCGTCAGCCACGACGACCACCGGGGTGATTCCCCGCGTGACGCAGATGCCTAGCTTCATCAGGTCGCGGGCCTGCTGTTCGGCGGACTCCTTGGCGGTGAATTTCTCCGTGGGACCGAAATGCTGAGGCCCGTGGAACTCGAAGGCGACGCCGGGCGGGTAGAAGCGGTCAAACTGCATGGGCATGCCGGTCCTGGGGTTTACCAGGAAGCCATATGTGGCGCCGTCCTGGTAGTCAATCGAGTCCACCAGGAGCGACAGCCACTCTCGCATCAGCCCTTCGCCGGTCGAGGGGGCGGTGTCGATGCGGAGT
>JBLNEM010000058.1:0-3109 GCA_050262655.1 Mycobacterium leprae | reverse complement strand
TACACCAACGCGTCCTGGACGCTCAAGGTCGACGTCACCTGGGAAGAGCGGGGAACGGTCCCGCAGCCATGCCCGGATGTTGGGCATGAGCGCCTGGTAGAGACGGATGGCATAGCCGGCGGATGAAACGTGGGCCACCCGCCGATTGAGCCGCCCGGTCCGGGAGCGCAGACGAGGAGCCAGGAATGCCGCAACGCGGTCCAGGGATGGAGTAAGATCCAGCATGGTGAGCCCGTCCCTTGCTATGTAGAAGTACAGCCGGGAGCTAATGGCTCCCGGCTGTGGATCGCTGCGGCTTACTCGAGGCTGAAGACGAAGTAGTAGAGCGGCTGCCCGCCGTACTGGACTTCCACCTCGTGCTCGGGGAACTGCTTGGCCAGCTTCTGGCCCAGCGCCTCGGCCCGGGCTTCGTCGATGCCCTCGCCCCAGTAAATGGAGATGACCTCGCCGCCCTTGTCGTCCACCATGAGCTGGAGGACGTCGGTCAGCACGGCCTCGGGGGACTTGCCGGTCAACTTGATCTGGCCGTTCCACAGGCCGAGGATATCGCCGGCCTTGATCTCCAGATCGCCGTAGACGGTGTCCCGCACGGAGAAGGTGATCTCACCGGTCTGCACGTCCTGCAGCGACCGGGTCATAGCCTTCTGGAGCTTCTCACCGTCGGTCTCCTCCGGCATGAAGGAGACCATGGCGGCGATCCCCTGCGGGATCGAACGGGACGGCACCACGAAGACCTTCTTCTGGGTCATGCCGGCCGCCTGCTCCGCTGCCATGATGATGTTCTTGTTGTTCGGCAGCACGATCACCTGGCTGGCAGGGCACTGCTCGATGGCATCCAGTAGGTCCTGGGTCGACGGGTTCATGGTCTGGCCGCCGTGAATCACCTTGTAGACGCCGAGGGACTGGAAGATGGCATCGATGCCCTCGCCGACGCCAACAGCCACCACGCCGACGGGCATGCTCTCGGTTTCAGCGGCGGCGGCAGCCGGCATGGTTGCGGCCGCGGTGACGGCCTGTCCGGCCGGTTCATCCACCCGCTCCGCGTGCTCCAGGAGATCGGCATGCTGCTCCCGCATGTTATGAATGACAATATCAATGAGGTCGCCGTACTGAATACAGCAGGAGAGCACCGGCCCCGGGTTGTCGGAGTGAATGTGCACCTTGGCCAGATCGGGACCACCCACCACATAGATCGAATCGCCCATGGGCTCGAGCTTGTGGGCCACCTCGTCCAGCGGGACGGCGGGGCCGTCCTTGTAACGACGAATGAAGAGTTCGCAGTCGTAGGGGAACTTGATGTTGGAGATCTCTTCGTCTACCTTGAAGGCCACCTTGGTGCCCGGCGAGACGTCGTGCTTCTCCTGGCGAACGGGTTCGGGGGCCGTAACCGGTTCGGGGGCAGGTAGGGTCACCGCGGCCTTCTCCCCGGTCATCGCTTCATAGTAGCCCTGGAGAATGCAGACCAGGCCCTGACCGCCGGAGTCGACCACATTGGCCTTCTTCAGCACGGGCAGCAGATCGGGGGTCCTGGCCAGCGCGCTCTGCGCTGCCTCCAGGGCGACCTGCATCACCTTGCATGCCTTCTTCTCCTTGCGGGCAACCTGCACGGCCGCCGCGGCCGATTCACGGGCCACCGTAAGAATGGTACCCTCCACCGGCTTCATAACCGCTTTGTAGGCGGTATCGACACCCTCCTGGAACGCACGGGCCAGTGCCGGGCCGTCCAGGGTGTTCTTGCCGTCGCAGCCTTTGGCGAACCCACGGAAAAGCTGAGAAAGGATGACGCCCGAGTTGCCACGGGCTCCCATCAAACTTCCCTGGGCAACGGCGCCCGCCACCTCACCGGCGGTACGGTCGCTGGCCCGCTCCACTTCCCGGGTGGCCGAAGCCATCGTCATGGACATGTTCGTCCCGGTATCGCCGTCCGGCACCGGGAACACATTCAAGGCGTTGACCGCGTCCTTGTTGGCCTCCAGTGTTCTGGCGGCGGAAAGGATCATCTCTTTCAGTAGTTTGCCGTCAATGGTCTGGTAGCTCAACTACAGGCGCCTCCTATTCCCGCATGAAGCTTCACAGCCCATGCGCCACTCTGACTTATAAGCTATTTGGCTTGTCCGAGCTTTACCCCTTCGACGTGGATATGCACAGCCCGCACCTTCAACCCGGTCGTACTTTCCACCACGTAACGCACCTTGTCGGTGACGTTGCGGGCGATCTCGGAAATGCGGGTGCCATACCCCACCACGATGTGTAGCCCGACCTCAACTGAGTCCTCTTCCAGGATCACTTCCACCCCGCGGGCCAGGTTTTCACGGCCCAGCAGTTCCGCTATGCCATCCTTGAACCGAGAGCCGGCCATACCCACAATGCCGTAGCATTCGGTGGTGGCGACGCCAGCCATGGTGGCTATCACGTCTTCGGCCAGGTGGATGCGGCCAAGTTCTGTCACAACCTCCTTGCCCACCCCGGCTCCCCCTCCTTTTCCAACTGTGCGTGATTCTTCCTCGGCCAGTCAATCTCCTGCCTTGTCTCAGCAATCACCGCTGTTTCACAAGCATTGGCGTACCACTTTCTGCTTTCGTAAATTCCCAACCCCAGGGATTTGTTTTCACGACTTGCCATGTATGGGCGGTCATGATATGCTATGGATTGTGCTTTAGCAGGAAGACCCGCGGCATGTCCGCGAAGGAGGTGTAGTATCCATGGCCAGACTCTGTGAGGTTTGTGGCAAGACCGTCTGGAGCGGCAAGCAGGTCAGCCACTCTCATATCCGCACGAACCGCAACTGGTCGCCCAACGTCCAGCACGTCCGTGCCCTGGTGAACGGCCGGACCGTCCGGCTGAACGTCTGCACTCGCTGCCTCCGCAGCGGGAAGGTGCAGCGGGCTGTCTAAGATGCTCCGCTTAATAGTGGGCTAACGAACCCGGTCGCCAAAGCGGCCGGGTTTTGTTCGTGCTGCCATGAAAGACTAGCGTACGGGCGGTGCGGGGCACCCCTGGCCCCCGGATTCTGCCGAATCCGAACGGGCCAGGGGCGCGCCCGACCCGCCCTTTGCCCTTTCATGGCGGGCACTCACTTCGCTGATTCCGACCCCTACCTAGTGTGTGT
>JBLNEM010000057.1:0-10653 GCA_050262655.1 Mycobacterium leprae | reverse complement strand
CCACGCCCACTCGTTGCCGCCGGTCTGAAGGCCCAGCAACAGGCTGGTGACGCCGATAATCGAGAGCACGGAGCCGAGCCAGTCGATCTTGTGGGCCTTGCCGCTCACCACATTCTTCAGGACGATCGAGGAGAGAATGAGGGCGATCACACCGGTCGGGAGGTTCAGCAGGAAGATATAGCGCCAGTTGAAGTGGTCCACAATATAACCACCCAGGAGCGGGCCGATGGCAGAGCCGAGCGCAAAGACGCCGGTGAACATACCCTGCATCTTGGCTCGCTGCTCACCCGAGTAAACGTCGCCGATAATGGTCTGCGCAATGGGCATGATCATGCCGCCGCCAACACCCTGGACGGCGCGGTAGATGATCAACTGGGTCATCGTATGGGTCGTGCCACAGAGGACCGAGCCGCCTACGAAGATGATGATGCCCAGGTTCCAGAAGAACTTCCGGCCAAAGATATCGGCCAGCTTGCCCACCATCGGCACGATGGACGTGGAGGCCAGCAGGTATGCGGTGATCACCCACGTAAACATGGAGACCCCGCCCAGTTCGGAGATCATGCGTGGAAACGCTGTATCGGTAATGGTCTGGTCCAGCGATGCGATCAGCATGCCGACCATCATGGATGCCGTAATCAGGACCTTCTGCTGTTTGGTCAACGTTCTTCCTCCCGTGCTGCGTATGGAGCTAGTTCCTTTGTGTTATGGTGACCCAAAGCAGGCGGCGAACATTCCCGTCGCATGAAGGCCGCCGCAAGCCAACGGCCATATGCGCCAGCGGATTTGATGCCGCCGAATGTTAACCCTATTAATTAATAACCTAAACTAATATAGTCTATAGACCTTCAACCGTCAAGCGGAGAGTTATGGCGCGCCTTCCGGCCATCCGGTCGCCCCCCATCCCGCCGCACCCGCTATTCCCTACATACCTGGTGGGGTATATAATCAGGGGCAGGAGGGATCCGCGTTGAAGCAGTCCATCATCATGTACGTTGTCCCACTTTGACCCCGTTGCGCCCAGGCGAGGCGCCTCCTTTCGGCGAAGGGAGTCCAATGGGAAGAACGCAATATCCTGACCAATGCCCGGTTCCGGGCCGAAATGAGCGGTCTGACTGAGAGCCGCACCATTCCGATCACGGTGATTGGCAAGCAAGTTTTGGCAGGGTTCGACCGGTCCCGATTCGAGGCCGCCCTGGCCGAAAGCGAATCGCAGTGAGAAAGGAAAGCAGGTGACGGTTTACCGTCACCTGCTCCTTATGTCAGGCCCGTCGGATTGTTGGGTCCACGCACTACACTGCACTACTTGCGAACAGTCTTATATTGTGCCAGACTAGAGCGGGGTCCGGTTTAGTCGAGGAGAGGTGGAAAGATGAGTTACTTCGGTCCGTCTGACCGTTTCCCGCCCGCAATCGGGAACAGCGCAGAGGAACTGGCAAGAACCTATCGTGAGTACTCCATCTGTGACCTGGAGAATCTGTTGGCCGAGATCGTGCATGCGGCGGTTGCTACCAGCGGGGTACACATGGGCCCTGCGGCGCTGCCGGCGGAGAGCCAGGCGGCGTACAGCCTGATCCTGGAGATCCTTGCCGAACGGGGCATCAACCGCGACGATGCCGTATTAAGAGCCTGGGATCCCATCAAGCAACAGGGGCACTAAGAAGCGAAGCAGGCCGGTGCGTATTGCACCGGCCTGTTGCTTTCCCTGATTACATATTCCGTTCCATGATGGCGACCACCGCCGCCGCATCGGCGGCAGCCCGAATCTCGTTGAGCACCGGCTGGTTCGCCATCAACTGCGAGAGCCCGACCAGCATGCTGATGTGGGAGAGGAAATCGGGGCTGCAGAGGCTGAAGAGCAGGTCAACCGGGTCATACTCCGGGTTGCCGAACGCCACCGGGGTCTTGAGGCGCACGACCCCAATCGCTACCCGCTTGGCGTGGTCAGGACTCGCGTGCGGCATGGCGACGCCAGGCCCCACCACCACGTAGGGCCCCTTGGCCTCGATGGCGACAATCATCCCCTTGGTGTAGGCCTCACTGACGGCGCCTGCACCTTCCATCACGTTCCCCAACGCCTGGACGGCGCTCCGCCAGTCGGCGGCCTCCACGTCCAGTCCTACTTGCTCCTTTGTGAGGACACCCGCATCCATTCTCTTCTCTCATCCACCTCAGAGCAAGATTTGCGATACATCATTCATTTCGGCCCCTACCCAGTGATTTCCTGCAAGTTGAGACCAAGATATGACATCTTTATGTTACATGCCGGCAAAGCGCGAAAAAGAGGCCCTGACCGAGAAGATCGGTCAGGGCCTCTTGGGCTGCACGAAAGCAGAACCCTAGTCGTCGGCGCCTTCTTGCTGCTCGCTGTACATGTCGTCTTCGGCCATGACCCGGATGGACCGGTAGCGGGCCATACCCGTACCGGCAGGCACCAGCTTGCCGATGATGACGTTCTCCTTCAGGCCGAGCAGCGGATCCCGCTTGCCCTTGATGGCGGCTTCGGTCAGGACACGGGTGGTCTCCTGGAAGGAAGCGGCCGACAGGAAGGAGTCGGTAGCAAGAGAGGCCTTGGTGATACCCAGCAGCATGGGCCGTGCCACGGCCGGCACGCCGCCGTCGTTGATCACCCGTTCGTTCTCATCCTCGAAGTCGAAGATGTCGGTGTACTGGCCGGGCAGCAGTTCGGTATCGCCCGGATCCTCCACCTTCACCTTGCGCAGCATCTGCCGCACCATGACTTCGATGTGCTTGTCGTTGATGTCCACGCCCTGCAGGTTGTAAACCTTCTGCACTTCACGCAGCAGGTACATCTGCACGCCGCGGAGGCCCTTCACCCGGAGCAGGTCGTGCGGGTTGACCGAGCCTTCGGTCAGCTCGTCGCCGGCCTCCACCACGGCTCCGTCGCGCACCTTGACGCGGGCGCCGTACGGAATCGAGTAGGTGGTTGCCTCACCGTCTTCCGAGGTGATGGTGATCTCACGCCGTCCCTTGTTCTCGGTGATGCTGACACCACCGTCCAGTTCGGCGATGACCGCCTGGCCCTTTGGCTTGCGGGCTTCGAACAGTTCTTCCACGCGGGGCAGACCCTGGGTGATATCATCACCGGCCACACCACCGGTATGGAAGGTACGCATCGTCAGCTGAGTGCCAGGCTCGCCGATGGACTGAGCAGCGATGATACCGACTGCCTCGCCCACGTCCACCATGTCGCCGGTGGCCAGGTTCCGACCGTAGCAGAGACGGCAGACGCCGAAACGGCTGCGGCAGGTGAGGACCGAACGGATGGTGACTTCGGTGATGCCGGCCTTCTTCATCCGGTCGGCGGTCTCCTCGGTGATCAGCTCGTTGGCATAAGCCAGCACTTCGCCGGTCTCCGGGTGCTCCACGTCGTACAGCGCCACACGGCCCACAATGTGCGGGGTGATCGGCTCGACAACGGTGTCGCCTTCCTTGATCTCGGTCCAGGTGATACCGGCGGTGGTGCCGCAATCGTCCTCGCGCACGATCACGTCCTGCGCCACGTCCACCAGACGGCGGGTCAGGTAACCCGAGTCGGCGGTACGCAGAGCGGTATCGGCCAGGCCCTTACGGGTGCCGTGAGTGGAGAGGAAGTACTCCAGGACGGTCAGGCCTTCACGGAAGTTTGCCTTAACCGGCAACTCTACGATCTTACCGGACGGGTCGGCCATCAGACCGCGCATACCGGCCAGCTGGGTGATCTGCGAGATGTTACCGCGGGCGCCGGACTTCATCATCATGTTGACTGGGTTGAAGTCTTCCATGGTGGAGACCAGGGTCTTGGTGACATCTTCCTTCGCCTCAGACCAGATGGCGATAACCCGCTGATACCGTTCGTCGTTGGTGATGAGGCCGCGCTTGTAGTTGCGCTCCACATCCTCAACTTTCTTTTCGGCCTCAGTCAGGATCTCCTGCTTCGCCTTCGGCACCTTGATGTCCGAGGTGGCGATCGTGGAGCCCGAACGGGTGGCGAACTTGAAGCCCAGGGCCTTGATGTTGTCCGTCTGTTCGGCGGTCTTGACCGTGCCAAGGCGCCGGTAGGCAATATCGATGATCTTGCCCATCTGCTTCTTTTCGACCACGACGTTCATGAAGCGCAGCTTGGCGTGCAGCACTTCGTTGAAGATCATGCGGCCGACGGTGGTCTTGACCCGCTTACCGGAGGCGCTGCCCCAGTTGTCGGGATGTTCCCACCAGGCGTCGGTGCCTTCCTGAAGGTCGGCCGGCGGCGCCGGGAAGCGGATGGAGACCCAGGAGTGCAGGTCCATGTTGCCCGTCTGGTAGGCCATGAGCGCTTCGTGCGGATGGCTGTAGTAGGCAATCGGCTCTGTCTCGGGCTTGGCGATGGTCAGGTAGTAGGAGCCCAGCAGCATGTCCTTGGACGGGGTGATAACCGGGCCGCCGTCCTTCGGGTTCAGGATGTTGTGGGCTGCCAGCATGAGAATCCGGGCCTCGGCCTGCGCCTCGGCGGACAGGGGGACGTGCACAGCCATCTGGTCGCCGTCGAAGTCGGCGTTGTACGCCGTACAAACCAGCGGATGGATCTGAATGGCACGACCTTCCACCAGGATCGGCTCGAATGCCTGAATGCCCAGGCGGTGCAGGGTTGGGGCACGGTTCAGCATGACCGGATGTTCTTTAATGACATCCTCCAGCACGTCCCAGACCTCGGGCTTCACCCGCTCCACCATCCGCTTGGCGGACTTGATGTTGTGGGCGTAACCCTCATTGACCAGCTTCTTCATGACGAAGGGCTTGAACAGCTCCAGCGCCATCTCCTTGGGCAGGCCGCACTGATGCAGCTTCATATACGGGCCGACCACGATGACCGAACGGCCGGAGTAGTCGACGCGCTTGCCCAGCAGGTTCTGACGGAAACGGCCCTGCTTGCCCTTCAGCATGTCGGAGAGGGACTTCAGCGGCCGGTTGCCAGGGCCCGTCACCGGGCGGCCACGGCGGCCGTTGTCGATCAGGGCGTCGACCGCTTCCTGCAGCATCCGCTTTTCGTTGCGGACGATGATGTCAGGGGCACCCAGGTCAAGCAGCCGCTTCAACCGATTGTTCCGGTTGATCACACGGCGGTAGAGGTCGTTCAGGTCGGAAGTGGCGAAGCGGCCACCGTCCAACTGCACCATGGGGCGCAGGTCGGGCGGGATCACCGGCACCACGTCGAGAATCATCCACTCCGGGTTGTTGCCGGACTTGCGGAAGGCCTCGACCACGTCCAGGCGACGGATCGCCCGGATGCGGCGCTGACCGGAAACGGTCTTCAGTTCATGCCGCAGTTCAACGGAGAGCTTCTCCAGATCCAGATCGGCCAGCAGCTTCTTGACCGCTTCGGCGCCCATGCCAGCCCGGAAGGCGTTGCCATACTTCTCACGGGCTTCCCGGTACTCGTTCTCGGTCAGCAACTGCTTCTCCATGAGCGGCGTGTTGCCGGGATCGGTCACGATATAGGAAGCGAAGTAGAGCACCTTTTCCAGGGCACGGGGGCTAATGTCGAGAATCAGGCCCATCCGGGACGGAATGCCCTTGAAGTACCAGATGTGGGAGACCGGGGCGGCCAGTTCAATGTGGCCCATCCGCTCACGCCGCACCTTGGCACGGGTCACTTCCACGCCGCAGCGATCGCAAACGATGCCCTTGTACCGGACACGCTTATACTTGCCGCAGTGGCATTCCCAGTCACGCTGCGGTCCAAAGATCTTCTCGCAGAAGAGGCCTTCCCGCTCGGGCTTCAAAGTCCGGTAGTTGATAGTCTCGGGCTTCTTAACCTCGCCCCGAGACCACTGCCGGATCCGCTCCGGAGAGGCGAGGCCGATACGCATCGAGTCAAAGTAATTGACGTCTAGCACCGATCAGCAACCTCCCCTACCGGTCATCGTCGTCGTCGTCGCCGTCATAATCATCTGCGCCACGGCGGCGGCGGCGGGCAATGGAGTCATCGTCGTCCTCTTCCTCAGTGCCGAACCCCTCCTCGAGGTCGAAGGCGCCCCCACGGCGCCGCCCGGCAGTGGGCTTGCGGACCGCACGGCCACGGCTGACAGGACGCTCGCCGTCCTCGTCGTCCGGGTCACGCTCGATCTCCTCTTCCTCAGGCTCTTCTTCGTCGCCGAAGAGATCCTCGTCATCCACATCTTCATCTTCGTCCATGCCGGCGGGCCGCCGGCGAGCGGCCGGGCGATCCTCCGGTGAGGGCCGGGTCGGACGGACGGCGTTCTTGAGGGCGCCGGCCACCTTCTCCAGTTCCTCCGGAGCGAGCGGCACTTCGTCGTCCTCTTCGGCCTCTTCGTCCTCTTCCTCTTCCAGCGGCGCCTCGGCGGCTTCCTCACCAGGAGCCTTGGCCACCTCGGGCACCGGGAACTCTTCCTCGCCCAGCGGCAGATCCATGTCACGGGCGGTCGTCTCCACGTCATCATCCAGCTCGCGCAGTTCGATCTCCTCGTCCTGCTCGTTCAGCACCTTGACGTCGAGGCCCAGGGACTGGAGTTCCTTGATCAGGACCTTGAAAGACTCCGGCACGCCAGGCTCGGGCACGTTCTCGCCCTTCACGATGGCTTCGTAAGTCTTCACACGGCCCACCACATCGTCCGACTTGACGGTGAGCAGTTCCTGCAGGGTATAGGCAGCGCCGTACGCCTCCAGGGCCCACACTTCCATTTCGCCGAACCGCTGGCCGCCGAACTGCGCCTTGCCGCCCAGCGGCTGCTGGGTAACCAGGGAGTACGGGCCGGTGGAACGGGCATGGATCTTGTCGTCGACCAGATGGTGCAGCTTCAGCATGTACTTCCAGCCGACGGTCACTTCGTTGTCGAAGGGCTCGCCCGTCTTGCCGTCGTACAGCACGGTCTTACCGGTCTCAGGCTTGCCGGCCTCGGACAGCAGGGCCCGGATATCCTCGTCATGCGCACCGTCGAATACCGGGGTGGCGACGTGGATGCCCAGCGCCTGGGCTGCCCAGCCCAGGTGGATCTCCATGACCTGACCGATGTTCATGCGGGAAGGCACGCCCAACGGAGTCAGGATGATCTGCACCGGGGTGCCGTCCGGCAGGAACGGCATGTCCTCTTCCGGGACGATGATCGAAATAACACCCTTGTTGCCGTGACGTCCGGCCATCTTGTCGCCCTGGCTCACCTTGCGCTTCTGGGCGATGTAGACACGGACCAGCTGGTTCACGCCGGGGGAGAGCTCGTCGCCGTTCTCCCGGGTGAAGACCTTTACATCCACCACGATGCCGGACTCGCCGTGCGGCACACGTAGGGAAGTGTCACGGACTTCCCGGGCCTTCTCACCGAAGATCGCCCGCAGGAGCCGCTCTTCAGCGGTCAGTTCGGTCTCGCCCTTCGGGGTGACCTTGCCGACCAGAATGTCGCCCGGCCGGACCTCGGCGCCGATGCGGATGATGCCCCGCTCGTCCAGGTCCTTCAGCACCTCTTCGCCCACGTTGGGGATGTCACGGGTGATCTCTTCGGGACCCAGCTTGGTGTCCCGGGCTTCGCACTCGTGCTCCTCAATGTGGATCGAGGTAAAGACGTCCTCCTTCACCAACTTCTCGTTGATGATGATCGCGTCCTCATAGTTAAAGCCTTCCCAGCACATGTAGGCGATGAGGATGTTCCGGCCCAGGGCCAGTTCGCCCAGATCGGTCGAAGGACCGTCGGCCAGCACATCGCCCTTGCGTACCCGCTGACCGGTCCGCACGATGGGCCGCTGGTTGATGCAGGTGCCCTGGTTCGAGCGAATATACTTGGTCAGCTTGTAGCGCTTCACGGCGCCGTCATCCTGGTGAACGACCACTTCGTTGGCGTTCGCCCGGACCACCACGCCCTCGCCCTCGTTGATGGCGCAGACGCCGGAGTCCCAGGCCGAGCGGTACTCCATGCCGGTACCCACGTAAGGGGCCTGCGGCTTCAGCAGCGGCACAGCCTGACGCTGCATGTTGGAGCCCATCAGGGCACGGGAGGCGTCGTCGTTCTCCAGGAACGGAATCAGCGCCGTTGCGATCGACACGACCTGCTTCGGCGAGACGTCCATGTAGTCGACCTGCTCCGGCGGAACCCGCAGGATGTCATGCTTGTAACGGCACGTCACCCGGTTGGTCACGAACCAGCCGTCCTCGCGAAGCGGCTCGTTGGCCTGCGCGACAACGTTCTCGTCCTCTTCGTCGGCCGTCAGGTAGACGACATCATCGGTCACCTTCCGGTTCTCCTTGTCCACCCGGCGATACGGCGTCTCGATGAAGCCGTACTCGTTGATCCGGGCGAAGGTGGCCATGGCGCCGATCAGGCCGATGTTCGGACCTTCTGGCGTCTCAATGGGGCACATACGACCATAGTGGGAGTGGTGAACGTCACGGACTTCGAAACCGGCGCGCTCACGGGAGAGGCCGCCGGGGCCCAGGGCGGACAGACGCCGCTTGTGCGTCAGTTCGGCCAGCGGGTTGGTCTGGTCCATGAACTGCGACAACTGGGAGGAGCCCAAGAACTCCTTCACCGCCGCCACCACGGGCCGAATGTTGATCAGGGCCTGCGGGGTGATGATGTCGACGTCCTGGATGGTCATGCGTTCCTTGACCACACGCTCCATACGGGCCAGGCCAATACGGAACTGGTTCTGCAGCAGTTCGCCCACAGAACGGAGACGCCGGTTGCCCAGATGGTCAATATCATCGACGGTGCCGAGACCCTTGAAGAGGGTAATCAGATAGTTGATCGAAGCGACAATATCTTCGCGGGTGATGGTCTTGACTGCCATGGAGGGCTGGCCATTGCTGACCACGTCGACCACGGAGCCATCACGCAGCTTCACGACCACCTTGGTGATGCCGGCGGCATCCATGCGGTCGGCCAGGCGCTTGTCGATGGTGGTGCCCGCTTCAGCGATGATCTCGCCCGTGTTGGGGTCGATCACGCGGTCCACGGTCACGGTGCCGACGATGCGCCGCTTCAGGGCCAGCTTCTTGTTCAGCTTGTAGCGGCCCACGTTCAGCAGGTCATACCGCTTCGGCTCGAAGAAGAGCGACTCCAGCAACTGCCGGGCGTTGTCGACGGCCGGCGGCTCACCGGGGCGAAGGCGCTTGTAGATTTCAATGAGGGCATCCTCTTCCGAATCGGTGCCGTCCTTCTCCAGGGTCCGACGCACCCACTCGAAATCGCCCACGGCGTCCAGAATCGACTGGTCACTGGCATAACCCATCGCCCGCAGCAGAATGGTCGCGGGCAATTTCCGGGTACGGTCTACCCGGACAGAAAGGAGGTCGTTGGTATCCGATTCGAACTCCAGCCAGGCACCACGGTTCGGGATCACAGTGGCAAAATAGAGGGTCTTACCGCTGGTATCCACCTGTTCGTTGTAGTAGACGCCTGGAGACCGGACCAACTGCGAGACAATGACCCGTTCGGCGCCGTTGATGATGAAGGTGCCATGGGGCGTCATGAGCGGGAAGTCGCCCATGAAAACCTCCTGTTCCTTCACCTCGCCGGTCTCTTTGTTGATCAGGCGGACGCGAACACGAAGCGGGGCGGCATAAGTCACGTCCCGTTCCCGGCACTCCTCCATGGAGTACTTGGGTTCGCCAAGGCTGTAGTCGATGAACTCCAGTACCAGATTCCCGGTAAAGTCCTGGATCGGCGAGATGTCACGGAACATCTCCTGCAGGCCCTCACGCAGGAACCACTGATATGAGTTCTGCTGCAGTTCAATGAGGTTTGGCATCTCCATAACCTCATCGATCCTTGCGAAGGTGCGCCGCTGCCGGTAACCGGCTTGCAGGAACTTCGCCATGCGGTCTTGGCCTCCTCACCTTTGCCTGGTGGCCATCGAGAAGCTCTCCGTTTGGAAGTGCCCACCGCGAGAGCGCTCAATGTTAATTATGAAAATCTCCCAGTGACCGGGGGAACCCCGCCCAGCAGGAGAATTGGACCCGCAAAAAGAAAAACAAAAAGGCAACACCGACCGACTCTTTGTTGTTGCAGAGAAAGAACCGAGATTGGTCGGCTCCAGGGAGCATTCTGCTGACGCACCGTATAAAGTGCGGCTGGTCGGTGTTTCCACAGAGGCACATCTTCTATTGATATCCGAATCCCGGCGTTCTATACGCCTTTTTTCCCCGCCAAGAGCAACCTCGTACGAGGAGAAAAAAGCCCCGAGATCGAGCCGTTTAGCTAGAGTCACTACGCTATAATGGCAATTTATCATGTTACCATGAGAGGAAACCCCTGTCAAGATTCGGCGGACAATCCACCGCGTCTGGCAGGATTTTTCTTTTTCATCGCGAACGGTCAGCGAAACGAAGCTGAGCGTCCCCGAAGCCGGCGGGTCTGTGACGCCGTTCGGACGCCCGAGGAGACCAATCGCCCGTCCGGGGTGTGTGTCCCCTCCCGCAAGCGAAGCGGAGCGTAAACGGCCCGCTGGCGAATCGTGCCCGAGAGCGAAACGAAGCGCCCGTCCGGGGTGTTGTGTCCCCTCCCGCAAGCGAAGCGGAGCGTAAACGGCCCGCTGGCGGACCGTGCCCGAGAGCGAAACGACGCGTCCCCGCAGCCGGCGGGTCTGGGCTGCCGTTGGGGCGCCCCGACGAGACGGGCTCCGGGGGCTGGGCGTATCAGGCGCCCGTGGCAGCCCAGGCCCGAC
>JBLNEM010000056.1:0-13842 GCA_050262655.1 Mycobacterium leprae | reverse complement strand
GAACGGGGGGCTTTCAACCCCCGCACGCCCGGCCGCCGAAACAGGGCCACCCCGCTCCACCGCACGCAAATCAGCCCTAGAATCCCCATCTCCGCAAACAACTCTCGGTACAGGTTGTGCGTGTGAGCGGCCCGGGCCGCTGCCAGCATGTATTCGCTATAAACCTTCTCGAAGGCCGGCGCCCCAAGGCCCGCCCCGATAAACCACCACTTCTGCAGCATGTGCTCCACGCCGATCCAGATGTTGACCCGGAAGGCGTTGGACGAGTCCTGCGTGCTAAACGCCGAAGTCAGGCGGGCGAGCACCGATGAAGGCGCCACCACCAGCCCGGCCAGACCGCCCAGCACCATGAAGATCGACCAGCGGCGCGCCCGCATGAACACAAAGATCGCCAGCGCAATAATCAGGGCCAGCCAGGCGCCCCGGGACCAAGTCACCAGCAGGGCGAAAGCCATCAGCGCCAGCAGTGCGCCCAGCTCCAGCCGCCGCTTCGGGCGTACCTGGAACCACAGGGCAACGCCCAGGGGCAGGAAGAGCGTCATATACTCGCCCAGGTAGTTGGGATTGCCCATCCCGGCAAAAGCCCGCACCAGCGTGCCAAAGGTGGTCGGGTCCGACCAAGCCTCCAGCACGACCGGATGGCTGATAAAATACTGGTACCCGGCCCACAGACCCATCAGCGCACCGCCGACGAAGACGGGGCCCAACAGCACGGCGGCGTCCCGAGTGGTGCGCACCAGGTTCACCGTCACCCAGAAGAGCAGCACGGCGCTGACCCAAATGATGAACTGCAGCAGACTATCCCGCCGGCTGGCGCTCTGGACAGTCGATACAGCCGCCACCACCAGCAAGAGCAGCAGAGGCAGCATCGCCGATGAGCCACGCCATTCGTAGTCATCCTGCATGAACTTGACAACCACCCACAACACCGCCACCAGCCAGATGCCAGCAACAGTCAGCAGCGTGGGCGAAAAAATCCCGCCACCGGAGCTAGGCAGCACCGGCACAAGGCCCAGCACCAGGCCCAGCACATAGAGCACCGGCGAAGTCCGCTGCTCTCCCCGTTCCCCGGCTGCCGGCACCACATCGGCCGCATAGCCAGTGAAGGCGCTCACCAGCAGGCTGCTCCCGAAGGCCGGCAGCAGGGCGCGGAAGATGCCCCGGGCCAGACGGCCCAGCAGGCTGCTCTCCCAGGTCCCGCGGAAAAACCCGGCCGACCAGCGGCCGAAAGCCGTCACAACCCGACCCAGCCACGCCACCAGACGACCGACCACGCTCTCCCGGGCCATCAAGGACGAAGGCCAATCGGAGTACAGAAGGCGCCCGAAGAGGCTGCCGTTGAACACCCTGGCGGAAAACCGCCCCAGTGCCGCGACGGCACGGCCGATCCAGCTTTCATCCCAGAGCACCAGCACAAACATCAGCAGACGCCCCAGGAGACTCGTCTCCCAGAGGCCGCCGCCATTGATCTGCATCATGCCATGCCCCTCCTAACGGGTGGGGCTCTGGTTAATGCCGGCCGTCGTGCCAGAACCGGCCCACAGCCGAGTCCGCAGGCTGTTATCCCGACCGATCTTGATGTCGTCGCCGCCCACGAGAACGCCGTTTTCCGAGACATGCGCCATGCTCGAAATGGTGACGTAATAGTCGAAGGCCGTGGTGGACTGGGTCTCCCACAGGCGGCCGTCCGGCCCCTGCTTCACCACGGTAGCCGGCTGCGCTTTCGTCTCCACCACCGTGCCCAGGAAGGCGTTGGATTTGCTGTCGTACACCTTGTCGCCCTTCTGAATGGCATCAACGGTCGGCTGGGTAACCGGCGAGACCTTGAACGTAAGCTCCACCTTCTGATCGGTCCCGGCCGGCCCTGCACTCTTCGCCATGAAGTGGCTATAACCAAACCGTGCGCCAACGGCTACCACGGCCACCACTACCACCAGATCCAGCAGATTCACCTTGCCGAAAAGACGGCCCTTTTCGTCGACTACCGACACCTAAAGCACCTCCGCGTAAACATCTAGAATCCGATCCACGATCGCTTCGATCGAGAAATGCTCCACCACATAGGACCGCCCCGCTTCGCCCATCCGCTGCCGTTCAGCCGCAACCGCCGGTCCCAACAGGGCAAGCACGTCCTTGGCCATTTCGGCCGAGTCCAACGGCCTGCCGCCCTGTCGAGCGGTAAAGTTGGCGCCGGCATACTCCTCCAGACGCTCTGGGGTCAACACGCCGCGGTACCCGCCTTCGCCCGCGACAACAACCGGGCGGCCGCAGGCCATCGCCTCGGTGGCCGTTCGGGCCACCGCCACCACACAGTCGGCCAGGTTGAAGAAGACAGGCATGTCCAACCGGACCCCCGTGGCGACTACCGCCGTACGCCCAATGCGCCGGTTTGCCTCGTCGGTCAGCCGCCGGATCTCCTCCCCGCGGTCGCCGTCACCCAACAACCAAAGCCGGGCGTTCGGCTGACCCCGCAGAATCTCCGGTGCTGCCGCCAACAAAGCTACGGCCGCTTCGGCATAGGGCCCGTCCATCCGGCTCGCATGCACAATGTGCGGCCCATTCCGGTCCACGCCGAACTCAGTCAGCAGTGCCGACACATCCAGCCCCGGCCGGAACGCATTCGTATCAAACCCGTTGGGGATCACGCGAATCTGTCCAGCCGGAGCATTCAGCCGCTCCACCAGATGCCGCTGGACATCATCGCTCACCGCAATCGTCCGCTGGCCAAAGGTGGTCAGCAGGCGCCACGGGAAGCCGGCGTTATAAGTACCGTGATACGTCGTAACAAACGGAATCGGCCCCCGCTTGGTTACGAACGAAGCGATCCAGGCCGGAATGCGCGCGTGCGCGTGAACCAGGCCAATCCCGTGCTGACGGATCACCCGTCGCAGCCCGAAATAGGCCTGGAACATCTCTACCGGATTGCGGCTGTCCATGGGTACATGACAGTGCGGAATGCCCGCCTCCGCCAAGATCGGCACCAGGCGGCCCCCCGCCGATGCCACCACCACCTCCCGCCCGCGGCGCTTCAGCTCACGGGCCAGGCTGATCACATGAGTCTCGGCGCCGCCCAGGTCCAGGGCCATGGCCGCCAGCAGGATCGGTGGCAAAGCTTTTTGCATGGGTGTTTCGTTCCCCCCAGATGCGGCCTTCAGGCCGCTCGGCCGAACAGTATGCTCCGCTATCCTAGCCATTTTACACGTTCCGGATCAGACCGACAAGAATGGCACCCTGAGCCATGAACGTCGTTATTTAATGGTGTAGGCACCTTTTACAATGAGGATCGCATCCATTTTGGCCAGCACGCCCCGTCCGTCAGAGACGGGGATCACCAGCATGTGGTTCTTGGCAATCCACTCACCCTGCGGCAGATCCGCACCGGTGGTGCTGTCCAGGATGCCGCCCTTGGGCGACACGATTGCGGTCACCGAACCGGCGCGCAGGGCCATTTCAGTGCCCGCCTCGCCGATCAGCGATTGACCCTTGGTCAGGTTCACCACCTGGAAGGTGGTCCGGCCATCCACATAGGTCTTGTCCGCCTTCGGGGCGACCGCCTGATCCACGTATCCCTTCTGCGCCAACGTGGAGACCAGTTGGTCCACGTAGCCCTTATCTACCAGTTTAGCCACTACCTGATCGACATAGCCCTTGCTGACAAGGGGATCGGCGTCGGATCCGGGGTCGGTCGCGCCGCCAACAGCCTTGCCGGTGAAGAATCCCGCACCCAAAAGCACAACCCCTACGGCGAAGGCGGCCGCCATCTGCTTCCGCTGCAAGAATAGTCCCCCTAACGAATGGTCTTACGCTGAAATGATTCGCCCCAAAGAGCGCGAACCCTGTCGGTCGCGCTCTGCCAAAAAAAGCGGCGCACATTCACGTGCGCCGCTTTTTCGTGCTCTTTGACCCGTTCGTCCTATTCCTCAACCACTTCGTTGGAGAGTTCGCCCGCCGCCTTCTTCTCCAGGTAGCCGTAAATGAACGAGTCCAAATCCCCGTCCATCACCGCCTGCACGTTGCCCATCTCCACCCGGCTCCGGTGATCCTTCACCATCTGGTACGGCTGGAAGACGTAGCTGCGAATCTGGCTGCCCCAGGCGATCTCCATCTGCGGCCCGCGGACCTGAGCCATCTCCTTGTTCTGCTCCTCAATCCGCAGTTCGACCAACTTCGAGCGCAGCATGGTCATGGCCACCGCCCGGTTCTGAATCTGCGAGCGCTCCTGCTGGCAGGCCACCACAATGCCGGTCGGCAGGTGCGTCAGCCGTACAGCCGAGTCGGTCTTGTTAATATGCTGACCGCCGGCGCCGCTGGAACGGTAAGTATCGACCCGCAAGTCTTCGGGCCGGATCACAATATCATCCACGTCCTCGTCGACCTCCGGCATCACTTCAACGGCCGCGAACGAAGTATGCCGCCGCCCGGATGCGTCGAAGGGCGAGATGCGGACCAGGCGGTGCACGCCCATTTCCGACCGCAGGAACCCATAGGCATAGGGTCCACGAATGGCCAGGGTCACGCTCTTAATACCGGCCTCGTCCCCGGCCAGATAATCCAACTGCTCCACCTTGTACTTGTGCTTCTCCGCCCAGCGCAAGTACATGCGTTCCAGCATCTCCGCCCAATCCTGCGCCTCTGTCCCGCCCGCTCCGGCGTGGATGGTGAGAATGCCATTGAAGCTGTCATATTTACCGCTTAGCAGGACCTGTAGTTCAAACTGGTGCACTTCCCGTTCGAGGTCGACGACCTCTCGGGCTGCCTCAGTGGCAAGGTCAGCGTCACCGGACTCATCCGCCATTTCGATCAGGACCAGCAGATCCTCTACCCGCCGTCCGAGCCCGTTCAGTTCGTCCATCGGCGCCTTGATCGCGGCAACCTGCTTCATGGTCCGCTGCGCTGTTACCTGGTCATTCCAGAAATCGGGCGCGGCAATTTTGTGCTCGATCTCCCGAATCTGCTCCTGCCGACCTTCAAAGTCAAAGAGACCTCCTGAACTCGTCGATCTTGATTTCCATCGACTTGGCCCGGCGGATCAGGTCCTCAAACATGGGCACGCCTCCTCAAAGTGAGTACGCCTCATTGTAGCATTCGCATAACGGACCAGCAACGCCACTCCGGTAACCGAGTGGCCTGCCCCCGAATAAGGTGGAGCGTCTATTCATGTTGGGAGGGAAGCGCTGGTGAACGTTGGCTTTATTGGGATGGGCAGCATGGGCCAGATGCTGGTCACCGTCCTGGCTCGATCCAAGGTCCTTGCCCCAGGAGAACTGTTCGCCAGCAGTCGGAACCAGGAGAAGCTCCGGCGCTTGGCCCTGGCGCTGCCGGCCGTCAAGGCCCTACCCCGCAACAGCGATCTGGTCAGGCGCTGCGACGTGGTCTTCCTCTGCGTGAAGCCCGGCGATCTGAAAACCGTACTGGCGGAGATCGGCTCTTACATAACCCCGGATCATCTACTAGTGACCATCACCAATGCCATCGATATCGCGACCCTGGAAGACGCGGTTCCTGCCCGGGTAGCCAAAGTGATCCCCTCGGTGGTGAATGCCATCGGCGACGGCGTCTCCCTCATCATGCCCGGCAGTCGCTGCACGGGCGCCGACAGTTCCTTCCTGCTGCACCTGCTGGGCGCCGTCAGCCACCCGCTGGTGATCACCGAAGCCCAGGCACGGGTAGCCTCCGACCTGACATCCTGCGGTCCGGCCTTCCTCAGCTACGTTTTCCGCGCCCTCGCCCAGGCCGCCCGCCGCTATCAGGAAGACCTCCCGGCCGAGGCCATCGAGATCATGGTCCGCCGCACCGCCATCGCCACCTGCCGTCTGGTGGAAGAGACCGGCCTCACCTTCGACGATATCATCGCCAAAGTCTCCACCCCCGGCGGCATCACCGCCGAGGGCATCAACGTCATGGACGAACTGCTGAGCGGTGTCTGGGAGCAGGTCATCGAAACCACGATTCGCCGGGAAGAGGCCAAGAAGGCCAAAATCGAGCTATGAAATCACATGAAAAGGGCTGTGGCGTACGCCACGGTCCTTCGTTGTTTCACCCCTCATGCTGATCGCACAAGGCGTTTGTGCTGTAGACTGGGCCTTCCAAAGTTGAGGAGCAGAGCCACCGCCAGGCCTGTTGCCGCCAAGTAGGATAATACAATCGCCGAGTGGATATCCGCCAGTTCTTTGACCGCCTTGAGCTCCACAATAACCTGATCGTCCACTAGAAGATCGAGGACGTGTTTCCCAACGAGAACGCCTTTGTAGTAGACGGGCACCCCCACCTGCCGCTGGACCTGCATTCCCCGTAACCTGAGTTCGTGTGCCAAAGCCTCTTCATAAATGGATTCCAAAAAGCCCGGGCCCAAGCCATTGTGCACTGCAAAAGCAGCACCGAGGATACTTCCGGTGATACCCACATGCCGAAGATTCTGCTCACCCAAAGACTCTTCACCGCCCCCCTTGCTCGGTTCCTATTACGAGGATGAGGTCGGTTTTGTTCGGTTTGTATCCATGAAACCCGCGGCAATGCCCCTTGGACCCGCGCATGGTGACCCATACCCGAGTTACCCAGAAACCACCATAGTCCTTCGCAGAAGAATCGCAGATGAAAAGTACACAACGGCCGCAACCCCATGGTCTCTTCTGTCTCCAAATCCGCGTAATCCGCGTAATCCGCGGCAATGCCCCTTGGACCCGCGCATGGTGACCCATACCCGAGTTACCCCCGTTTTTTGGGTGAATCCGCAAAATCCGTGGCAGAAAAGCACCTTCTGCCACGAATCCAGAGCAAAACAAAAGGGGGAGGCCAGTACAAAACTGGTCCTCCCCCGTATTCATACCGTCGGTCTACTGCCCCTTACCGTGGCAGAACTTGAACTTCTTGCCCGAACCGCACGGGCACGGGTCGTTGCGCCCGACCTTCTTGCCGGCGGTCCGCACCGGCTCATGCGCTGCGCCGTCGCCGCCGCCGGATTCGATCGTAACCCGGGGACGCTGCGGCTCTTCCTTCGGGATCTCGAAGATGAACATGCGCTGCACGGTCTCGCCCTGAATGGAAGCGATCATGTGATTGAACATCCCCATGGCTTCCATCTTATACTCGATGACCGGATCCTTCTGACCATACGCCCGCAGGCCCACGCCCTCGCGCAGGTCGTCCATGGCGTCCAGGTGATCCATCCACTTCTCGTCCACGGTGCGCAGCAGGATGAAGCGCTCCAACTGACGGATCTGCTCCTCGCCCAGCCGCTTCTCCTTGGCCTCGTAGGCTTCCTTGCCGACCTCGGCGATCACCGCGGCCAGCGCCTTCTTGCCCTCGGCCTCCTTACGGATGCCTTCCACCGATTCCTTCAGCCGCTCACCCGTGAGGCAGCCCTTCGGGTAGCCATGGTCCTCCGCCATATCGATCAGGATCTGCGGGTCCCACTCCTCGAAGTAAACGCCTTCCGGCACGGCCTCGTTCACCATGTTCTCCGCCAGCGTCTCGATCGCCAGGAAAACGATATCCCGCGTATCTTCGCCCTCAAGCACCCGCCGCCGCTGCTTGTAGATCAGCTCACGCTGCGTGTTCATCACGTCGTCGTACTGGAGGACGTGCTTGCGGATATCGAAGTTCCGGGCCTCAACCTTCTTCTGCGCATTCTCGATCGCCCGGGAGACCATGGGGCTGTCGATGGGCACATCCTCTTCGATGCCCAGGCGGCCCATCAGGTTCGAGACCATCTCGCCGCCGAACAGCCGCATCAGATCATCTTCCAGGGCCACATAGAAGCGAGATTCGCCCGGGTCGCCCTGACGGCCGGAACGGCCACGCAGCTGGTTGTCGATACGGCGGGCCTCATGCCGCTCGGTGCCCAGCACCGCCAGGCCGCCAACCGCCTTGACCTTCTCGCCTTCGACCTTGCACTGCTCTTCCGCTTCCTTCAGGTACCGCACATAGGTCTCGTGCGCCGCCAAAACTTCCGGCTCGGAGGTCGGGCTGATCTCGGTCGCCGCAATGATCAACTCGTGGGAGATGCCCTCGGCCCGCATCCGCTGGCGGGCGGTGAAGTCCGGGTTGCCGCCCAGCAGAATGTCGGTACCACGGCCGGCCATGTTGGTGGCGATAGTCACGGCGCCGAACCGACCGGCCTGCGCCACGATCTCCGCTTCACGCTCATGGTACTTGGCGTTCAGCACTTCGTGCTCGATGCCCCGGCGGCGCAGAATGCCGGAGAGGTACTCCGACTTCTCCACGGAGACGGTACCCACCAGAATCGGCTGGCCCTGCTTATGCCGCTCGACGATGTCGTCGGCCACGGCGTTGAACTTGGCCTTGATCGTCTTGTACACCACGTCCGCATGGTCCTTGCGGACCATCGGCCGGTTGGTGGGAATTGCGATGACGTCCAGGTTGTAGATCTTCCGGAACTCTTCTTCTTCCGTCATGGCGGTACCGGTCATGCCGGCCAACTTCTTGTACATCCGGAAGTAGTTCTGGAAGGTAACCGTCGCCAGGGTCTGGGTCTCCTCTTCGATCTTGACGCCTTCCTTGGCCTCCACCGCCTGGTGCAGACCGTCGGACCAGCGCCGGCCGAACATGAGGCGGCCCGTAAACTCGTCGACGATGATGACCTCGTCATCCTTGATGACGTAGTCCTTGTCGAGGTGGAAGAGTTCCTTCGCCTTGATGGCGTTGTTCAGGTAGTGAACCAGCTGCTGGTTCTCACCCTCGTACATGTGCTCAATGTTGAGCCACTTCTCGACCTTGGCGATGCCCTCTTCCGTCGGACCAATGCGGCGTTCCTTCTCCTCCACCACATAGTCCTCTTCCCGCGTCAGCCGCTCGGCAATCTTGGCGAAGGTGTAGTACAGCTCCGTCGGCTTGCCGGAAGGACCGGAGATGATCAGCGGGGTACGGGCCTCGTCGATCAAAATCGAGTCGGCTTCGTCGACGATGGCGTAGAAGAACTCACGGTGCACCATCTCATGCGGATGGAGCGCCATGTTGTCGCGCAGGTAGTCGAAACCGAACTCGTTGTTGGTGCCATAGGTAATGTCGCAGGCATAGGCCTCGCGCCGCTGGTTCGAGTCCAGCCCGTGCACGATCAGGCCTGTGGTCATGCCCAGGAACTTGTAGATGCGGCCGATATCCTCCCGGCCAACCCGTGCCAGGTAGTCGTTCACGGTGACCAGATGGCAGCCCCGGCCGGTCAGGGCGTTCAGATAGAGCGGGAGGGCGGCGACCATGGTCTTGCCTTCACCGGTCTTCATTTCGGCCACGTTGCCTTCATGCAGCACCATGCCGCCGATTAGCTGCACGTCAAAGTGACGGCGGCCGGTAGTGCGGAGCGCAGCCTCCCGGACCACCGCAAACGCCTCAGGAAGAAGCTGTTCCAGCGTCTCGCCATTGGCCAGGCGCTGCCGGAACTCCACAGTCTTGTGGGCCAGTTCCGCATCGGAGAGCTTCTTAGTCTCCGGTTCCAGGCTGTTAATCAGCGCCACCGTCTTGCGGTGACGGTTCACCACTTTTTCGCTGTAGTTCCCCAGCAAGCTTTCAAGAATTTTAAGCGCCACGCGGTAACACCCTCTTCGTTAAGCTCCGGACAGAGCCGGGGTTGTAGGCAACCGGTCGTTACGTTACTTTACGCTCTGTATGATGGATGCTTTCTGGCATCGTTCAGGTTCGCACTCAGAACCGTATCCGTGTAATTTTATCACGATCTATCGTAGTGGGCAACGCAACCCGCTCAGGGCAATCGTCCCAGGAATTCAGGCAGGGGCAAACCCTTTCGCCTGGCTGATGCGCGGGCCGCCCCGTTGCGCGATCGCCTGGTCGGCCAGTACCCAGAGTCCGCCAGATACCACCGAGTGCCCGCCCAACACCACCGGAATCCGGCAGGCGAGGGCCGCCTCTGTGAACGCGCGGACGAACGGGTCCACGATCTGGTCTACCTGCCCCAGGTCGGAATGGAAGCGGTCCCAATCGCTCACGGTCCGGCCCCGGTTGGCAAACAGCACCCGCGTGTCAAAGAAGACGGCGGCGGCAATGCCCTCCAGATGGCGGAAGAACCGCTCGGGCCCCATCTCTTCCAGGAAGTCGGCCATGACCGAAACGACTTTCCCTTCCGCCTGCCGGCCCAACGCCTTCATGCCCCGCTCCTCGGAGAAGACCCGCAGGCGCACCCGCAGGTACTTGTTGATCTGATCGATAATCGGCGTCCCCACCCGGCCGATCAGCGCCACCTCCGGCAGTTCCCCCGACAGCACATCGGCCGCCCTGTCCAACCGATCCATCGGCCAGTCCAGCGACTGCAACGCCGCCCGAGTCCGCGGCCCACCCAGGCCTGACCGAGCGAGAATCTGATAGTCCGTCGGCGTATCCAGATCGAAGTGAATGCCCGCCGAATTCGGGATCAGCACCCGCTCCATGCCCTGTTCGCGCAACAGCCAGCCCAGGAAGTTATCGCTGTCCGGCGGCACGATGCGCTGAATGAAGTGGGCCGGGTTCCAGGCCGCCAGGTCGACCGACTGCAGGTTGTTCACCACAACCCGCGGCGCCCCACCCTCCAGGGCGTTCAGCACCCACTGAATCTCCTCCGGCGTAATCAGGGGCAACGCGGCGCCGCTGCAATACAGCACGCCGTCAGCCGCCACCGCCGCCACGACCCGCTGCAGCTCCCGGCCAAAGTGAAAGGCGGATGCCGACTGCGTGTCCCAGATGCGAGCGCCCAACTGCCCGGCTTCGGCCGCCAGACGGGGGAAGTTCGTGGCCAGCACCACCTGATCCAAACCGGCTTGCAGGTATTTTTCCACCGTATCCAACGTCATGGCATGGCGAAGCCCGGCAATTTGTGCGTCCAGTTCATTCTGGGGCGATGCGCCCCCTTCAAAGATGACGGCAGCCTTGCGCACTATGTATCCTCCCCGCCCTACCTGATCCAAACGGCCCTAGTATTCCATTTCGGACGCCAAAACCCCTTTGTGACGGTACTGAAAGGGCGCCCACGGCTAACGCCATGGACGCCCCACAATACGATTTGCTATTGCTCTGGTTCGAGCAGGCCGTAGTCGCCATCCTTGCGCCTGTACAGTACGTTTATGCGTTCCGTATCGGCGTTGGCGAAAACGAAGAAGTCGTGAGACAGCAGGTTCATCTGTACAATGGCTTCCTCCAGATTAAGCGGCTTCACCGGGAAGTGCTTCGTCTTTACCAGCCTGCCGTCCCCTTCGGCAGACTCGACAGGCTCTGCGGTGCCATTCTCCTTCCCCCGCCTCTCAAAGCGGGCTTTGTACTTCTTCACCTGTGCCTCGAGCTTATCGGATACCAGGTCGATGGAGGCATACATGTCGTTTGTCGCTTCTTCACCCCGAAGCAGCAACCCGTTGAGCGCAGCGGTCACTTCGACGATGTGCCGGCCCCGTTCCACGTACATGTTTACCTGGGCACTGATCGGCTGGTCAATGAACTTCTCAATCCGGCCCACTTTCCGCTCCAGATACTCACGAAGGGCGTTGGTAATCTCAATGTTCTTGCCGCGTACTGCTAGCTGCATATCTCCAACTCCTTCCCTTTCGAGGGCTTCCCCCTTGCCCTCTCGTGTTATATATTCACGGTCGGAAGGAAAATTCCCTTCATTTGCGGCGTTGCCTCGCTCTCCGTAATTAACCACAGCCTGTGTACATGACCCTGTGGATAATGTGGATAACCCTGTGGGTAACGCTTTGGCGAAGGGTTTCTTGGTGGGGATAACGCGCGAACAGACTGGCGATTATTCGACAGGCTTCTGCCCCTTGTCCCCAGGCACCATTGCCTGCAGCAGCTCGCGGGGAATCGTTGGGACCGCCTTGGCCGCCTGCTGATTGGCCGCGACCACTTCGTCGTAAACCTCGCGCCGCAGCACGGTTACCTGCTTGGGCGCGGAGATTCCAATCCGAACCACCGCCTGATCGCCAGAGCCCCGGACCTGGACGATCTTGATCTCAATGTTGTCGCCAATCAAAATGCCTTCGTTCAGGCGCCGTGTCAGGACAAGCATGGTTGGGTCCTCCTCCCGAACGCTACGCCTTCACCAGGCGCGCACGCGTTGGATAACGGTCATCCGCCAGAATGACCTGGCGACCTTTCCGGGTAAAGGGATTGAACAGAACCGGCGCCCTCAGGTTGGCCGTTGCCTCTTTGATGTTCTCCGGCACCGTGGCAATGGCCATGAGAATCACCTGCGAGCCGTCGGCCGGTTCCAGTTCGGCCAGTTCTTCATCCGGAATGTCTGGCGCATAGTCCGGGAAGAAGGCGAACGGGGAGACCAGCGTGAACCCCAGATCCGGTTGGTCCAGGGCGATCATCTGCTTGAAGATGTCGCCGCCACCGGGCACCTCTGCAATGACATAGCGTTTCACCATCGGGAAGCCAAAGATGCCAGAAGGGAACTCGAACGCCTTGGTTTCGACCTGTGACTCCGTAACGGTGGTCGTTTTCTCTTCCATACAGACATCCCTTCCACTAAACAATTGCACATAAATATTTCGTCGCAGACCGCCGTTCTGCCTGCCTGCCTACGTTGCAGCTGTGTGAATCTTCACCGGCGTGGCAGATACCGCCAGCACCGCCAGGTTCACCGCCCCCGCACCAGAGGCGCGGATCGCGGCAGCCGCCGCCGAAGCCGTAGCTCCGGTGGTCAGCACGTCATCCACCAGGAGGACGCTTTTCCCATGCCACAGCGGCGCCTGCGGCCCAATCGCGAATGCGCCCTGCAGGTTCTGCAGTCGCGCCGCTCGGTCCAATTTGGCCTGATGTCCGGTGCCCCGCCAACGAATCAGGCCGTTTTCCAGCACGGGGACGCCCAGCCCTGCGGAAAGCCCCCGGGCGATCAGGCTGGCCTGATTGTATCCTCGTTCCCGCAGCCGGGCCTTATGCAGCGGCACCGGCACAATGAAGTGAGGCCTGTCCCCAACCGCTCCAGCCAGCCGCTCGCCCAACAGCGGCCCAAGCTCCGGCCGCCCGCCAAACTTCAGGTGGTGGATCGCCTCGCGCAAGGCGCCCTCGTGCAGCCCCAGTGCGGTCACATGGCCGAAAGCAGGCTCCGCCATGCACTCGGCACACAGCCGCTCTTCCTCCGCCATGGGCCGGGCACAGTTGGCACAGTACCGGCGGTCGGCGGGAAAGCCCATCGTCGACCAGCACCCGGCACATACGGGGTAAACTCCCCCGGCCAGCGGGCCGTTGCACAGCAAACACCGAACCCTGGGTGGCCACAGTAGGTCCAGAAGGCCGAACCAGAACTGCCGCAGCACGGCCCACTCCCCCTTTGGGGAGTAGTTCAAGCTTCAGGTAAATATTACCTGCTGCCCCTCAGCGGCAGATCGCCGCCAGGAGTTTCAGCACCTCCCTGGCCTCCGTGCGCCCCGTCAACGCCACCGAAAGCGCCACGTCCGGCGCGTCCTGGTGAGCCAGCTGGTAGGCCTCCGCCATCTCCTCCGGCGCCAGCCGCAGGAAACGGATGGCGGGGTCGGCCTGCGCCAGCCGCGCCAGAATGCTCCCGGTCTGGTCCGTCGAGGCCAGGTCAACCACCAGCAGGCGGCAGTCCCGGCTCAATCCCGACGAGTTGCGCAGCAGCCCCAGGAGCGAGCGCAGGAAGCCTTCCACCTGCTGCTCCTGGTTGTGCACCAGCAATAACAAGCTGAGCACCGGCGCCGCCCGCAGGCGAAGGAACCGGCTGATCTCCCACACCAGGCAGACCAGGCCGTACAGAGCCAGGAGCCACACGACCAGCATCAGGCAGCCACCCCTTCTGCGCGGGTTGCTGCCAGTCTATGAACGACAGACAAAAAGCGACCGGGACAGACGCCCGGTCGCGTGCCGGTTTGGGTTATGGTC
>JBLNEM010000055.1:0-3160 GCA_050262655.1 Mycobacterium leprae | reverse complement strand
CTGAACTGCTGAAGAACGGCATCCAGACCATCGTCTTCGCCCGCAGCCGCCAGAACGTGGAGATCCTCACCACCTACCTCCGTGAAGCGGTGGGCCCGGGCAAGGGCTCGAAGATCATGGGTTATCGGGGCGGCTACCGGCCCAACGAGCGCCGGGCCATCGAACAGGGGCTGCGCTCCGGCGAAATCATGGGCGTGGTCTCCACCAACGCCCTCGAACTGGGCATCGACATCGGCCAGTTGGAGGCCTGCGTCATGTCCGGCTACCCCGGCACCGTCGCCTCCGCCTGGCAGCAGGCAGGGCGTGCGGGCCGGCGTGGCTCTTCCTCCCTCACGGTGATGGTCGCCTCCGCCTCGCCGCTGGATCAGTACGTGATCGCCCACCCCGAGTACTTCATGCACAAGGCGCCGGAATTGGGGCTGATCAACCCCGACAACCTGTTGATCCTGGTCAGCCACCTGAAGTGTGCGGCCTTTGAACTGCCCTTCGTCGATGGCGAGCAGTTCGGCGTCGAGACCACCGCCGAGATCCTCTCCTACCTGGAAGAGGCGAAGATCCTCCGCCACGCGGGCGCCAAATGGCACTGGTCGGCGGAGAACTTCCCCGCCGAGAACATCAGCCTCAGAAGCGCCGATGCCGAGAACGTGGTGATCATCGACCAGTCCCAGACCGGCAACGCTCAGGTGCTGGGCGAGATCGACCAGTTGGGCGCCATGACCATGCTCCACACCAACGCCATTTACCTGCACCAGGGGCAGCAGTTTCATGTGGATAAGCTGGACTGGGGCGAGAAGAAGGCCTACGTCCACCGGGTGGAGGTCGAGTACTACACCGACGCCAACCTGGCCGTCACGATCAAGCCACTGGATGTGATCAAGGAGAAGCAGGAGATGGGCTTGATGGTCCGCTTCGGCGAGGTGATGACCGCCGCCAAGGCGACGATCTTCAAGAAGATCAAGCTGCACACCCACGAGAACATGGGCTGGGGCGAGATCCACCTGCCGGAGTACGAGATGCACACCGCCGCCTACTGGCTCTCCCTGCCGGACGAGATGGCCGAAGGCTTCACGCAGGACGAACTCCAGTCGGCGCTGGTGGGGCTGGGGCATCTGCTGAAGGGGCTGGCGCCCATGTACCTGATGTGCGACCCCGCCGACCTCCACGAGGTGGTGCAGGTGCGTTCGCCCTTCAACGAGCAGCCGACGATCTACCTATATGACGCCTATCCGGCGGGCATTGGTTTAGGGGAAAAATGCTTTGACCTGAACCCGATGCTGCTGGGTGCGGCCTACGACCGGCTGACCGCCTGCCCGTGCGAATCGGGCTGCCCATCCTGCGTGGGGCCGGGCGCCGAACTGGGCAATATCGTCGGGGCGAAGCAGGGAGTTCTGCGCATCCTAGAGAAGGCTCTTCATCAAGGACCGCAACACTAGTCGCAACAGGAGGCCGTCCCACATGCCAAAGCTCACGATCGAACACTGCACACAGTGAGGCTACCAGCCCAAGGCCGCCAGTTTGGCGGAAGAGATGCAGAAGCGTGACCCGAGCCTCGCCGTGGAACTGATCCCGTCCTCCGGTGGTGTCTTCGAGGTCGCTTACGAGGGCAAGTCGATCTTCTCCAAGAAGGAGACCGGCCGCTTCCCCGAGGTCGACGAGATTGCCGCCAGGATCCAGTAACGATCCCTACGGGGCACCCCTGCGGTGCCCCCTCGCTCTCTATCCCCCCATGAAAGGAGGAGTGCAGCCATGGACCTGCGCGAACGGCTCCGCCTGCTGAAGGTGGTGGCCACCGAACGGGCCGCTCAGGAGAGCCGGCCGGCTTCCCCGCCCCCCGTTTCGCAGCCCGCATCGGCCCCATCGGCACCAACGGGCAGTGACCGCCGACTGGCGTTGGCCGGGGGCTGCCTGCAAGGCTTTGTGACCGATACCGGTTGCGGCGAGGTCTTCTTCCTCGAGCAGCGGTATCCCCTGTCGCACGAGCGCGGGCCGCTCAGCCTGGCGCATCTCTTCCACGTGCCGGGGGATGCCTGGGAACTGCTGGGGCGGGTACCGGCCACCAGCGACCTCCGGCGGGCGGTTTTCTTCGATACCGAGACCACCGGTCTGGCGGGTGGCACGGGAACCTACGCCTTCCTGGTCGGCCTCGGCTTCTTTGCCGGCGAGGAGTTCGTGCTCCGGCAGTACTTCCTGCGGGACTACCCGGAAGAGGAAGCGATGCTGGAACTGCTGACCGCCGATTTCGCAGGCTGCGACCTGCTGGTCACTTTCAACGGCAAGAGCTTCGACTGGCCGCTCATGGAGACCCGTTTCCGCATGGCCCGCCGCCGAGTGCCGCTGGCCGGCACGCCGCACCTCGATCTGCTCCATCCCAGCAGGCGGGTCTTCAAGGCCCGGCTGGGTCAGTGCAACCTGACCCGGCTGGAGGAGTATGTGCTGGGCGTCACCCGTACGGGCGACGTGCCGAGCGCCCTGATCCCCCAACTTTATTTTGACTATCTACGTTCCGGCGATGCGACCGCGCTTGTGGACGTGATCGAGCATAACCGGCTCGATATTCTGAGCCTCGTCTCCCTGGCAACCTGGCTGGGGCGGATCGTGACCGATCCCCTCTCCCCCACGCCGGATGGCGAACTGGTCCCGGGCGATGACCTCTACGCCCTGGGCCGCCTGCTGGAGGCGCGGGGCCGCCCGGCCGATGCGATCGACTGCTACACGGCGGCGGCCGAGCGGGGCACCGAATCGGTCCATACTAGTCTGCTCTTGCGGGAACTGGCGCTGGCCCACAAACGGGCCGGGCAGTACGGTCAGGCGCTGGCCCTGTGGGAAGAGCTGACCGCCGAGCCGGGTAGCCACAGCTACCACGCCCTGGTGGAGATGGCCAAGTATTACGAGCACGTCGCCCGGGACTATGCCCTGGCCCACACCGCAGCCACCCGGGCCAAGGAGCAGGCCGAGCGCCGGCTCTCCCTGGCCGCCCATTACGGCCCGGGCGCCCGGGAGGACTGGGAAGCGATCCAGCACCGGCTGGCCAGGCTTGAGCGAAAACAGGTGCCATAGCATCTCTCGCCCCCCGTGGACATAAGCATGTCCCTCGGGGGGCGATTTGTATGTTCGTGACCTTGAGCCGCCGAGAGCTGATCCGTAAGGCGACAACGTTGCT
>JBLNEM010000054.1:0-5332 GCA_050262655.1 Mycobacterium leprae | reverse complement strand
TTGCCCGACGGCTCCACCCGCACCCGTACCCCTTCGTAGGGTCCCGGCCCGGAGCCCTCGACGTAGAAGCCGGTGCCGAGGCCGATGAAGCGCCCCTGTTTGCGGGCCTCGGCCTGCTCCCGGCGCACCCGGGGGATATCCAGCAGCCGCTCCAGCTTCTGGGCCAGCCCGGGATAGTTGCCGCTGTCATACTTGCAGGGCGCCCAGTCCTGATAGATCAGGCCCGTATCCCAGGGGAACTGATCGGGCTGGATGAAGTTCTGTCTGCGGACCGCCAGCGGGTCCATGCCCAGCTTCTGGGCGATCCGGTCCATCATGCGCTCCATCACGAAGACGCCGTGCACCCGCCCGGCGCCGCGGTACGGGGTGACGATCTGCTTGTTGGTGTAGACCGACTTGAAGTCCACGCTGTAGTTGGTCAGGCGGTAGGGACCGGGCAGCGTGGTGACGGTGATGATCGGCACCTGAATGCCATAAGGCGTGTAGGCGCCGCTGTCGTGCAGCATGGTAGTCTTCAGGCCCAGCAGGGTGCCGTCGCCCGCGACGGCCACTTCCACGTCGTGGATCTGCTCCCGCTCCTGATTGGTGGCCACGAAGTTCTCCCGCCGGTCCTCGATCCACTTCACGGGCCGTTTCAGCCGCATGGCCGCAAAGGGTACCAGCACTTCGTCCGGGTAGAACATCATCAGCTTGGAGCCGAAGCCACCGCCCACATCCGGTGCGATCAGGCGCAGCGACATCTCCGGCATGGCAAACCAGCGGGCCAGCCAGTTGCGCAAGGCGACCGGCGCCTGGGTGGAGACATACAGGGTCAGGCTGTTGCCCTCGGGAATGGCGACGCAGCCCCGAGTCTCCATGGCGGCGGCGGTGCCGCGGTCGATGTGGAAGCGCTCCCGCAGCACGAAATCGGCCCTGGCCCTGGCGGCCTCATAGTTGCCCACCTCGCGGTGGTAGTGGCCGCCAATGTTATCCGCCATGTCGTCGTGCACTCTGGGGGCGCCCGGTGAGGCCGCCGCTTCCAGAGAGGCGGCGACGGGCAGCGCCTCATACGTCACTTGAACCAGTTCGGCCGCATCCTCCGCAATGTAGCGGTCGGCGGCCACAATAAAGGCCACGGCTTCGCCAACGTGGCGCACTTTCTCTTTCGCCAGTGCGACCTGGGTCTGCGGAAACTTCAGGTCGTCGTGGGGGATCAGGATCGGCAGCGGTCCGTTTAGCGGGCCCAGGTCTTCGGCCACCAGCACCAGCTCGACGCCGGGCAGCGCCCTGGCCTTGCTGGTGTCGATGGAACGAATCCGGGCGTGGGCATACGGCGACCGCACGAAGGCCGCATGCAGCATGTCCGGCCGGTGTATGTCATCCACATAGAGGCCGTTGCCCCGCAGCAGGCGGGGATCTTCGTTGCGGCGAACCGGCTTGCCTATGCTCTGCGCCATCACCGTTCGCCTCCTTCGGCTGCGGCCAGTTGGGGCGCCACCAGTTCAACGGCCTTGACGATGTTTTGGTAGCCCGTGCAGCGGCAGAGGTGGCCCGAAAGGGCCTCCCGAATCTCGGGTTCAGTCGGATGGGGGTTCGCCTTCAGGAACGGCACCAGGGTCATGAGGATGCCAGGCGTGCAGAACCCACACTGTAGGCCGTGGGACTCCTGAAAGGCCGCCTGGATCGGATGCAGCTCCTCGGCGCCCCGCGCCAGCCCTTCCACCGTGGTGATCTCGGCGCCATCGACCTGCACCGCCAGGGTGAGGCAGGAGCGAATGGCCGCTCCGTTCAGCAGCACGGTGCAGGCGCCGCAGATACCATGCTCGCAACCCACGTGGGTACCGGTCAGGCCAAGCTCGTGGCGGAGGAAGTCGGAAAGGAGCAGCCTGGGCTCCACCGTGCGGGTGTATGGCTGCCCGTTGACAGTAACCGTGATGCTCCGGCAGTTGCTCACGAATCTGCGCCTCCTTCCGGGCGAGCCCCCGTTGCCCTGGCCAGCGCCGTGCCCAGCGCCCGTTCGGTCAGCGTCCCGGCTAGCTCCTTCCGGTATGGAGCCGTCGCGTGGACATCGCCCTCCGGCTCCACCGCGCCCCGGACAGCCCCTGCCACCTTCGCCAGCAAGTCGGGAGCGGGAATCTGCCCGATCAGCATCCGTTCGGCGTCGCGGGCGCGCAGCGGGGTCATATCCACCCCCACCAGCGCCAGACGGCAATCGGCCACGGTACCGTCTGGGGCCAGCGTGAGCGTGCAGGCCACCGCAGCCAGGGCGGAGTCGCCGTGGCGGCGGGCCAATTCCGCAAAGGCGTAGCCGGTATTGGCCGGCAGCACCGGCACCCGCACCTCTACAAGCACCTCTTGCGGCGTAAGCGCCGTGGTGAAGTACATGAGGAAGAAGTCATCGGCCGCAATCTCCCGGATGCCGGTGGGCCCGGCCACCCGCATGGTGGCGTCCAGCGCCACCATCACGGCCGGCAGTTCCGCCGACGGATCGGCATGGGCCAGGCTGCCGCCGATGGTCCCCCGGTTGCGGATCTGGATGTGGCCCACATGATGCTCGGCTTCCCGCAGCAGCGGCTGGTACTGAGCCACCAGCTCCGACTGCTCCACGGCCGCCTGGGTCGTCATCGCCCCGATCGCCAGCACGCCGTCCTCCCGGCGTATGTACGAAAGCCCCTCCACCCGTCCCAGGTCGATCAGCGCCTCTGGCTTGGCCAGCCGCATGTTGAGGAGCGGCATCAGGCTCTGCCCGCCAGCCAGCAGCTTCGCCGCATCGCCGTGCTGCTGCAGCAAGGCCAGCACTTCCTCCACCGACGTGGGACTGTAGTAATCAAAACGTGGCGGCTTCACGTAACCCTTCCCCCCTTATCCCAGCCTGCTTCCCATCTACCCCGCCTTGCGGGCCTCCAGCTCTTTGCGGGCCGCGCCGAAAAACTGGTCGACCACCCATTTGGCCAAGCCGCCCAGTATCCGCTGCCCTGCCATCGCCAGGGGACCGCCGACCTCGACGCCCCAGTTATATACCAGGTTCGCCCCGTCACCCTGATCCGTGAGCTCCAGCCGGCCACCCACGTTGGCAAAACCTCCCGCGCCGGTGGTCTCAATGCGCATGGTCATGGCGTCGGGCTCCTGCTTGTCGCTGATCGTGAACCTCCCCTGATAGGTGCCTTTGATCGCCGCAATGCCGAGGCTCATGCTCACGAAGTACTCATCCGGCCCGACCGCCGTCATCTCTTCACAGCCGGGCGTACAGCGCTTCAAGGCAGATGCATCGTTGAGAAAATCCCAGAGCTGTTGCCGGGTGCACGCAAAGACGAATTCTCCCGTGACCTGCATCGGTTCATCGCCCTCCAATTCACTGATCTTCTGATCTATGCGCCGGTGGCCGAGCCCATTCGTTTGGCTTTGGTGTAATGTGGTACCGAAAATTATAACCAGAGCAAATCGAAACCCTTTTCACATGAATAATATAGCATAGCCAGTGCTGCAACACAAAAAGGCGGGCCGTGCAAGGCCCGCCTTTATACGGCTGAGCTACCGGGTGGAAAAGTGCGGTCGGCGGCGCTCCAGGAAGGCGGAGACCCCTTCCGGGAAGTCGACGGCATGGACGAAGTGGGAAGGATGCGGGGTGTGCCGTAAGGCGGCAGCCACCGCCTCTTTCGCCGCCCGCAGGCTGCTGGGCGATTGCTCCTCCATCTGGCTGACCAGCTCCGCCACGGCCTCATTCAACTTGTCGACTGGGACCAGGCGATCGACCAGTCCGTACTGCCGGGCCACCTCCGCCGTGATCACCCGCCCCGTGTAGAGCAGGTCCCGGGCGCATGCCGGGCCGGCCAGATCCACCATGCGCCGGGCGAAGTCCACCGAGGCCAGAATGCCGAAGCGCCCCAGCGGCATGCCCAACTGCGCCCGTTCAGTCGCCACCCGCAGATCGCACGCCAGGGCAAGCTGGAGCCCGGCCCCCAGCGCAAACCCATCCAGCGCCGCCACCACCGGGAACGGCAGCCGCTCCAGCCGGGCCAGCGCCTCCTCCATGCAGGTGAAGGCGTTCTCCGCCTCCTCCAGGTTCATCGCGCCAAACTGCCGCAGGTCCGACCCGGAGGTAAACTGCCCGCCATCGCCCTGCAGCACCAGAGTGCGCACCCCGGTGTCGGCCTCCAGGGCTGCCAGCACAGCGGTAATCTCCTGCCACATCTCTAATGTAAACGCATTCATGGCTCGAGGCCTTCGGAGGGTGATGGTCGCCAGGCCACCTACACGGTCCAGGTGAATGTCACTCATCTCGGTCCCCCCCAATCGCAGGCCACTCCGCTTGCCGGGGTGGCGCTCACCATCGTCAGAAATGTCGCTCCGGTTCTATCTTACTCCAACCGCCGGCGGGTAGACGTGAAGGGAGAATAACAATCCCCGGTTGTTACCCAGGGGTTTCGAACCTTATGGCCCCGATCCTCGTACCCATTTGCAGAGGGGGGCGAGTACATGAGCGTCGATGTGCTGTTCGAGATTGGGCTATTTGCGGTGGGCGCCATCATTTTAGGCCGGTGGTTCTACAAGAACGTCTGGATCGCCCCTAAGGTTGTGCGGGCTACTGTAGACGAGAAGTCCACGGCCGCCGCCGGAGGCCGCTTGCCCGACGCGTTTCCTGGCGCTGGGGGAGTATATGCTTATGGCTCTACAACCAATCTGTTGGTGTTGCAGATCGGTGAACGCACACTGCGCTGCACGGCCAACGATGAGTCCTGGCGGAAAGTGAGACCGGGCGATGAGATCAAGGCCTGGATCCAAAATGAGAACCACGTCGTCGGGGTGTACGTGGTCAATCGTGCGGCTCCTCCGCTCGCTCAGGGTTAGGGGCGGCGACTACCCAAGCTAACAATGGATCGCGTCGCATAAGCATGGAAATCGGCATGCGGGATGACCCCGGCTCCATTCACATGGCGCACGGCGGTCGTGTCAGAACAGGCCATTCAAGCGTCGGCCGTGGGTGAAAGCATCGGCGCCTTCCCGCCTGGTACCATGCCGGGTAGGGCGTTTGGCCGAACCAGACCGATGTCCCGGGAGGCCAAGAACGATTTCGTGATGTTGAAGGGGAAAACCGCAATTTTGATCACCTGTCGAGGCGCAAGGGCCGCCCACAATTGCGTTTTCCACCCGGACAACGCCACCCTCGGGCTGGTTTGGCGGTTTGTGTCCCCGCAAGATACGGGGGGCAGTATCGGAAAATACGGGTGGGGGTAGAAGACGGCGGAAATCGGTGGGGGAAAATGCAGTTTTGACGCGGGGCAACGCCGTGACTCATGCCCAAAACTGCGCTTTCACCCAGTGGACTGACCGGGGGAGCCGGACCCACCGTTGG
>JBLNEM010000053.1:0-2829 GCA_050262655.1 Mycobacterium leprae | reverse complement strand
CAATCCCCGCTCCACCGCGGTGGAGGCCCATTAGTGTACCAACATCGGTGCCCGATGAGCGCTGGCCACAACCAGCTCGTACGCTACGTCGAACTCTTCCAGAACGGCAGCAGCCTCTTGCATTTTCGGCAGATCACTTTCGCTGCCGCAGACGATTCCGACCAGGGCCAACTGCCATCCCTCCCCAATTGCTTATCATGCCCAGAAAAACCAGGGGCCCGGGGATACACCCGGGCCCCAGACTGTATTAGTTCCCGAAGATCCGGGACCAGAGATTCAGCATATCGACCAGGAAGAAGAGGGAGACGATGATCATCAGCCAGGAGAGATCCTTGAACTTGCCCTTCACCAGTTTGATCAGGGTGAGGGCGACGAAGCCGACACCGATACCACGGGCGATGCTGTAGGTGAGCGGAATGGTCAGGAAGGTGAGGAAGGCCGGAATGGCGGTCTCCCAGTCGCTGAAGTCGATCTCGGCCGCGGTCTGGGCCATCAGGAAGCCGACCAGGATCAGGGCCGGGGCAGTCGCCTGCGTGGGCACCAGACCGATGATCGGGGTAAAGAAGATCGCCAGGAGGAAGAGGATGCCGACCACGACCGAGGTCAGGCCCGTACGACCGCCTTCGCCGACACCGGCGGCGGACTCGATGTAGGAGGTGTTGGAGGAGATGCCGAACAGGCCGCCCAGCATGGCACCGATGGAGTCGACCAGCAGGATGCGGTTCAGGTGCGGCACCTTGCCTTCCTTGTTGGTCAGCCCGGCCTGCTCGCCGATGGAGACCACGGTGCCCATGGTATCAAAGAAGTCGCTCATCAAGGTGGCGAGGACGAAACCCCACAGAGCCGGATTGACCAGCACGGCCCACACGTTGACCTTGCCGATGGTGGCAAAGCTGGAGGCCGTCGGCCAGGCGACGATATGCGCAGCGCTCTGCATGGCTTCCTTGGCAATCACGGGATAGCCGATCCAGGTCATGATGAGGCCGATCACGGTGGTGCCGAGGATGCCGATCAGGAAGGCGCCCTTCACCCGCCGGACCAGCAGAACGACAGTGATCACCAGGCCGAACAGGGTCAAAACGACGCCCGGGCTGGTCCAGTCGCCAAGGGCGAGCGGAGTGCCCTGTCCCTGGACGACCATCTTCGAATCGACAAGGCCGATGAAGGCGATGAAGAGGCCGATGCCCACACCGATGCCCCGCTTCAGGTTCATCGGGATGGCGTCCATCAGCATCTCCCGGACCTTGGTCAGCACCAGGATGGTGATGATGGCGCCTTCCATCACGATTACGCCCATGGCGGTCGCCAGCGGCAGCTTGGCGCCAGCCACCATGCCATAGGCGACGACGGCGTTCAGGCCCATGCCGGCTGCCATGGCGAGGGGGAAGTTGGTGTAGAGGCCCATGAAGATCGTCATGATACCGGCTGCAAGGCAGGTGGCCACGATACCGGCGTTCATCATGTCGGTACCGCCGAACAGGATCCCGGGGTTTACGAAGATGATGTAGGCCATGGTCATGAACGTGGCGAAACCGGCTACGATCTCCGTCCGGACGTTGGTCCTGCGCTCCTGGAACTTAAAGAGTCTTTCCATTCGCAAGCCGCCTCCATATGTAGGGATAAGGACAAGAACCGGTGCCCAAAAAAGAACCGGGCGGGTAGGATCCACTCCGAACAATCGAGTGAAACCTACCCGCCCGGGTTTTTCGCCCCTCGGTGTAGCCCGGTCGCCCTACCGGACCTGTGCCGCTCGGTCGCTGGCCAGCGCAGGATTACTGCGCTGCGGAACCCAAGGCACACTTTCCTCTGTGACCCATGGCTTCAAACCATCGATTACACCCTTAATGTACTCGTTCTTCCATCTGCGTGTCAATCCGTAATCCGAACTTTTTCGGTCAGTACAGCAAAAACGTTCGTATTTACGAAAGTGAGAGGGGGGCATAATTGCCCCCCTGCTAATTGCAGTCATGAAGTCATGTAGCCATGCAGTCATCAATTGACATAGCGCTCTTCCTTCTCCGCCCCGTCGTAAACCGCCAGGCTGCCGTTCTTCAGCGTGAAGAACTGGGGCGTGATCGGATAGGGATGCGACTCGTACTCTTCCCGCACCCGATCCGCCATCTCGGCCACAAAAGCCGGATCGGCGTCGCCAAACATGACCAGATAATCGCGGTGCGGTATGGCAATGACCGGGTTACCTGGGACCCGTGCGGCCGCCTGAACCAGCGGCCGTGTCAGGAGGATGCGGCAGGCGTCATAGCCGTCGAAGCATCCCCAGGCCAACATCAACCGCACCCCGGTACCGATCTGCTGGTAGGGCAGCGCCTGCTGGTCCAGTCTCTCCAGGTTTCGGACTGCCGCCATCAGCAGCGTGGTTTCATCGACGGCCCACTCCTCGGCTGTGGCCCGGTGCAGGTAAGCATAGCGCTCGGGCTCGTCCAGCACAAAGGCGATGGCCAGCCCTCCCACATAATCCATGGCCGCCAACTCCCGGTAATTCTGCCGACAGAACGCCAACAGATTGGGCGGAACGATCTGGGGCATGACCCGGTCCTTATTGGCTTCAAAGCCACCCACCACGTGCAGTGGATCATCGTAGACCAGATTGCTGAGGAACTGCCCGATCACCTGGTCCCGCTCCAGCGGATACTGGCAATAGATTTGATAGAGGTCGACCAGAGGCAGGACCCGCCGCCGACCCGAAGACTGCTCAATCAGGAGCATGGCGTTATCCGTGACCTGAATGTGGAGGTCGGGCCGCTCTCTCTTTGCCCGACTCAGAACCACACGGCTGAACGCCTGTTCACTCAAAAGCCCCCTTGCCATACA
>JBLNEM010000052.1:0-19562 GCA_050262655.1 Mycobacterium leprae | reverse complement strand
CCGGAATGGCAGCGGACCGGGCGCCACCAGGCTTCCCAGCGCCAGCCAGAGCATCAGGGTACTCACACAGGCGTACAGGAGCACCCCGCCCAGCAGGCGCCCATGCCCACTCTCCCGAATGGCGGGCGCCATCTCCAGGCAGTACCGGAGCAGAACGCTCGCCACCACCAGCGCAATCACCGCATGCGCCGGGGTCAGGTGGGCGGCGCCGGCCGCCGCAAAGGCGGCCATATAGGCCACATGAGCACCCATGAAGGCCACCACACCCCCCTGAAACCGCGGCGGCTCCAGCATCAGCAGCACGTCGCCCACCACCGAGCAGCCCAGGGCCACCAGCATCAGGTCGGCGAAGAGCGGCGCGGGGCTGTGGGCCCGGCCCGTGAAGGCCAGCAGCATGATCAGCAGCATCGTGCCCGGCTTCAATATGTACTGCAGCCACCGCACCTTGTAGGTAGCCCCCACCAGGAAGAGCAGGCCGGAGATCAGAATGGCGACCGAGAGCAACAGCGGCATCATCTGGCTCTACCTCCTCTATCCGCCCGTCCACTTTCATCATGGCGTTTCGGTCTTACGCCTTCAATTGTATTAACCGACCCTTCATGTTGCGACGCCCCCGGGGTTGCCTGTTCCGCCGCCCTGCGGTATGGTAGAAATGTCCACATCGTTGAACTGGAAGGAGCCTTTTCAATGAACAAGCACTGGCGACGACTAACCTGGTTGCTCTTCGTGGTATACATAGCGGCATTCCTGAAAGAAGTTTTCTTCCGGCTCCCCGCTCCCCTTCTGGCTGAAGCGCTGGCCTCCTCGTTCGGCCGGATCGGCTTCCGGCTGCGGTACAGCAACTTCACGCCGTTCGCCACGATCCGCTACTACCTTGGCGGCGACCCAGCCCCGCGTGTGGCGCTGGAGAACCTGGCGGGGAACGTCCTGCTCTTCGTGCCGATGGGGATCCTGCTGCCGGTGCTCTTCCCCCGGCTGCGCCGGTTTGGCGCCCTCATGCTGTGGGCGTTCGGCATTAGCCTGGGGGTCGAGGTGATCCAACTGCTCACCGGCTGGGGCCAGTTCGATGTGGATGATCTCCTGCTGAACCTGGCAGGGGCTGCGATTGGCTGGTGCGCCTACCGGTCTGCCGCCGGGGTTCTGCGCCGGCGGCAGACCGGGGAACGCCTGCGGCGGGAGGCTTGAGGCGGTTGGCTGATACATGAACACGCACCTCGCCCGACAGGGGAGGTGCGTGTTTGTTAGCGTACAATGGCTGCATCCACCGGCGTCCAGGTCGCGCCGCCGTCGGCGGTGTGCGCCAGCAGGCCATTGGCTTGCAGGGCCCACCCTTCCCGGGGGCTGATGAAGCACACCTGTGCAAAGGCATCATGATCACCCGGCGGGGTGGCCCAGGTCTGCCCACCGTCATGGGTCCACCGCACGTCCCCCTGCCCGGGCTTCCACGTGTAGGCGTCGCTGCTGCTTACCAGGAACAGCTGGCTGCTCTCGGTCAGCAGATCGAACCGCTTGTTCCAGGTGCGCCCGTCGTCCTCCGTCCAGTAGGCCGTCACCTTGTCGCCATAGGCGACGACCACGTACCCTTCGGCGGCGGTCAAGAAGGTCGGCAGTTGACGCAGGACCAAGCCATCGCTGGTTAGCGGCGACTCGCTCCAGGTTGCGCCCCCATCCTCGGTCTGGAAGAGCCGGTGATCCGAGCCCCGCGCCAGCCAACCCAGCAGCGGTGTAACGAAGCGGATTGCGCCACTCCCGGGCAGACCATCGCCCACCTGCCTTACCGCAGTCCAGGTGCGCCCGCCGTCAGCGGTGCGGTAGAGGAGATTGACGGCCTGTCCGGCAAGTGTATTCGCCGCTGCGCTGAGGTAACCGTGCGCCTGGTCGCTGAAACTGATGCCGTTTGGCGCCGCCAGGCGGCTGCCGGTCTCGATCAGGCTGCTGCCCCATGTGGCCCCGCCGTCGCTGGTGTGGAAAACCGTGATCTGACCGGTCTCAGCCGACCAGTGGTTATCGGCCGTCACGGTCCAGTGGGCGAGCGCCACGGTGGCGTTCCCGCCGGGGCCAAAGTCGTCGACTCGCTTCACCTGCGACTGGCCGAAGAACGCCGCTAGCCCGGCGGGCGTCACATCCCGCCAGGTGGCTCCCCCATCGCTGGTACGCAGGATCGGCCCGTTGATTTGTTGGCCCCAGCCCGTCAGGGCGTCATCCATTCGAATCTGATGGAGCAGCGCCCGCTCCCCCGCATATGGCTTGGGATTCCCGTTGACCTCCACGCTCATCACCACCAGCCACCGGCGCCCACCCTCGGAACGTGGCGTGCCCCAGTTGGGCTTTTCCGGCACGCCAGGGTAGACCTCCGCCCACAACTCAAGCCGCAGCCGAGATTTGTCCGGCAGGTCGGGCAGCACGATGGTGGGAAAGTCGAGGATGCCCCCGCCCCCCGGATAGACGGCCAGCGGTTTGCTCCCGTCGGGGGTCCCCGCGTCGTAGACCCGCCATTCGGCATATGGCGTGGCAATGCCGAGGGTATTCAGCACGGCCGGCACGGGCAGATCGATCGGCGTTTGCCGGCGGGCCCAGTATGGGTAATAGGAAAGGCCGGGCACACGGGAGGCACCCAGCACCAACTGGTTGCCGTCCCACTGCACCTCCCGGTCCACCCCCACCTCGGTCCGAGTGCCGCTCTTCAGGTCAATAACGTAGCTGGTCTGCGTCCAGTAGACCGGCTGGTTGCAGAAGAGGCAGATCGGCGTGGTGTAGAGCAACCGGGAGCCATCGGCCGAGAAGGCCAGGTTGCCGGCCAAAGGCTTCAGGTAGTCCGGCCAGAACGGCTTGCTCTCGCCGGTGGCCGGATCGGCCTCCAGCCACACGTCCTGGTTCTCCTTGTAGTAGAGCAGGGTCGACCAGGGGGTCCAGAGGTTTCGGTTTAGGCCCTCGAGCGCGATGACCCGACTCTCGCCACCCGCAGTGGGCCGGACCACAAACTTGTTGCCCTCGATGGCGGTCTGCCAACGCCCGTCCGGCGAGGCGCCGGCCTTCGTTGGGTAGACCGTAGGCGGTGGCAGTACCGGCGGGGCCAGCTGTGCCGGCGGCGTCTGGGCTACCGGATTACTTTCGGTAGGCTGCGCCGCGGGCGGCTGGGGGCGGGGTGAGCAGCCAAGTAGGGCGAGGCAGAGCAGCAGGGTAAGCGACCGCCGCACGTTGGGTCCACTCCTTCGTGGGGCTACTGCTGGTATGGACGTTTGCGGCATGCCAAAAGTTGCGAGCAGCACCGGCGTCGGCGCTGCTCGTATCCGTCCAATATCCGCCCGTCGCTGCATAATAACCGCCCGTAACCGACCGTAACCGCCCGTCGTTGCATAATAACCGCCCGTCACTGCATAATAACCGCCCGTAACCGCCCGTCGCTGCATAATAACCGTCCGTCGCTGCATAATATCCGCCTACATTCGCATAATAACCGCCCGCAGCGGAGCGTTCTGCTGCCGGTGCTGTTCCCGCGACTGCGGCCGGCCGGAGCCACCATTTTGCGCCGCGTTCGGCGTCGGACGGTGCTTCGTATCTCTAGGGGCGAAGGGAGAGCACCCACACGGCAAGGACTACTGCGGCGGTCACGGCGGCGGCGATCCAGATGACCACCTCACTGGAACTGCGGCTTCGCCCCTCCTCGGCCAGCGCGTCTGGGCTGAACTCATCCCGGTATCGCTCGGTCATCTCCCGTGCGAGTTCCCACTGGTCGAAGGAGATCGCCTGGAGTACCTGCTCCTCCGAGAACAGATAGCCCTCGGCAACGCCTGCGCCGTGAGTGATAAACGCATAGCGGCCGCAGTCCCCCGAGGTAATCCCCAGCAGAAAAGCAGTGGTCATATGCCCGGCTTCATCGATCAAGGCAACCCGCTCTACCTGCCGTCGGGCCCAGTAACCCGCCACAAGGGGAAAGGTCAACGTTCCCTGTCCCGCCGCAACCCGGAGTTCCGAGGCCGGCCCGCTCAGACTGACCCCACACTGGCAGCAACGTGACTCGTCGCTCCCCCGCAGAGCGCCGCACACCGGGCACTGCCCCCTGGTCTCGGAAATCGCCTGCAGCGTAGACCCGCCCAGTTCCCGAGAGACGATCGCTGCCACCACTGGCTCCGTGCCATTCGGTCGGTCGAGATCCACCTGTGGGTAGGCGGCTCGCAACTCGGCCCGCACGCTGCCGATGCTTTGCGGGCGATCGAGTGGGTTGATCGACAGCAGTTCTGCCACCAGATGCTGCAGAACCGGATTCACGTCCGGCCGGTACCGAGCCAGCATCGGGAAGTCAAACGGAGCCCGCTGCTGGGGATCCGCCCCGGTCACCAGGTGGTGCATGCAGGCACCCATGGCATAGAGATCGCTCTGCGGGCTGGTCTGCCCCCGGTACTGCTCCGGCGGCGCATACCCTGCGGTCCCCAAAGCTGTGTCCCGCCCGGTGGCAACCGCCCTGGCGATGCCGAAGTCGACCAGCTTCACCCGCCCATCCCGCAGCAAGATCAGGTTGTCCGGCTTTACGTCCCGGTGAATCACCGGTGGGACGTGCCGGTGCAAGTACTCCAGCGCGTCGCACAACTGCAAGACCCAACGGGCCACCTCGCTTTCGGGCAGGGGCCGCCCCTGTTCCTGCAGGTATAGGCGCAACAACTGACCCAGATTCAAGCCACCGACATACTCCATCACGATGTAGTAACGCCCGTTCACACAGAACCGATCGTAGACCTGCGGAATCCCCGGATGGTTAAGCTCCGCCAGAACCTCCGCCTCGCGTGCGAATCGCAGCAACGCCTGCTCCCGCCCCTGCCCGGGTAGGGCCGGGTCGATCAACTCCTTGACAGCGCATTCCCTGTCGGCGAGATTGGCGTCCCGTGCCAGGTAGACCGCCCCCATGCCGCCCTGCCCCAGTAGCCGGGCGATTCGGTACCGGCCGTTCAAGGGGAGACCCGACTGAAGCGGCAGGCTCGCCGGAGGTCTCTCGGCATCCTGCAGCTCTGGTACGGCGGAAGGCTCAATCAATACCGTGTGAAGCGGTGCGCCACGGACAGGGAGCGCCTCGGTCGGTTGCAGACCTGCTGCCAGGACACCCCCATGGGCACAGCATGCGTCCCCTGCCTCATCCATAGGCCGCCCGCATCCCGGGCACGTCGTTCTGTTCACGCCGGTCCCCCCCGCAAAACATCCTTTGTCTATGTACGGTCTGGTGGGAGGGTTTGTTCGGCACGGCTTAGCCAGCGTCGGTGCGGAATCACTCGTCGAAATGAAGACTGCACCGAACCTCCCCGGGATACTACCGTATTGAATGGCGGCAGACATGAACAGTCCAGGGGAGGTTAGTTCATGAGGCGGACGCGGTTGGCATGGCCTTCATGGCGCCGCCGGGATGGACTGCAAGAGCCAAGACTGCGCGACGGCAGCATCCTGATGGAACTGGTGATCACACTGCCGGCAGTGCTGGTGCTAGTGCTTGCCGGCGTGATGCTGGTTCAGATCGCTTCGGCCAAAGCCTACCTGCAGATGACCGCCTCCCGAGCCGCCCGCGAGTTGGCGGCCAGCGAGGCGGCCAGGCGGATTCCCGCAAGCGGCAAGCTCTTCCGTTATGGCGAGTTCACCGAAACATACGGCCTGCCACGTGAGCATGTGAAGATGCTGGTCGGCCACCTGGTACAAAAGGAAGGCAGTACCGAGGCGAACTATATCGTGGCGGGAGCCTGCTACCGGGTTCGGGCTCCCTTCCCCCGCGGCACCCCCACATCAGACCTCTTCGCCGAACCCATGAGCATTGCCAAGGACCTGCTGCCGAACGAGCCCATGCTGTATCAACTGCAGGAGACGATCAACAACGCCGACGCCGCCTACCAGGAAGGCGAGAACCTCTGGCAACGAGTTCAGATCATCTGGGACAAGCTGCAGAGCCTCACTGTGCATCTGGCTGACACCGATGAGTTTCCGCCCTACCCCAATGACAAAAAGCAGGCCAGTTTCAGCAGCCAGTCCGAATTTGACGCGGCCGTCCGGGCACAGTGCGGCGGCAAGCGGGACGTTGTGGTAAACGCCCGCGCTGCCTTCTGGTCGGAGCAGCACTTCGAGGAGACAGCACAAACAGCATCGACTGAACCGGCCTCGCCAGAAGATCCTGCCACATCCGCCCCCGCCCAACAGACGCCGAAACGCACGGTCGAACTGGTGGTCCACCCTACCGAGGTCATGATCGATCCAAACCCAAGAAATATGCCGCCGATCACCGCCACGGCCACGGCTTCCTGGCCCAACGCCCGATGTGATATCAGCGTCCGGTACAAGGGATACTCCGGAGCGACTGGTTTGGCCCAGCCCACCCTTATCCCTTCTCGAGACGAGACCACGATCTACCGTTGGACCTGGAGGTTAGGTACCAATGTGAGTAAGTCTGCCCGGGTAGCGGTGACCTGTGACGGCATCACTGCGGTGCGCCCTCTGGTGGTTTACGACAAAGGCCAACTGCTTCCGTGGGAGGAGTGAGCCAGATGGGCAAACAGCACGGTGCCGCCACCCTCGAATTGCTCCTCGCCCTCCCCATCGTTCTCCTGCTGCTGTTCGGCAGCCTGATGATGGGCTACTACCTCTATGTAAAGCTGGTCCTCAACTGGAATGTCTACGAACGCTCCGAAGAACTGGCAGTCCGTGGTCCCTACGTCGGGGTCGTCGACAGTGCCGTGGGGGTGGTCAGGCAGAACAACATGGCCGGCCTGTCAGCGGCGGCCAAGGGGAACAGCTTTGCCGTGCCGGCCGGCTCCAGAGCCTTCACGATCGCCGTAGCCTGCCAACCCGTTCCCGTGAGCCTGCCCCGTTTCGATTTCGGCGACCCCAAACCGCGGGCTGCGCCGCTCGCCCTCACCGGCAATCTGCTGAACCAGGCCAGCCAACTGATCACCAGCGCCCGGGGGTACCTCAAACAAGGCACAGAGATCGCCGACCAGGTAGATGATCTGGCCGACGACGCCCTGCTGGTCCGCCAGTTGGCGGTAGAACTGACGGCTGGTCCACCGGACAGCCGTTTCCAGGGGATCCGCCAACTGGGCGGCTGGGCGGCAGAAGCTGGCGTGGGCGCACTGCGCTGCAGGGTGGGCAACAACCTGGTGGTGACGGCGAAGGCGGTGGTGTGGAATGAGAAGACCAAGGCCCTCAGTGCGGCGCCTTACGGCCTGGGTGACTGACCGCCGCTCGGTCGGGAGCCGTGGCACCATCATGGTCATGGTGCTGGTGGCGCTGCCGGTCCTTCTCCTCCTGCTGCTGGCCACCATCGAACTGGCCATGCGCTTCTTCTACAAGGCGCAGGTCCATTCGGCAGCCACCGCAGCCACCCTGGCGGCCGTTGGGACCCAGGTTCACTGGCCCATCCCGATCCCCACCAGGTTCGTCTATGGCGTGCCGGTCGAGGGTTTCTTCATTAACACGTTGCATCTGCCGAACGTGGACAACCTCTCCGGCGGCGACATCGAGGGCGAAGCACAGCGGGTGATCGAATGGACCGGCGCCAACGTCAAGTTCCAGCGCCTGGACGTAGCACCCGGGTATATACCCTTTCCGGTCAAATGGGTCCGCATCACCGCATCCACAGCGGTCCCGGGGGTGTTCAGCAAGATATTCCGCCAGGATACCGTCGAGGACTCCGCCTGTGGGCTCGCCTGGATTCGCCCTGACTACTGGTATGTGAAAACCTGGTGGTCCGAAAAGACCCCTGTCGTCCTGGGAATCGAGGATCAGGAATTCCGCTACTACCGGCTGATCCCGTGTGGCCTGGGGGGAGTCCCCGATCTGCTGGAGGTCGTGGCTGAAGCACACCTCGCTGCCACCGGCGAGGACAAGAAGGATGAGTTTGAGACGGCGCAAAACGATGTTGCGAACCCGCCGGAGGCCAAGGGTAAACCATATACCATCCCCCCGGCCAATTCGAACTACGACTATACCAGCACGCCTGCGCCCAAGCAGGAAGAGTTGGACAGCGAGCACCCCGAGAACGGCTGGAAAAACCGGGTGAAACCCAAAACGATCACCTGCTGGAACGGCTCTACCTACACACAGGAGCCGCCGGAACCAAGCGACACCCCAACCCCTGAGCCCACGGACGAAGAGCTGAAGCAGTTGCATTGCCCCCCGGAACCGCCGAAGAATTCCCCACCCCCACCAGCCGACGGCAACTAGCCCCATGAAGGAGGGAACGGATTGAACCGGCAGCTTCGAATCTGGCTGGCAGTGGGGCTGGCCGTACTGAGCGCCTGTCTCACGCTGCTGGTGTTAGGCGGTTCTGGCTCGCCGACCCGGACCAGTGTGGTGGTCACAACCCGAGCGATTGCGCCCTACACGGTCCTCACCGAGCAGGACCTTTCCGTCATGAACATCGATGGCGATACGGCCAAGCTGCTGTTCCCCTCGGCCTATCAAGCGAAGAAAGATCTGATCGGGCTCATCGCCGTCCGCCAGCTCCGCAAAAACGAGGTGCTGGCAGCCGATGAACAGGCGGCGGTAACCCGGGCCAATCTGGCGGAGGCCGTTCAGGAGGTGCCACTCTCGGCCCTGGTGCCGGACGGCCAGCGGGCGATCATCCTGCAATCGGTGCAGACGGGCGCACAGCCTGGCGATTACATACAGTTGTTCAAGGTCAAAGACGGTGCGGTCCGCCCCGTGTTGAACCACAACTTGCAGGTCGTGGCCGAGCGGAACGGCGGGTTGGTGGTGGTGGTCTCTGAAGGGGAGGCCGTGACGATTCTCGCCGCGGAAGCGGAGGGCGGGCTACAGGCCGTCCTCGCCCCGTACAGTGCGGCGAACGGGTAACCGAAAGGGGCGGTACGATGATCTGGCTGCTTGCCCTGATCAATGCCGGCCTGGTCTTCATTCTGCTCTTCCCCCCGCCGTCCAGGCCAAGATCACCCTGGGATGCCCCGGAGGCTGAGGGCACCGACTGGTGGGAAGCCTTCAGGCGCCATCAGGCTGAGTTGGCCGCTTCTGGTGGGCTCACCATCTCCCCCGCCGCCTTTCTTGCCCTGCGTCTGGTCAGCGCTGCCGTCTGTGCGGTAGGTGCCGGGTGGCTGCTCGGACCGGTCTCAGGCATTTGCGGCGCCATCGCCGGTTGGCTCATCACGCAGGAATGGATACGCACGCGGGCCGAACTCCGCCTCCTCCAGTCCGCCGACCACTTCCGGGAAGTCCTCCAGTCAGTGGCCAACTCGCTTCGGGCTGGCCGTTCGATGCTGCAGGCCCTGGAGCAGGCCCGGGAAGACCTGGCCCGTGTTCCGGGGCGGGCGCAGGGCCTCATGGCACAGGAACTATTCTGGCTGCTGCAGGAGGTCGGCATGGGCGTTCCGGTCGATGACGCCATTCAGAACATGGCGGGCCGGATCCCGCTGGAAGAGGTCCGGCTGTTTGCCGATGCGGTGGGAATCTGCCGAACCCGGGGTGGCAATCTGGTGCAGGTTCTGCAGACGCTGATTCGCCTCAACGTGGATCGGTTCCAGGTGCGCCAGGAAGTCCGGGTTCTCACGGCTGAGAAACGGATGGAGGGCAACATCATCTCGCTGATGCCAATCGGTCTTCTGCTGTTGTTGAACCTCCTATCGCCGGATTACATGGCTCCCCTCACTCATACGGGATACGGACAGGCGTTGATCGGTATCGGCCTGTTGATGGTGCTGGTCGCCTTCATCATTACCCGGGCCGTCACCCGCATTCAGGTGTGAAGGAGGCGAGCGACATGCTCTGGCTGCTCAGCCTTTCGGTTGGTGCTCTGGTCGGCCTGCTCCTCTATCCGTGGAACGATCCGATGGACTTCAGGCGGGCCGAGCGGGTGCTGACCGGACCGCCTCAGGCCTATACGCTCTCGGTTCGCTGGACCGATCGCCTGCTCAACCTGGTCCACTATCAGCCGGACCCGGAATCACGTCTGGGCCGGGACCTTGCCCTGGCGGGTTCCAACATGACACTGGCCGATATCTATGTCTACCGGGTGCTCGGCCTGGCCGGGGGATTGCTGCTCGGAGGCCTGGTGCTGGCGATCGGTGACACGCTGGTGGGCATGCTCCTCCTCGTTGGGGGCGTTGCCGCCTGGAGCCTTCCTGAGTCCCGGACGAAAGCGGAAGCGAAACGGATTCGGGCCGAGGTGAACCGGCGCCTGCCCGCCTTTCTCCAGGCGCTTGCCATGATGACCGAGGCAGGGATGAACCTGCCGCCCGCCCTGGATGCGTTCTACGAACGCGAGGAGAGCGCACTGGGACGAGAACTGGGCCTGGCGTTGTCGGAGACCGCCATGGGTGTGCCGATGGCTCTCGCCCTGATGAACATGGCAAAGCGCTGCAACGTGGATGACCTGTACCGGGTGATGGCAGCCCTGGTGCAGGCGACCGAACGCGGCGGCTCGGGCCTCACCGACACCTGCCGGGCGATGGCGTCGGAGGCGTGGCTCAAGCGGAAAGATGCCGCCCGCGAAGTGGCGCAGCAGGCATCGACGAAGATGTTTCTCCCGCTCTTCCTGCTGGTTCTGCCGACCCTTTTCCTCTTCATGATGGGTCCTTCGATCTTTCAAATGCTCCGGAACTTTTGAGAGGAGGATTCTGCGTTGGAGATGATGGCCCAGTATCTGCGAATTCGGTGTCGGCCGTTTTTGCGCCGGCTGGCGAAGGAGGTTTCGGGCCTGGAGACCATCGAGATCGTGCTCATTGCGGCGCTGGTGGTGATCGCTTCGATCGCGGCATGGCGGATGCTGGGAGGGGTCATACAGGATAGGCTCTACAAGATCTGCGTAGCAATCATGGGTGATGCCGAGGCCAGCAAGTGCGGTACTGCACCAGAGATCAAAGGCCTCGTGAAGTAGTAAGGAGAAGAGCATGCCAACTCTAGCCATCGCCCACCGCGACCCTGCAGTACTGTCCACTCTGACCGCACAGTTGGGTGCCGCGTCCACGGATCGGTCACCCGAGGTCCTGCCGACCGACCCGGAGCCCCTCCGGCTGGCACTGGAGCAACGGCAGGGTGGCTGGGTCATCGTGGACGTGGACCTGCTGCCGGTGGTGGTGTCCTTCCTCCGCCTGGGCAAGTTCCGTCTGATCGTGGTCACCAGCTTGCAGGGCGATCCCCGGGGCGTCAAGCTGAGCGAATCCGGGGTGCCACTGCTGTTGCCAGATCAGGTTCTGCCGTACCTTTCAACCGAACTGACCAGTGAGACGTCAACGGCCGAGCCGGCACCCGGCGATGCCGGTGCACCGGCGCGGCTGGTCGTGCTCCACTCGCCCAAAGGGGGTGCCGGCACGACCACCCTGGCAGCCCACCTGGCTGCCACCTGGGCGCTACAGGGGCGGCAGATCGCCCTGGTCGATCTCTCGCCGTATGGCAGCCAGGCCATGCTCTGCAAGGTACAGCAGAGCCACCAGGGGCTGGAGAGACTGGTGGCTGCCGTGGAACAGGATGATGAATTCCTGGCCAAGACCGACTGCGACCTCTCCCCCTTCCTTACGGCTCTCCCCGTCAAGCCAGGCCGACTCGACCTGCTGACGGGCGGTACCCCGCAGTTGACCGACCGCCTCAAAGGCCCCCAGGTAGAGCACCTGCTGCAGCGGCTTGCAGACCAACCGTACGACCATATCGTCGTGGACACTTCGGCTGAGCCCGTCGCTCGCAACCTTGCAGCCCTGGCGGCGGCGGACCTGATACTGCTGGTGGCCGTGCCCGACTACGCCTGTGGTTGGGGGCTTTTACAGTTGCAGCAACTCCTCACCATTGCCAGGCCTGTTGGTCGACAGCAGTTGGTGCTCAACCGTGCGGTGAACGGCAGCGGCCTGACAGCCACCGAATTGGCCGGTCGACTCAACCTGCCGGTTGCGGTGGTGATCCCGGAAGAAAGCCGCATCGCAGCGCTGAACGACCAGGGTGTCCCCTGGCAGACGGGGAACCAGACCGGCTTCGGACAAGCCGTCTGGGATCTGGCCGCGCTGTTGGAGGAGGTCGGGGCCGGTGGGTGAGCTTGAGGCCTTCCTGCGGCAGCGACTCTCCGATGCGGCAGAGCGCAGATCTGCCATGACAGCCCTGCGGCGGCAGATTCAAACGAAGCTGACAACCGACCCCCAGTTCAAGGGTGTGACTACCGACGAAGCCCGGCCCAGGGTGGCGGAACAGGCATGGCGATTGGTGCAGCAAGCGGCGGACGGCGAATCCCGGGAACTGGTCCTCTCGGCCGATGAGAAGGCAGAGATAGTCCGGCGCATTCTCGCGTCCATGTTTGGCCTGGGCCCCCTGGAGGAACTGGCCTCCGACCCTACAGTCACTGAGATCATGGTGAACGGCCCCAAGGTCATCTTCATCGAAAAACGAATGGCAGGCCACAAGAGCAAGGTGGTGCAGGCGACGGACTGCTTCGGCGCCAACCTGGAGTTCGATGACGCCGTCGAACTGTTCACGACCATCGAGCGGATCGTGGCGCCGATCAACCGCAAGGTGGATGAGAGTACCCCCATCGTCGACGCCCGGCTGAAAAACGGCTCCCGAGTCAATGTCGTACTCTCCCCGATCGCTCTGGATGGCCACGCCATCACCATTCGGACGTTCCCGGAGCCCATCACCATGGAGAAGTTGGTCGCCATCGGCAGCCTGCCGCAGTGGCTGGCCGACCTGCTGAAGGCCATGGTGCAGGCCCGCTACAATATCGTCGTCTCGGGTGGCACCGGCTCCGGCAAGACCACCTTCCTGAATGCCCTGAGCCAGTTCATTCCCGAAGATGAGCGCATCGTCACAGTCGAAGACTCAGCCGAACTCCAGTTGAAGCATGTCGGCAACCTGGTCCGATTGGAGTCCCGCCCCGCCAACCTGGAAGGGAAAGGGGCAATCCCCATCCGGGAGCTGGTGAAGACCTCTCTCCGCATGCGGCCGGATCGAATCGTCGTAGGCGAGGTACGCAGCGGCGAGGCCCTCGACATGCTGCAGGCCATGAACACCGGTCATGACGGCTCCATGACCACCGGTCATGCCAACAACACGCGCGACATGCTGAGCCGCCTGGAGACGATGGTGCTCATGTCTGGGGTGGAACTGCCCCTTCCTGCCATTCGCCGGCAGATCGCCGCCGCTGTGGATTTCATTGTCCAGCTCTCCCGCATGCCGGACCGAAGCCGCAAGGTGGTCCAGTTGACCGAAGTGCTGGGGATGGATCAGGGCGAGGTAGTCCTGCAGGACCTGGTGGAGCGAGGTCCCGACGGTTCTCTGCAGCTGACCGGCAAGACGATCACCAATCTGAGCAAGTTCCAACTGGCAGGTCTGAAAATCGACTGTCCGCTGGTGCACCTGGAATAGGAGGTGCTGGTTGTGGTCGTGAATCTCATTCTGATTTTGATGGTGGCAGGCATCGCAGCGGTCCTGGTGATGATGCGCATGAAACCAAAACCGCAGCAGCCTGCGGCATCCGGCCCTGCCCGCCGTCCGGCTCCGACACCGATGCAGACCCGGCAGATGCTAGCACCACAGCAGCGTTCGCAGTCCCGCCCGGCCCCGGCGGCGCCGGCGACCCCTGCCCCGTTTATCAGCCAACAGCCGGTGCAACCAGCGCCGGTCGCCCGCCAAGTCCAGGGCGCACCCACCGCCGTGCTCGCCGCCCCTGCAATGCTACTCCTCGAGGTCACCGCCGGCCCGGAAAAAGGGGTCCCTTACATGCTGATGCAGGGCGACAACCACGTGGGACGTGCCCCGGCTTGTCAGATCAGGCTGAGCGACAGTACCGTCAGCAACCAACATGCCATCGTCCGAATTACCCCCGGCCAGATCATCCTGTTCGACAACGCGTCCACCAACGGCACCTTCATCAACGGTCAGCGTGTTCTTGGGCCGGTGGCACTGAAGGAGGGCGACCAGGTTACCCTCGGACAAACCACGTTGCGCCTGCGGACGCAGGTGGTGCCAAGATAGTCCCCTCACGTAACACGGGCACGTCCCAGCAGGCGTGCCCGATTCTCTGTTTACGCGTCAATTTGTCGCATTGACCTCAACCACACGAACCCCATCTTCTTATTTTCGTTCCAGATATTGAGAGTTGATCCATCAGAACCCGAAGGGGGTGTTTCAATCGCGCTCTGCCAAGCTCCCACTGGTGATTGCGGTCATCACGTTCAACCTCGCCCTGCTCCTGGCCACCGTCACCTGGCGGCGGGTTTTTCCGCAAGTAGACGTTATGGTGGCCATGGCTGATACCGCAGCTGGCGTGGAGGTAACCAAAGACCTGATGACGACCCTGAAAATGCCTGCGGGTGCGGTGCCGGCAGACGCCGTGCGCAGACCGGAACAGGCAGTGGGAAAGTGGACGGCCATTCCCCTGCTGAAGGGGGAGCCGCTCACGACTCGCCGGCTCCAGGACAAGCCGCCGGTTAAGGGCGATCAGATTCAGAGTGGGCTGCTCTCCATCCCGGTAAACGGCCAGTATGCCCTGGCGGGCCGGCTGAAGCCCGGTGACAGCGTCACCTTCATGATCGTCCCACGGGCTGAACAGACGTCGGCCCGCGATGCCAAACCAACGGCAGAGCCGAAGGCAACGGTCCTGCTGCGGGAGATCAAGGTCGTTGACGTCCGCGGTAGCAACGGACAGTCGGCCGCTCCGGTTGACGAAAAGGCCAAGGAATCGGCGAGCAGCCCGCTGAGCATGCCGGCCGTGCCCGGCAGCAACCTGCCGGCCACGATCCTGGTAGACGTGACGGAACAGCAGGCATTGCAATTGGTGGACGCCGTGGAGTCCAAGGCGGCCATTTACGTCTACCGCAAGTCGCTTCCGTAGAGGTGAGGCTATGAACGGGCGAATTGTAGCTTTCTGGTCGCCGGGCAGCCCCGGCGTGACGACCATTGCGGCCAATTGTGCGGCTCTCCTCGGCCAGTGGGCTGACCGCCGCACCGTGGCGGTCGATTTCAACCTGACCAGCCCCGGACTTGCCTTGAACCTGGGGCTCTTCAGCCGGCACACACCGCTATCCCTCTGCCTCTCTACCCTGCTGCCTGGCTTGATCAGCGGTAGTCTGACGCCCGAGGCCTTGGCCGACTCGCTGCCATCCGTCCCCGAATCCCCCGGCCTCCGTGTCCTGGCTGGCCTCTTCCGGCCCCTTGCTTTGGAGCAAATTGACGCAGTGCGCGTCGAGCAGTTGCTGGACTACCTGGCGCAGCAGTTCGACCTGGTCCTTGTAGACCTGCCGTCACCCATCGACTACTCCACCACGTACATAACCCTGGAGAAGGCGGACCAGGCCTTTTGGCTGGTCTCCGGCCAGGTCGGCGACCGTTTCCACCTGCGGCGTTATTTGAGCCAGGATGAGGCGCTGGGGCTGAACCATCGAGAGCGGGCGATCGTGCTCAATTGTCCGGGGCCTGCCACGGCCCGGCAGGTCGAGTTCGAACTGAATCAGCCGGTCAAGGCGGAGGTCCCGTGGTGCCCAAGCCTCCCCTCCCTCCTCGAACAAGGCCTCATTCCTGTCCTGGCTGATGGCAACTACCAGGGACTCGCTCCCTTCCGGAAAGGGATCGAGTCCGTCGCGAGGCTGATAGCCCCCTCTGGCGTCGGGAAGGGCGTGATCAAATGCCGTGCGTGAACTTGCAGGAGCGGCTGGATCGGCGGCGGCTGAACCAGCGCCCCCCAGCCGATGAGACGCCTAACCCTTGGGACGACCCCGAGCTGAAACGGGTCACCAGCAGAGTGCAGCAGTATCTGCGGGAACACTGCCCTGACCTGCTGAAGGAGGCCAATCTTACACCGCAGACCAGGCGCGAGATTCTGGCTCGGATCGAGGAGTGGCTGGTGGATCACCCAGATTCGCTGCTCCAGACCTACACCCACGACAAGCTGGTTGAACGGATCTATGATCACGTCGCCGGCCTGGGTCCCCTCCAGGCCTTGCTGGAGGAACCGGCGATCTCGGAGGTGATCGTGAACCGCTGGGACGATGTTTGGATTGAGCGGTACGGCAAGCTGGAGCATATGAAGGAGATTCAGTTCCGAGACGACACCCACGTCTTCTATGTAGCGCAACGGGTCCTGGCGCCGCTGGGGATCGAACTCTCTGCGGCCTCCCCCCTCGCCACCGGCCGGTTGGAAGGCAATATCCGGGTTGCCGCTTCAGTCCCCCCCATTACCCCCGCCTGTACCCTGAACGTGCGCAAACCTTCGGTGGAGAACCTCTCGACCGAGGCCTATTTGGCGGGTGATTTCGCCTGCCCTGAGATGTTGGCGTTGCTCCAGGCCGCCGCCCGCGGCCGTGCCAACCTGCTGATCGCCGGTCCCACCGGTACCGGCAAAAGCACACTGCTCCGCTACTTGGGTCAGTACTTTCCGCGCGAGGCCCGCCTGGTGGTCCTGGAGAGCACTGCCGAACTGGGCCTGGAACGATATCACCCCCATGTGCTGAGCATGGAGTGCCGCAACGCCGGTCGGGATGACAAACACTCGGTCGACATGGAGCAACTGCTCGTCCATGCCCTGCACCGCCGGCCCGACTACATCATTGTCGGTGAGGTCCGGGGCCCGGAGAGCCTGCAATTGCTCATGGCCATGGCAACCGGACACCCTGGCGCCAGCACCGTTCATGCCGAAAGCCCTGAACGCCTCTTTGACCGGCTCGCACTGGCGATTCTCCAGGCCCGCCTGACCATCCAGAACAACGAAGTGCTGAAGTATCTGGCCGAAGCGGTGGATCTGGTGGCTTATGTCGAACGAATGGCCGACGGTTCCCGTAAGCTGACGCACCTGTCGGAAATCGTCGGGTTCGCCAATGGCAGCCCGGTGCTGAAACATCTGCATCGTTTTGAGCCCGACCTCGTCACGGCCGAAAAGGTGACCGGTCGGTTCGTGACTGAGACGGGGCCGAGCGAGCGGCTGGCCCGGAAGCTGGCCAGGTGGGGGGTGATGATCGATGCCGACGGGTCTTTCCGCCATCGTGGGGATCCTCTTCAGCCTGAGTCTCGGTAGCCTGGCGTTCGATTTGGCTTGCCGCTTTACCGCACGGCTGACCCCCATATCCGACCGTGTCAGCGCCTGGGTGCGCAGCGGTCAGCCCTCAACGTGGAGCAGCCACCGCCGAAGTTTCCTGGCCCCCCTGCAGTACATGCTGGCCGAGGCGCACCTTCCCTTGAACCCGTTGGTGCTGGTGCTGCTCATGCTCTGGTCGGGCCTGTTGGGTGTACGGTTGGTCTCGATTCTCGCCAATCCACCGCTTAGCGTCAGCGTTTTCGGTACCACCGCACTGCTGCCTCTGGTGCTGGTGCGACACCGAATGACCGCCATCCGCCTCAAGGTGATGAAGGCGCTTGGGCCAGCACTGGTACAGTTGACGAAAGTGGCCGATGTGCGGCGCCACCCGTTCCTCGCTTTGCAGGACACCGTTCCGGTGATGGATCAGCCGCTGCGGGGCGAATTCGAACGGGCGCTGCAAGACTATGAGGCCGGAGCAGCGCTCAGCGAGGCCCTCCGCCGGGCGGCTGAGCGGCTCAGCCACAACCCTTACCTTTACCAACTAGCTGAAATCGTCGACCTCAGCCTGAACGCCGGCGCCAGCTTCAGCGAAGCACTTTTCCGCTTACTCGCCCGCTACCGGCAGTCCGAGGAGCTACAGGCCGAAGAGCAGACCAACATGAAAGGATACTCATGGCTGACCCTGGTCTTCTACATCGGTTCGTTGCTGCCCCTGGCCTATTGGGTTCTGCGTGACCCCGGCTCGATCGCATCTTACCAGACAACGGTGGCCAGGTGGCTGGTGGTATGGTCCTACCTCAGTGGTCTGGTCATCGTCATACTGCCCCGGTTGTTCTCCCTGGAGGAGGTGTAGCTACCCGTTGGACTTCCTCTTCGGCTCGATGATCGCTGCCGCGCTGGCGTTGATGGCGCATACGCTGCTCACCTTCCCGCGTTCCGCCTACGCACACATGCTACACAGCCTGCAGAAACGGGAGCAGCCCAGGCGATCGGTGGAAAGCAAACCGTCGGCGCTCGCCGAGCAGTTGCGGCAACTGCCGCTGACCCGAGATCTGTCCGCAGAGCAGTTTCTACTGCTCCAGACCGTCCCCGCCATCTTGCTGCTCGGCGCCGCCGTGACGCTAAGCCTGGCCAACCATCAACCGCTCAACATCCGTGTACTGATCCTCGGCATGCCGATCCTGTGGCTGGCACCGCGGCTCTGGCTGATGATCATGGTGTCGCAAAAGCAGCGGGCTGTGGCCCAAGCCTACAGCGACCTGATCAGCCACCTGGTGTTGATGCTCGACGCCGGCGCCTCCACACAAAAGGCGTTCAGCACGGCCCCCGCCGTGGTGCGTGGCCCGCTGCGCAGCGACTTGATGGAACTGGTGGCAGACCTGAAACTGAGCCCCCTGCCCGCTGCGCTGGAGCGGTTCGCCGAGCGAACGGGGAACCGGGACATCAAGTTTTTTGCTGAAAACCTGGTGCTGCAGCAGAAGGTAGGCATCGGCCTGGCCCAAACGCTGCGGGACGAGGAGCGCCACACCCGGGTGCTACAGCAGGAACTGGCCCGCCAGCGAATCCGGTCGGGCGCCATTACGATGGCAGCAGTGACGGCCCTGCTGCTGGCCAACGGCCTGATTATCATGGCAATCCCGGTGATGGGCCAGTGGTTTGGCCTGATCCAACAGGCACCTCTGCCGTGAATGGAATCCATCAACCCTTGCATCCGATGGATAGGAGGCATTTCATGATGGGAGTCCTGAAGACCTGGTTCACGCGGTTTCGGCGGAGTCAACGGGGCGGAATCGATTCCTACGTGACCACTGCGGTCATGATCTTCCTGGCTGTAGGGGGCGCAGTGGTGCTCCTGGGGCTGAACAACGGCCTGATGGGTTGGGTCACCAAGCTCGTGGATTGGCTGACAGGCCATGCCGTGCCCACCCCGTAGAGCATCATGCCTACCTACATTAGCGGCTCACTCACCCTGGTGCTGATCGTGCTCCTCCTGGGGTTCGGCCTGCAGGTGGCCGACATCTTCCGGACCACTCGAGCCGTGGACGCTGCCTTGCAGTTCGCCGAACTGGAGATGGGCATGCAGGGGTGCGTCAGCAGTCGGGCGATCAACCTCGTGAAAGAGCGGTTAAGCCGTGAAGGGCTGGATACAAGCCACCTGAAGCTGCTTTACCGTGAAGGGCCCGGCAGCAACCGGGTGCAGTGGGGCGGCCCGGTGGAACTGGACATCCATTACGAGGAGCCCCGCCAGTTGCTCGGCAGCCTCACCACAAAGAGTTTCAACCTGGTGGTCGATCGCCACATCGCAACGATCTCCGGCTGGGTCACCCAGGGCGACGCGGTCTGCCGCTAGGGCGAGGTGCATCCGCATGAAGATCTCTGAAGAACGCGGCGAAGTACATCCGTACGTGCTCGCCGCCGGCATCATCGTGGTCTTGATGACCGCTTTCCTGGCGCTCTCGGAGGTCGTGATGATCAACGCCGCCACCTACTACGCCACGCAGGCGGTCAAGGCCAGTCTTCGGGGGGCCGCACGGATGCAGGACTTCCAGGCGCACGGTCAGATCCTGCCGGACCTGGCCTACCAGCGCTTCGC
>JBLNEM010000051.1:0-25457 GCA_050262655.1 Mycobacterium leprae | reverse complement strand
TCCTCTATGTGCTGCTCAACATCATCAAGCCCGAAGCCTGGAGCGACAAGCTGGTCGCCTGGTCGTTCTGGCTGCTCAACCTCGGTCTCGCCGGCATGATAGTCATGACCCTGCTGCCGGTGGGCTTCCTGCAGATGGCCGAAAGCTGGACCAAAGGCTTCTTCTCGGCCCGGTCCCTGGCATTATACCAGCGTCCGCTGGTCCACTTCCTGATCTGGATCCGCATCGTCCCCGACTCGGTCTTCCTGCTGGGCATTCTCCCGCTGGTCTGGCTCACCTTCAAGGGCCTGCTGAACCTGCGGCCTGCCCAGAAGGGCGCTCCCGTTGCGGCGATCGCCGCCGGGGAGGAAGAGGGGCAGTAGGCTCAACAAGTAACAATCCCCCATCAACCCGCACTGCGGGGTGGTGGGGGATTTTTCGTCCAGCGTGTGGCGCGCGGTTAAATGACAACATCGGTAAGTCCCTAAAGGTATGAAATTCCTCCAAGGCGAAATGATGAACCAACCGCTGCAATGGGGGGCCGGAGATGCCGCAGATCGCATTCATTGCGCCATACCGTGAGCTTGGTGACCTTGTCCAGAAAGTGGGGCAGGGGCTGGGGGAAGAAGTCGAAGTCCTGGTGGGCCGGGTCAGGCAGGGCGTTCATCTGGCGCAGGAGGCCCAGTCGAGGGGGGCTGAGGTGATCGTCAGCCGTGGGGTTACGGCCTGGATGATCGCCAGAGCGGGCCTGGGGATTCCGGTGGTGGAGGTGCCCATTACCGGTTACGACCTTCTGAGGGCGTACACGGCCGCCAGGGGCCTCGGTGAGCCGGTGGGCATTCTGGATGTCGATGAGGTGCTGCGCGGCGTGGCCGCGCTGGAAGAGATCCTGGGTGACAGGATCGTCAAGGTCCAGCTCAAGGATCAGAGCCGGATTGACGAGGGGATCCAGGCACTGAAGGCCGCGGGGGTGGCGGCGGTTTTTGGGAAGATCGCCATGGTCAACCTCGCCCGGAAGCACGCCATGCGCGCCGTCGTGATCACCTCGGGTGAAGAGGCGGTCCGTCAGGCGCTCCATGAGGCAAGGCGAATTCTGGAGGTTCGGCGGCTAGAAAAGCAGAACACGCAGCGGCTGAAGGCGGTGATCGACTTCGCCTACGACGGGGTGATCGCGGTCGACGCGACCGGCACGGTGACAGCGTTCAACCCGGTCGCGGAGACGATTACGGGCATCCCCGCTGCCCAGGCCCTGGGGCGAAGCATCACGCAGGTGATCCCCGGCAGCCAGATGCCGGCGGTGATCGACAGTGGCATTGCCGAGCTGGGCGAGATGCTGGAAATCGGCCGGGTCCAGGTGGTAACCAACCGGGTGCCCATCATCGTGGGTGGCAAGGTGCACGGGGCCGTGGCCACCTTCCAGGAAGTCTCACGCCTGCAGAAGCTGGAGCAGAAGATTCGTCAGCGACTGCAGGCCTCGGGACACATCGCCAAATACTCCTTTGGGGACATCACCGGCCACAGCCGGGCAATTTCGGATCTCATCGCCAAGGCAGACCGGTTCGGCCGCGTTGATTCCACGGTCCTGATCGAAGGGGAGACCGGCACCGGCAAGGAGCGGTTGGCCCACGCCATTCATCGCGTTAGCCCGAAAGCTTCGGGCCCATTTATCGCCGTTAACTGCGGCGCCCTTCAGGAGAGCCTCCTGGAAAGCGAACTCTTCGGGTACGTGGAAGGGGCCTTTACCGGCGCCCGCAAAGGCGGCAAGGAGGGGCTCTTTGAGCTGGCTCACGGCGGCACGATCTTCCTGGATGAGGTCAGCGAGATGTCGGAGCGACTTCAGGCCAAAGTACTCCGAGTGATTCAGGAACATGAAGTGATGCGGATTGGCGACGACCGGATCATCCCGGTGGACGTTCGCGTGGTGGCTGCCACCAACCGTTGCCTGAAAGACCTGGTGGCATCCGGGAGATTCCGGGAGGACCTCTACTACCGGATCAATGTCCTCCACCTGCGGGTCCCACCGCTGCGTGAACGGGTTCAGGACATCCCCCTGCTGGTGCAGAGCTTTCTGCATGAGTTTGGCCGCCGGTTTGGCAAGGAGGTTGCTGCCGTTGAAACCGCGGGGATGGAGACGCTCTGCGAATACCCCTGGCCCGGCAATGTCCGGGAACTGCGCAACATCGTCGAGCGGATGGTCATTCTGACCGAAGGCTCTGTCGTACGCGCGGGCACCGTGGCCGAAAGCCTTCAGGATCTGCGGATGCACGAGGTGGGACAGCCCGCCGATCCAGGGCCCGCTTCCGGCAGCGCCCTGGACCGGCAGATCCGCGCCGCCCTCGCAAAAGCCCAGGGGAACAAGGGTGAGGCCGCCAAACTGCTGGGCATGGGCCGGACCACGCTGTGGCGAAGGCTGAAGGCGATGGAGGAGGAGTAAGCAACCAGTCGTCATGTTTCGAAGTGAAACGGCTGTGTTTCACTGTGAAACGCGACTGAAACGATTTCGTGAGGTACATAGGGCGAAATTCTCATGGAGCGAAGAGTAGCTTATGCATAGGCACCGGGCATTCCCGGTGCCTTCTTTGTTTGCGGGGCCTCCTTGGCACAGCCCTTGCTAATACCAGGGAGTGCAAGGGGGTCAACGGCATGAACGTGATTCTGAAGCATCTTGCGGCAGCCGCGGGGAAGGAGTCCGTCCAACCCGGGGATGTCATTGAACTTACGGTGGACCTGGCAGTCGCACACGACGGCTCTGGTCCGGCGGTCGTGTCGGAATTCGAGAAGGCCGCCTATCCAGGGGTTTTCGACCCCAATAAGATCGCCGTGTTCTTCGATCATGGTGTACCGGCTCCGAACGCTGCCGTCCGGGAGAATCACCTCAAGATCAAAGCCTTTGCCCGGAAGCACGGCATCAGGCTTTACGACCATGGCCAGGGGGTCATCCATCAGGTGATCGCCGAGGAACTGGCCCCCGGGCGGGGTTCCATCCTGGTGGGTGCCGACGGACATGTATGCACCGCCGGGGCATACGGCGTCCTGGCGTTTACCCTGAAGCCCGGTGAGTTGGCGGCAGTGATCTCTTCCGGCCTATACAAGACAGTTGTGCCCGAGGTGGTGGCGGTGGAGATCACAGGCCGGATCGCACCGCCGGTCGGGGCAAAGGACCTGATTCTGCATCTGCTCGGCGTGTTTGGCACATCGGGCCTGAAAGGGAAAGCCGTTCTGCTTTGGGGTGAGGCTCTTCGGACGGCCAGCCCGGATGAGCGGATGACCATGACCAACGTGGTCAGCGAAATGGGGGCCGTTACCGCTTACGTGCCTGAAGCCGGCGAGGCGATTGGACCGGTGGAACAGACCCATCGCTTTGACGCCTCTACGATCCCCGTTTCCGTAGCGTGTCCGCCGGACCCTGGCAACGTGATGCCGCTTGCAGCCATTGAGGAAATCCCGGTGACCCAGGTCGTAATCGGGGCCTGCGCTTGTGGTCGATTCAGCGATTTGGCGCTGGTGGCCGGAGAGCTGCAGGGCAAGAAGGTTCACCCAGACGTCACCCTGGTGGTGATTCCCGCATCGATCCAGGTTGCAGCCGAATTGGATCGGGCCGGGCTTTCGGCCGTGATTCGTGAGAGTGGGGGGATTCTGACCAACCCCGGCTGCGGGCCCTGTCAGGGGACGCATCAGGGCGTGCTGGCAGCGGGAGACCGGGTAGTGACCACCACCGCCCGCAACATGCCCGGCCGGATGGGGGATCAGAGCGCCGAGATCTATCTGGCGTCGCCGTTGACGGCTGTCCGCGCCGCCATCGCCGGTAAGCTGACACGGGAGGTCATCCCTTGAGTGCCAAGATCATCGATCTGCGCAGCGATACGGTAACACAACCGACCGAAGCCATGCGGGACGCGATGCGAAACGCGGTGGTGGGTGACGACATCCTTGGCGAGGATCCCACCGTGCAGGAACTGGAGGAGTTGGCCGCGTCCATGCTCGGCAAGGAGGCAGGGCTGTTTGTCACCTCCGGGACGATGGGCAACCAGGTGTCGATCATGACGTTGGCGGGACGGGGCGAGGAGATCATCGTCGGCCGGGAGACGCACATGTTCAATCTCGAGGTCGGTGCGCTTTCGGCGCTCTCGCAGGTACAGGCGGTGCCGGTGACGGTGTCCGGGGGGCGTTACGATCCCGTCGAGGTCGAACGGGCGATCCGCCCTGTGGGCATTCAGTCGACTCGCACATCGGTGATCTGCGTGGAACAGACTTACAACTTGAACCGGGGGCTGGTCGTCCCGCCCGCAAACATCGCCGAGCTGCGACAGTTGGCCGACGCACATGGGATGACGCTCTTCATGGATGGCGCCCGGGTGTTCAATGCCGCTACGGCTCTGGGCGTAGACGTGAAGGAGGTGGTGCGGGACGCCGATGTTGTCACGTTCTGCCTGTCCAAAGGGCTGTGTGCCCCGGTCGGGGCGTTAGTGGTGGGATCGCACGCCTTCATCGCACGGGCCAGAGTCATGCGGCAGCGTCTGGGCGGTGGCATGCGACAGGCGGGAGTGATCGCCGCTCCCGGGATTGTGGCACTGAAACAGATGGTGTCCCGGCTCCACGAGGACCACGTGAACGCACGGCGGTTGGCCGTTGGGCTCAGCCAGATCCAGGGCCTCCGGTTGGATCTGACCGAGGTACAGACCAACATCGTGGGGTTCGAGGTCGATGCTCTTCAGGGTGGAGTCGAAGGCCTTCTTTCCGCTCTGGCAGCCGAGGGGATCAAGGCCAAGCAAACCGGGCCGGCGTCGATGCGTATGATCACGCACCATGGGATCGACGAACGCGATATCGAGTGCGTTCTCTCGGTCTGTCGGCAGGTGGCCGCAAGGTTAGCAGTCTAGGAGGAGATCGAGCGTGTCAGGTAGGCAATATCTGCAAATCCCTGGTCCGACGAACGTGCCGGAGAGAGTGATCCGGGCGATGGCGGTCCCCATGATCAACCAGCGGGGACCCGAATACGCCAAGCTTGTGCAGGATTGCGTCGGCGGCCTCAAGCAGGTCTTCGCCACAACCGGGGAGATCCTGTGGTTCCCGTCATCCGGCAGCGGTGGCCTGGAATCCACCATCGTAAACACGCTTTCACCGGGCGACAAGATCCTGTCCGTCAGTCAGGGCGTCTTCAGCGAGCGGTTTGCGAAAATCGCCGAGGCCCATGGCGTCCTGGTGGAACGGATCGAGGTCGAATGGGGCAAAGCCGTCGACCCGCAGGAGATCTTCAAGCGGCTGCGGGCTGATACCGGGCGGTCGATCAAGGCGGTGACAGTCGACCAGAATGAAACGGCCACCGGGGTCCTGAACGACATTCGCACCATCGGCCTTGGGATCAAGGAGACCGGGCATCCGGCCCTGCTGTTCGTGGACGCGGTGAGTGCCCTGGCCATGGCGGAGATCCGGCCGGACGAATGGGGCGTCGATGTGGTCATCGCGGCCTCTCAGAAGGGCCTGATGCTGCCACCCGGGCTGGCCATCCTGGCGATTGGGCCCAGGGCCTGGCAGGCCTGTGAGACGTCCCGTATGCCAAAGTGGTACTGGGATTGGAAGCAGATGAAGAAGGCGATGGATGCAGGCGGCTCTGCCTACACCCCGCCGACCGGCATCCTCTTTGGCCTGCGCGAATCCCTCGCCATGCTGAATGAGGAGGGCCTCGCGAACGTGTTCGTGCGGCATCAGCGCCTTGCCCGGGCCACCAGAGCCGCTATCCGCGGCATGGGCCTGTCGGTGCTGCCGGCAGAAGAGGTGGCGTCTCCGACGCTGACGGCAATCAACGTGCCCGCGGGGATTGAGTGGAAAGCCCTCAGCAAGCTGATGCGTGAGAAGTATCGGGTGGTCCTCGGGGGCGGGCTGGGCAAGCTCGAGGGCAAGATCTTCAGGATCGGGCACATGGGGGAGATTTACGAGCCCGAACTCCTGGCGGTGCTTGGGTGTCTGGAACTGGGGTTGGCGGAACTTGGGGCTGACATCCGACTGGGTGAAGGGTTCAAGGCTGCGCAACGCCTGTTCCTCGAACCATATGGGTCCAAATAAGGAGGTCCTAGCAGCATGTCGTTGCCGGTTATCTCGCTGATTGCCCTCATTATCGCCATCATTGTCAGCGTCCTGACAGAACGGAACATCGGCACCCTGGCCCTTGGTTTGTCCCTGGTTGTCGGCTACTACATAGGCGGGCAGAAGGTGGCCAACATCATCGCCGGGTACCCGACGAGTCTCTTCCTGATGCTGGCCGGTGTCACCTACCTGTTCGCATTGGCGCAGGTGAACGGGACCCTCGAGAAGATCACCAAGTACGCCATCAAGAGCGTCAGGGGCAAGGTTGGCCTTCTCCCCATCGTCCTCTTCTTCCTCGCCTTCATTCTCTCTTCAATCGGACCGGGCCACATCTCCATCAGTGCGCTGCTGGCCGCTCCGGCCATGCTGCTGGCTGAAGAGGTCGGGATTCCGCCGCTGCTCATGGCCCTGGTCGTCGGCAACGGCGCACAGGCTGGCGCCATGTCGCCGATCGCTCCGACTGGCCTGATCGCCAAGGGTATCCTCGACAAGATGAACGTCACCGGCTTCGGCTTCACCCTGTGGATGAACATGCTGGTGACTCATGTGGCAGTCTCCGTTTTGGCCTACTTCATGTTCGGCGGCCTGAAACTCTGGAAGATCAAGGACCAGAACCAGATCGAGACGCTGCGCAACATTGAGGTTGAACCCTTCAACAAACAGCAGATCGCCACCTTGGCTGGCGTCGCCGCCCTGATCCTGGGCGTCGTCGTCTTCAAGCTGGACGTCGGCCTCGGCGCCTTCGGCATTGGCGCCATCCTCAGCCTGTTCAAGGTGGCGGACGAGAGCAAGGCGATCAAGGCGATGCCCTGGAACACCATCATGATGGTGACCGGCGTGACCGTCCTCGTATCGCTGATGAGCAAAATCGGCGGCATGGACCTCTTTGCCGACATCATGGCGAAGTTCTCCACCCCGTTCACCGCCACCCTGGTGGTCGGCTTCATCGCCGCTATCATCTCGGCCTATGCCAGCACCTCGGGCGTGATCCTGCCGGCGTTCCTGCCGCTGGCGCCTGTCCTGCTGTCCAAGATCGGCGGCGGCAGCCTGCTGGCGCTCATCTCCACGATCGTCGTGGCCGGACACCTGACGGACCTGAGCCCGCTCTCCACCACGGGTGCGGTCTTCATCGCCCAGGCCGGTCCCAAGACGGACAAGACCAAGATCTTCCGCGACATGATGATCTGGGGTCTGTCGATGTCGGTCGTCGGCGCCGTCATCAGCTGGCTCTTCTTCACCGTCCTGCAGGTGCCCTGATCGGATAGATGGACCAATGTGGGGCCAGGAGCGAACCAAATGGTTTGCTCCTGGCCTCTCTATTGTGAAAGGGGTACTCCGCTTGACAGATGCAGCGCCAGTGGCTATCTTGTATTTAGATGATTGGCTAACAGTCTAACGGAGGTGATCGCAGGTGGGCGGTTTGAACACGACGTTCAAGGCGCTGTCGGACCCCACCAGGCGGGAGATACTCAACCTCTTGCAGCAGAACGATATGACCGCTGGCGAGATTGCCGACCACTTTACCATTTCCAAGCCCAGTATCTCGCACCATCTGAACCTGCTGAAACAGGCCGGGCTGGTCCTGGACATGCGGCAGGGGCAGAACATCGTGTACTCCCTGAACACCACGGTGTTTGAGGACGTCATGGGCTGGGTCATGCAGTTTCTCGGAAAGGAAGACCAAGAATGACGGAACCCACCTATCGTGTTGACCGGAAGCTGATTCTGGCCGACTGGCCGATCCTGCTTTTGCTGATTGCGAACCTGGTATTCAGCATCTGGGTCTATCCCAAACTACCGGCGCAGGTGCCGGTTCACTTCGGCGCAAACGGTGTAGCTAACCGGTTCGGGCCGGCGTGGGAAGGGGCCTTCATGACGCCCTTGATGGCGATCGGGCTCTACTTCCTGATGCTGTATGCGCCCATTATCGACCCCCGCCGGCGGAACTATGCGAACTTCCCCGGGGCCCTCAAGCTCTTCCGTTGGGCACTCGTCATGGTGTTGACGGTCATTCATCTGACCACGGTCTGGGCAGATCTGGGGAACGCGGTGCGCATCAATATGGTCGTCCCGCTGGCGATTGGCGCCCTCTTCGCGCTGCTGGGCAACCAGATGGGGCGGATCCGGCACAACTACTTCATGGGCATTCGGACCCCCTGGACCCTGGCGAACGAGCAGGTTTGGACGCAGACCCATCGGTTCGCCGGGCGGATCTGGGTCGTCTGTGGTCTCGGCATGATGTTGGCCGCCCTGTTGCCGGCCCCATATGGTTCCTGGTTGATGGTCGTTGCGATTCTGGCTACGGTTCTGGGCTCGGTTCTTTACTCCTATGTGGCCTATCGGCGTGTGACGAAGGAGTGAGTTTCCGTGGGTGTCGTCATGGTGATCCAGGGTCTCTTGCTGATGCTGCTCCCGGTGGCGGTCGTGGCCCTCTTCGCCCGTCGGCGCAAGATCGCCTGGGCGTTCCTGGGGGTGGGGGCCGGTATGTTCCTGCTGGCGCAGGTACCGAAGGCGCTTGAAGTGAAGCTGATTGGGATGGACTTCAACTGGTATATGGTGCTGCCGCTCGCCACGGTGCCGGGAGTGTGGGAAGAACTGTTCAAGTGGGGACCGCTGAAGCTGCTCCGGCCGAAGAACTGGCGGGCTGTGCTCGACTTCGGCCTCGGGTTTGGTGGTATTGAAGCGGCTTTTCTCGGCCTGTCGGTACTAATCACGGGCATCACCGCAATCGCTGCTCCCGGCCTTATACCGGGCCTTCAAGATGCAACCGTAGGCGCCGGCCTGGCGAGCATGGCTGTCTCGCTGCTGGAACGGCTCTTCGCCATGACCCTGCATGTCGGTTTTGCCTTCCTCTGTGCCCAGGCGCTGAAGCCTGGCCGGTGGTACTACTTGTTGCTGGCGATTGCCGCCCACACGCTGGTCGACGTGCCGGCAACGGCCTGGCAGTTGCAGTTGCGCAGTCAGGGATTCTCCGTAATCTGGGTGGAACTTGTGACGCTGGCTCTTGCCGCGGTCAGCCTCTGGTACATTCGGCGGACGCTCCGATCCGAAGGCGACGCCGAATCGCCCTTCGCACCACAACAACAGATCGCCGGCTGAGATCGAGGCCGCCCGAACACGGGCGGCCTTTCCTTTTCCCGTCTCATGGGCAGACTAGGTGCGTATGCCATGAAGCGGGGGTGTTCTGATGGGCCTTTTGATCGTGGTGGTAGCAGCGGTATTGGTGGTGGGGGCGCTCTGGGGCCTGGCTTCCTGGTCAGTTGGTTGGCGGACGCCGGTTGGGAGCGATGAGCCGACACAGCGCATTTATACGGAGCCACTGGGTCGCCCCAAGGATCCGGGCGGCGTTGGGGTGGATCAGCAACGGGGACTGGCCGGGCTGGGTGTCTGGCCGGCGTCGGCTCGCCCCTTCAGCGTGCAGGTGACCGGGGAAGAGCCCGTACCGGAGGAGGCAGCGCCGCCGCAATGGAATGGGCTGCACGGGACGATCGGGGACGCGTCGGAGCCGATGCCGCACCAGATGCCGCCGGGCGGACCGATGGAGCCGCCTTCCGAGACACATCCGTGAGGAGAGGGACCGGGGCTTTGGCCTCGGTCCCGGCGCGCTCAGAGATTTTAGTTTGCGAAAGCGAACTTGGAGGATTTTAGTTAGCGAAAGCGAATCATGACGGAGGAAATCAGCGGATGGTCGGTTTGAGAGCCGTACACCTGGAGGGGAGCACATTGCCCGTCAACGAGAAGCTGCGCGATGAGCTGACAGACAAGCTATTTGAAGCGATTCTCACCCTGCAAACTGTCGATGAGTGCTACCGCTTCTTTGAGGATCTCGCCACCGTCAGCGAGATCAAGGCGCTGGCCCAGCGGCTAGAGGTTGCCAAAATGCTGGACCAGGGCATGACCTATGAAGACATCGTGGCCACCACCGGCGCCAGCACGGCAACCATCAGCCGGGTGAAGAAGTGCCTGAACTACGGCGCCGACGGCTACCGCATTGCGCTGGAACGGGTGGAGCCGAAATGAAGCTGATCGATATCACCCGCCCGCTGTCGGCAGCATCGGCACACTGGCCGGGGGATACGCCGTTTCAACTCCAGTGGACTTGGCGGTTGGACGCAGGCGAGGCGGTGAATCTGTCAAGCGTTACCCTGAGCCCCCATATCGCTACGCATACCGATGCGCCATACCATTACCGGGCGGACGGTCCCACCATGGATCAGGTAGACCTGTTGCGGTACATAGGACCGGCACGGGTGGTGGCTGTGGTCGGCAGAGAGCGAATTACCCCGGCAGATTTGGCGGCGCTGGACCTGGCGGGGGTGGAGCGGCTGCTGATTCGTACCGATTCCTGTCCGGACTCCAAGCGCTTCTATACGGATTTCACCTACCTGGAGCCCGAGGCCGTTCATTATCTCGCTCAGGTGGGCGTGAAGCTGCTGGGCACGGACGCACACTCGGTGGACCCAAGCGACAGTCATGAACTGCCGTCCCACCATGCTTGTGGGGAGAGCGGTATTCTGATCATGGAGAACCTCGACCTCTCCGCCGTGGAGCCCGGGACCTACGAGTTGATCGCCTTTCCGCTGAAACTGGTGGGGGCAGACGGGTCGCCGGTGCGGGCCGTGCTTCGAACTTTGGCCGAATAACGCGTGCGTGCGCTTGGGCGAGACCCAAGCGCACGCTCTTTATTTAGTTCTGGCCCGCCAGTTTGGCCCGTGCAGCTTCCCAGATCTGTGGTCCCACCAGCGCCTGGATGCCGCTGGCGGCCTGATTCAGGAAGGAGTCGGTGGCCAGGAACGTTTGTGCCAGGTTCACAAGGAGGCCACGCAGCTCGTTAGGCAACGTTGCTGCCACACGCTCAAGCTGGGGACGCAGGCTGTTATGTAAGGCGTTCAGCATGTGGGCACCTGAGGCCAGCAGAGCAGCGACGTCGGGGGTGGACTCGCCCCAGAGCAGGCGACGGATGGCGCCCAGCGCTGCGTAATGCTGATAGGTAAGTTCTCTTAAGGTATCGATGGCCTCCTTACCCTCGCGCAATGGACTCTGGGGCGCATTCACGAGGCCTTCCAGCACGGAGATCACGATCTGATAGTTGGGGATTGCCTGCTCCAGACTGCGGGCGATGGCCACCAAATGCCGGGTATAAGGGTTCTGCTGCTGGCCTGCCGGGCCCTGGCCAGATGGCTGTGCATAGGGGGAGGCAGGGGAAGCCACAGGTGCGACAGGGGCGGCGCTCTGACCGGGAGCCTGCATGCTTTGGGGTGCCGCCATCGTTGCTGGTTGCGGCTGGCCATACATAGCGGGCATCTGCGGCTGAGGCTGGCCGTATAGGGTGGGCATGGGCGGTTGCGCCATCGGCATGGTCTGGCTCATCGGCAGCGGCTGTGCGTAGGGGAACTGGCCGCCATAGCCGGGGAGGCCCGCTGGATCCAGGGCCACGCCGCCCGGCATCATCTGAGGGGCGCCTTGCTGCACGATTCGTCCACTCCTTTATCTCACCGTAAAGTTCGCCCCATCCTATGCAGGTGGTACAAAAACGGCCACCCAATCAAAGTGCAGAGGGGGGCGGGGCCCCCCACGGCCCCGACCACCCCCAGACCATTGACACCCAGCGCCGCTGAGTCGTGCCGTCACGGCCGCCACGACTCGGCGAAGTAAGGGAAACCACCCCACGGCGAGCGCGGGGTGGCTTGGCGAGATTGCTTTACTTGGCCAGCGGCTCGAAGCGGGCCGTGAAGAAGCGGAGCGTCGGCGGCTCGTAGACCATCTTCAGGCCAGTAATCTCGTTGCGGTGCTCGTACAGGTGCCGCACCGAGTTGGCCACCACGTCCATGTGGCGGTCGGTGTAGACCCGGCGCGGAATGGTGAGGCGGACCAGTTCCAGATTCGGATGCCGATTCAGCCCCGTCTTGGGATCGCGGCCGGCGGAGATGATGCCGCGCTCCATGGAGCGGACACCGCTATCCACGTAGAGGGCGGCAGCCAGGGCCTGGGCCGGGAACTGCTCCTGGTCGAGGTGGGGCAGGAAGGCACGGGCATCCAGGAAGACGGCATGCCCGCCAACCGGCCGTACGATCGGGACGCCGGCCTCCATTAACTGCTCGCCCAGATAGCGCACCTGGTAAATGCGGTGGGCCATGTAGGCGTCGTCGACCATCTCATAGATGCCCTGGGCGATCGCTTCCATGTCACGGCCGGCCAGGCCACCATAGGTCGGCATTCCCTCGTAGACGACGACCAGTTCCCGGGCCTGCTGCAGAATCCACTCATCGTTCATGGCCAGGAAGCCGCCGATGTTGACCAGGTTGTCCTTCTTGCCCGACATGGTGCAGCCGTCGTAGTAGGACATCATTTCCTTCAGGATCTCACGGATCGGGGTGTTCTGATAACCGGGCTCCCGTTCCTTGATGAAGAAGGCGTTTTCCACGGCACGGGTAGCGTCGGCCCACATCCGAATGCCGTAGTGACGGCAGATGGCGTTGACTTCCCGCAGGTTCTGCATGGAGACAGGCTGACCACCGGCCAGGTTCACGGTAACGGCCACGTTGATGTAGGGGATATTCTCGGCGCCAACTCGATCAATCAACGCCTGGAACTTGTTCAGATCGACGTTGCCCTTGAAGGGGTGATCCTTCTGGGAGTCGTGCGCTTCATCGATCACGACGTCGACGAAGGTACCGCCGGCCAGTTCCTGGTGGGCCCGGGTGGTGGTAAAGTACATGTTGCCCGGGATATACTGGCCCGGCTTGATCAGGATCTTGGAGATCAGATGCTCGGCGCCGCGGCCCTGGTGGGTCGGCACCACATACTTGAAGCCATAGATCTCCTGAACGGCCTTCTCCATTTTGAAGAAGGAGCGGGCACCAGCATAAGCCTCGTCACCCATCATCAGCGCGGCCCACTGCCGGTCGCTCATGGCGTTGGTGCCGCTGTCGGTCAGCAGGTCAATGTAAACATCCTCGCTCTTGAGCAGGAACGTGTTGTAGCCGGCTGCTGTAATGGCCGCCTCGCGCTCCGCACGGGTGGTCATCCGAATCGGTTCTACCGCCTTAATCTTATAAGGCTCTGCCATCGGTCGTTGCATAGGGGTTCCCTCCTACAGCCGCGAATTCTACAATCAGTATAGGGGTTTCGGAAATGAGGCAACAAGATGCCTTTATTCAAATAAAGCTTCGAAGCCTGACAGCACTAAAGGAACCGAAAGGAACGGGGGGTAACCAGATGTTTGAGCCATACACGCCACTGGACCGCTGTATCGGCAAATCGATTCGGGTGCGCATGAACGGTGACGAGTTCGAGGGGCTCCTGATCGGCGTCTATTCGTTAGGCCAGGTGCCGATGTTGGTGATCACACCGCTGCGCGGCGGCGGCGAAGAACTGCACATTCCGGTGCCGTCCGCGGTCGTTGCCATCAAATCGTAAACTGGGAGTCACCAGCCAAAAGCCATCCAGTAATTGACCGAGTGTGATTCACCACTGACGCACACATTAATAACAACCGTCAGGAGCGTGTGCCGGCGGTCTTTCCGAAGGGTGGCACACGCGATGTGAGGAGGCAAGGAGACTGTGACTTTCAGCATCTACGTTGGAAACCTGCCCTGGCGAACCACGGCCGAGGACCTGCGGGCCCTGTTTGAACCCTACGGTGCGGTCGAGAATGCACGGATCGTCACGGATCGGGAAACCGGTCGCTCCCGGGGGTTCGGTTTTGTCGACATGGCTGAGGACGAACCCGGCAAGAAGGCGATCCAGGAACTGCACAATTACGATTACGGCGGCCGTCCGCTGACGGTGAACGAGGCCCTGTCCAAACAGGGAGCCCCCGGCGCCGGTCGGACCACCTGACGTAGCAACCCCGGCCGTTTTCGGCCGGGGCTTTTTTCTGTGGTTGACGAGAACAGGGAGCCTATGGTAGACTCCATTTTAGTGATTCATCACTTCAGCGAACTAAAGCAAAATCGGAGGCTTGACCGTGAACCCATTCATCACCCGCAACGAGATTCCGGAAGGGGTACGGGACCGACTCCCCGGCGAAGCGGCGCAGATGCGCAGGCTCGTTGGCTGTCTGGCGGAGCTTTTCCGTTCCTGGGGCTACCGGGAACTGATGACCCCCGTATTCGAGTATCTGGAGACCGTGACGGCCGGGATGGGTTCATTGGCCCGGCGTGAGGATCTTTATCAGTTCTTCGACCGCAAGGGCCGGACGTTGGCGCTGCGGGCCGACATGACGACGCCGATCGCCCGGGTGGCGGCCACCAAAATGGTGGGTGTTTCGCTGCCGCTGCGTCTCTCCTATTTCGCCCCTGTCTTCCGGCGGCGGGACAGCAAGTCGGGCAGCATGAGTGAAATCTGGCAGGCCGGTACCGAGTTGATCGGCGCCTCCGGTCCGGCCGCCGATGCCGAAGTTGTGGCGATGGCCTGTGCGGCGGTAGCGGCTACCGGGCTCACTGGCTTTCGGATGGGCCTCGGCCATGTGGAGTTCGTGGAAGGCATCTTCGCCGCTGCCGGTCTGGAGCCGGAGCGGGAGGCAGAGCTGAAAGCGCTGCTGGCTTCACGGGACCTGGTCACCTTCGAAAAAGGCGTCAGGGAGGCCAACCTGCCGGCAGAGAGTCTGGACCTGCTCCTGGCGATGGCCTCCTTTCAAGGCACACTGGATCAGGCCCGTGCCCGCTTTGGTACCGTGGGCAGTGAGCGGGTGGCCCGGGCGCTTTCCGACCTGGAGACCACACTGAAGCTGCTGGCGGAGGTTGGTGTGGCCGACCAGGTGTCGCTTGACCTGGGTCTCTGCCGCAGCCTGGGGTATTACACCGGTGTCGTGTTCGAGGGATATGCCCCCGGCGTCGGTTCCCCGATTCTGGGGGGAGGGCGCTACGACCAGCTGCTGGCTGACTTCGGCGGCGATGCGCCTGCAACCGGGTTTGCGCTCGAGATTGACCGGCTGCTGGTTGCGATGGAGCGGCAACAGACCCCGGCCGATCGACCGGGAGTCGATGTAGTGGTAGCCTGCCCCTCCGGGAAAGAGGCGCAGGCTATGGCCCGGGCGAGACAACTCCGGGCCCAGGGTCTCACCGTGGTGGTCGACCTGTCCGGGCGGGCGGGAGAAGCGCTGGAAGAGTATGCCCGGTCGCAGGGAGCGGACCGCATTGAGTCGATCCACTAAACATGCAGTGCGGGGGACCGTGACAATATGGAGATGCTAACGATTGCTCTGCCCAAGGGGCGCCCTTACGGCGAGACCGTACGGCTGGTGCGTGAAGCCGGTCTGGCCGGTCCAGAACTGACAGAAGAGGAGTCCCGAAGCCTCATGATCACCTGCCCGGCTCAGTCCACTCGTTTCATCATCGCCCGGGACTCGGACGTGCCCACTTATGTGGAGCACGGGGCGGCTGACCTGGGGGTGGTGGGCAAGAATGTCCTCATGGAGGGGGAGCCCAAGGTCTACGAACTGCTCGACCTGGGATACAGCGCCTGCCGATTCATCCTGGCGGCACCGGCGGGCTCTGATCCGGAGCGCCTGCTGGACGGCTCCGTTGCCCGGCGGGTGGCCACGAAGTACCCACGGATGACGGAAGCCTATTTCCGCAGCAGGGGCGTTCAGGTCGAGACGATCTACCTCCACGGCTCCATTGAGGTTTCGCCCAAGGTGGGCCTGGCCGACATGATCGTCGACATTACCGAAACCGGGCGAACGCTCAAAGAGAACAACCTGGTGATCATCGACAACCTCTGGACATCCAGTATGCGGTTGATTGCCAATCGGGCCGCCTACCGGTTGAAGGCCGAACGAATCAGCAGTGTGGTGAACCGGCTGCGTGAACTGAGTGGAGCGGGTGGCTAGAAGCCGTAGTAGCCCCGGGCCCGACGCCCTCTGGCGTCAGTTGGCAGCAGTGGTGCGGTCACGGGAGCAACCGGCAGGAATGGATGGGAGTCGTTTTGTTCAGGACCGACCCGATGCACCGCATACGGAGGGGGCTGTTGGCCCTGGGGTGGCGGTGTCTGAGGGGGTGGTCCCTGAGGTGGACCCCACTGAGATTGAGGTGGCGGCGGTCCCCACTGTGGCTGGGGGGTGGTCCCCACTGCTGCGGTGGCGGTGGCGCCCACTGCTGTCTGGGCGGCCCCCACGGTTGCTGGGGCGGCGGCCCCCACTGCTGTGGCGGCGGTGCCCACTGCTGGGGGGGTGGCCCCCACTGCTGTGGGGGTTGCGCCCACTGCTGTGGGGGTTGCGCCCACTGCTGTGGGGGTTGCGCCCACTGCTGCTGAGGCGGTGGCGCCCATTGCTGCTGCGGTGGCGGCGCCCACTGCTGAGGCGACGGCGAAGTGGGCTGAGCCGACGGCGCATTCTGCTGCTGAATCGCCTGTGCGTGTTGCTGCAGGGCCTGAGCATGCTGCTGGAGTTGCTGTGGCATCGGTGGCATGGGCGGAGGCATGAGCGGCATCCCCTGACCCTGCCAGGGGTTCGAGCCAGTCCATGGGTACGCATTCGACGGGAAGCCGCGATTCATGGGCAAGAGCCTCCTTTGACATAACAACTTCCCGTTCACTTTATGTAGCTTTGCCCTCAGGAGGGAATGCCAATGTTGAAGATTTGGGACCGGGCCGACTTCCTCGGCTTTCTGGAAGCCCGGCGCACCACGTTCTACCCCGAAATTGAAGGGCGGGTCCGGGTGATCCTGGAGCAGGTCCGCTCCAGGGGCGATGAGGCCCTTTATGAACTGACGGAGCGCTTCGATCAGGCGAACCTCCGTGACCTTGGGCTCGCCGTAACCGAGGCCGAGTTCGCCGCCGCCGAAGCCACGGTCGACCAGGAGTTCCGTACGGCTCTGCAGTTGGCCATTGATAATATTACGGAGTTCCACAAGCCCCAGGTGCCGCGCTCCTGGTTCATGACCCGGCCAGACGGCACGGTGCTGGGCCAGCAGGTGACGCCGATCGATCGGGTGGGCGTATACGTTCCCGGCGGTGCGGCGCCGCTCTTCTCCTGCCTGCTGATGGTAGTGATCCCGGCCGCTGTGGCCGGTGTTCACGATATCATCCTCTGCACCCCGCCCAACCCGAAGGGGCAGATCGATCCGCACATGCTGGTGGCGGCCCGGGCCTGCGGCGTCAACCGGGTTTTCAAGGTGGGCGGCGCCCAGGCGATTGGCGCCATGGCGTATGGCACGGCCACCATTCCCCGGGTGGATAAGATCGCCGGTCCCGGCAACTACTACGTCACCATGGCCAAGAAGCTCGTCTTTGGCCCGGTGGGCATCGACATGCTGGCCGGCCCCACCGAGGTGCTGGCGGTGGACGACGGCACCGCCGATCCCGAGTGGCTGGCGGCCGACCTGCTCTCCCAGGCCGAGCACCCGGACGGCATGGTGATCCTGGTGACCACCGCTGGAGCGGAGCGAGCTAAAGCGGTCGGCGATGCCATGGCCCGGCAGACCGAGCGGCTGCCCCGGGCCGAGACGATCCGCAAGAGTGTGGCGGAGCTGGGTGCGGTGCTGTTGGCCCGGGACCTGGCGGAGGCGGCCGAACTGGTCAACCTGATTGGCCCGGAGCATCTGGAACTGGAAGTGGCCGAGCCCTGGGGGCTGCTGCCGCTGGTGAAGCATGCCGGCTCCATTTTCATGGGCAAGTACACGCCCGAAGCGATCGGCGACTACATTGCCGGTCCTTCCAACGTGATTCCAACCGAGGGCACTGCCCGCTATGCGTTCCCGGTGCAGGTGGAGACCTTCGTGAAACGGTCGGGCGTAGTGGCATACAGCGAAGCGGCTTTCCTGGCGCAGGCGCCCCGGGCCGTGAAGCTGGCGCTTACCGAGCAGCTTCAAGCCCACGCCGGCTCCATGCAGGTGCGGCTCAACGATTTGACAGGGAAGGGGGGACGGTAGCATGACACGGATCGGTCAGATCGTCCGGCAGACTCGGGAGACCGACATCCATGTGGCATGGGAGTTGGACGGCAGCGGTCAGGCGTCCATCTCCACCCTGCTGCCTTTCTTCGATCACATGCTGGATCAGATCGCCCGGCACGGGCTTTTCGATCTTCAGGTGCAGACCGTGGGCGATATCGAAATCGACGGCCATCACACGGTCGAGGACACCGGCATCGCCCTCGGGCAGGCTCTGCGTCAGGCCCTGGGCGACGCCCGCGGCATTCGCCGCTACGGCAGCGCCTACATCCCCTTCGATGAGACCCTGGCCTTCGCCGCGGTCGATGTCAGCGGCCGGCCTTTCCTTCAGTTCGACGCCCAGTTCCCCGCCCAGAAGGTGGGCGACTTCGACACCGAACTGGTGCTGGAGTTCTTCCGGGCCCTGGCCATGAATGCGGGCATTACCCTGCACCTGAAGATCCATTACGGCCAGAACACGCACCACATGATCGAGGCGCTGTTCAAGGCCTTCGCCCGGGCGCTCCGGGAGGCGGTCGAGTTGGACCCGCGGGTGACCGGAGTGCCCAGCACGAAGGGGACGCTGCTATGACACAGATCGTGATCGTCGATTACGACATGGGTAATCTGCCCAGCGTGCAGAAGGCTTTCAAGGCGGTGGGCTATGACACCGTGGTCACCGCCGATCAGTCGGTCATTGCCGATGCCGACGGGCTGGTTCTGCCCGGGGTGGGCGCTTTCGCGGCCGGCATGCGGCACCTGGCCGAGCGGGATCTGGTTCAGGCGGTGCGGGAGTATGCCTATTCCGGCCGTCCCCTGCTGGGGATCTGCGTGGGCATGCAGCTGCTGTTTGAGGTGGGCGAGGAGTTTGGGGAGACCCCCGGCCTCGGCCTGCTGGAAGGGCGGGTCACCCGGCTGCCGGATACGGTGAAACTGCCGCAGATCGGCTGGAATCAGGTGGACCCGGTCAAGGAGCACCCAATCTTCGCAGGGGTGGAGAGCCCCTTCTACGCTTATTACGTGCACAGCTTTGCCGCCGATCAGGTGGAGGCCGAAGATATCGCCGCGGTCACCGAGTATGGGCGGACCTTTCCGGCCATGGTGGCCCGGGAAAATCTGATCGGCATTCAGTTTCACCCGGAGAAGTCTTCACGGGTGGGGCTGGGACTGCTGGCCAATTTCGGGAGGATCGTATGTCATTCCAACTCTACCCCGCGATCGATCTGAAGGATGGCCAGGCGGTCCGGCTCCAGCAGGGACGCATGGCCGATGCCACCGTGTATAATCCCGACCCCGCCGACGCAGCCAAACGCTGGGTGGAGGCCGGTGCCAGGTATCTGCATGTGGTGGATCTGGACGGCGCCTTTGCCGGCGACTCACGCAACCTGCCTGCGGTGAAGGCGATCCTGGCCTCCGCCGGTGGTGTGCCGGTGCAGCTTGGTGGCGGGCTCCGCTCGCTGGAGGCCATCGACCAGGTGCTGACGGCAGGGGTGAGCCGGGTCATCATCGGCACCAAAGCGCTGGCGGGCGACCTGGTGGCGGAGGCGGTCCGCCGCTTCGGCGGCGAGCGCATCGTGGTTGGCATCGACGCCAAAGGCGGCATGGTGGCCACCGACGGCTGGGTGAACGTGACCGGGGTGAAGGCCACCGAACTGGCCTCCCGGGTGCAGGCCGCAGGCGTGCGCACCATTATCTACACCGACATCAGCAAGGACGGCATGATGGCCGGCCCCAACTTCGCCGAAATGGCCGTGATGGGCGGTACCGGCGCCGGCATCATCGCCAGCGGCGGCATCAGTTCTCTGGCCGACCTGCAGCAGTTGCTGACCATTCCCGGCGTGACCGGCGCCATTCTCGGCAAGGCGCTCTACAACGGCGCCGTGGACCTGAAGGAGGCGCTACAACGATGCCGTTAGCCAAACGCATCATCCCCTGTCTGGATATCCGGGATGGCCGGGTGGTGAAGAACGTGAACTTCCACACCGGCACCTGGGATGCGGGCGACCCCGTGGCAATGGCCGCCATGTATGACCAGCAGGGGGCCGACGAGATCGTCTTCCTGGATATTAACGCCTCCTGGGAGCGGCGCTCGGCCACACTCGACATCCTGGCCCGGGCAGCGGAGCAGGTCTTCATTCCGCTGACCATCGGCGGCGGGGTGACCACGGTGGAGCATGTACGGACCTACCTGCGGGCCGGGGCCGACAAGGTATCGATCAACACCGGTGCCGTGAAGGAGCCCGAGTTGATCACCCGGGGCGCCGAGACGTTTGGCGCCCAGTGCATTGTGGTGGCGATCGACTGCAAGCGTCGGCCGGACGGGGGCTGGGAGGTCTACCTGCATGGCGGTCGCACCCCCACCGGCATCGACGCAGTCCGATGGGCGGAAGAGGCTTACAGGCGGGGGGCCGGCGAACTGCTGGTCACCTCCATCGATGCCGACGGCACAAAGGCCGGCTATGATCTGGCACTACATCAGGTGCTGGCCGACACGGTGCCGATCCCGGTGATCGCCTCCGGCGGAGCAGGCACTCTTGGGCATCTTGCCGAAGTTCTGACCACTGGACGGGCCGATGCCGCCCTGGTCGCTTCGATTTTTCATAGCGGTCAGCACACGGTGGCCGAGGCCAAGGCTTATCTCGCCGCGAAAGGAGTGGCCGTACGCCGGTGAACGAGACATTGGTGCTGAAGTGGGGAGCCGATGGGTTGATTCCGGCTATTGCGCAGGACGCAAAGACCGGGCAGGTCCTGATGCAGGCTTACATGAACGAGGAGGCCCTGCGCCGAACGCTGGAGAGCGGGACCGTCTGGTACTGGTCCCGGAGCCGCCAGCAGCTCTGGAACAAGGGCGAAACCTCCGGCCATGTTCAGCGTGTGCGGGAGGTGCGGACCGACTGCGATGGCGATTCGATTCTGATTCTGGTGGACCAGGTGGGCGCAGCCTGCCATGAGGGCACCTATACGTGCTTCACCCGCCGGATCGACGGGTCGCCGAAGGCGTTGATCGACACCGGTTACTGGCCGATCGCGCCCGGTACCGAGCCCAGTTACGATATTGGCTCCATCCTCCGGGAGGTAACGGCGGTGCTGCAGGACCGGCGGGTTCATCCCGACCCCGAGTCATACACCAGCAAGCTGTTCACCAAGGGGCCTGACGCATACTGCAAGAAGATCGGTGAGGAGGCCACGGAAGTGGTCCTGGCCGTGAAGAACCATGACCGTGAGAACCTGGCCTTCGAAGTGGCCGATGTCTGGTTCCACACCCTGGTGGCCCTGGTCGACAACGGCCTCGACCCGCAGGCCGTGGCCGACCAGTTGGCCAGCCGCCGCGGCAAGCGGCGGGGGCCCAAAGCCGAGTAAAAGGAGCCGTCCTTCATGCTGACATCCCGTCCGGCTGTCAAGGCCATGACGCCCTATGTTCCCGGCAAACCGATTGAGGAAGTCGAACGGGAACTAGGGCTCACCAACCTCGTTAAGCTGAACCAAAATGAGAATCCCCTGGGTCCTTCCCCCAAGGCGTTGCAGACGGCCGTGGCCATGGCGACAAGATTGCAGGCCTACCCCGAGGGCTCGTCACGCCGGCTCCGTGAGCGGCTGGCCGAGTTGTGGGACCTGCCGCTGGACTGGTTTTTCGTGGGCAACGGCTCGGACGAGGTCTTTCGCCTGCTGAGCGAGACCTATCTCGAGCCGGGCGACAAGGTGATTGTACCTACCCCCTCGTTCTCAGCCTACGCGATTTATGCGGAGCTCATGGGGGCCGAGTGGGTGGCGGTGCCTTTACAGGAGAACTGCATGGACCTGATGGCCATGGCCCGGGCGGCCGCCGAGCAGAACGCCAAGCTGCTCTACCTGTGCCGGCCCAACAACCCGACGGGTACGGTCTTCAGCCAGGAGGCGATGGCCGCCTTCATGGCGGCGGTACCGGCCACCACCCTGGTCGTGTTGGATGAGGCCTACCGGGAGTTCGATGAGACCCCATTCGACAGCGGATCCCTGGTCCGGCAGTATCCCAACCTGATGGTGACCCGCACCTTCAGCAAGGCCTACGGGTTGGCCGGCCTACGGCTCGGTTACGGGATCGCCCGACCGGAACTGCTGGCGCCGTTCTACACGGTGCGCGACCCTTTCAGCGTCAACATCATGGCGGCCGAGGCAGGCCGGGCCGCACTGGATGATGCCGAGCACCTGGCCCGCACCATGGCGACGAACCGGGAGGGGAAGGCCTATCTGTACGCCCAGTTCGAGCGGCTGGGGCTGACCTACGTGCCGACCCAGGCGAACTTCATCCTGTTCGACGTGCGGCGGGAGGCCAGGGCAATCTTCAACGCACTCCTGCTCAAGAGCGTGCTGGTCCGCCCCTGCGGCTCCTTCGGGCTGCCGACCCACCTGCGGGTGACGGTTGGCACCCCCGAGGAGAACCGCAAGTTTGTGGCGGCACTGGAGCAGGTACTGGCGGAAGGTTAGCGACGATAAGTGCCCCTGCCGATGTGGCGGGGGCACTCCCGTGGTACGCCAGGTTACATACCACCGTTCCCGTTCGTGGTGATGCCCAAGAAGCCGACGAGGGCGGTCAGGACGTCCGCCGGCGACAAACCGACAGCCCGTGCCGCCGCCGCCAGGACTTCAGGGGTGACGCCAAGCTGGCGGAGCACCTCCGGAAATTCCGGGAGAGTAGCTGCTCTGGCGCTGATGATCGGCAAGTTATTGACGAGGTTCACCCCCAGGGTTCCTTGCACCAACACGGACGTCCCCAGTTCCGAGGCCAGGTTCATGGTTTCAGCGACAGACCCGCTGGAGGTACTCACGAGTACGGTTCTAACACCCTGGGGGCTGCCGCCTGCGACCAATAGACCAGATATCGACCACAGGTTCCCTGCCCCTACCGGCGATGGTACTCCGCTGATCGTGGCCTCGGTGCCGCCGGTCATCGTCTCACCGGTTACGTTAAGGAAGCCTTGCACGGCGCCATCTCCTTTGTAGTGAGAAGCCTTTGCCCCATGTTATGTTCACAAGGAGCCGCCGGCAGTACCTTATTTTGTTGGTTGCACCATCGAACCGAACGGGCTGTGCTCCCGTCAATGTTTATGTTGGAATTGCGCGCACCCAGTGTGCAAAGGAGGCATGCCCAATGCGTAGACGGATCGGTGCGGTTGCCGTGGCGCTCGCTCTGACGCTGGTGTTCACCGGTACGGTCTGGGCTGGAGATGGAACGTCGGAGCCGGCGGCTACCGGGACGCCGGGCAACAACCTGGGCCAGTCGGTGACGGCGCAGGGGGTGCTGGAATACCGGGACCTGGAAGGCGGCTACTGGGCCGTGGGTGAGTGGAAGATCGACGGCGACGAGGCACTGCTACGGCCCTATCTGGGTCAGACGGTGACGATCGTGGGCTACGTGGTGGAGGAACCCTCCATCCACATGGTGAAGACGATTCGCCTGGCCACCATCTCCGGTCAGAGTGCCACCGAACCCGAAACGGTGACGGTGGAAGGGGTCCTGGAGCGCCAGGTGATCGAGACCGGCTTCTGGTCGGTGGGCGGTTGGGCGCTGCGGGGCGTCGACGAGAAGCTGCTGACGAAGCTGGAGGGGCAGTGGGTCATCGCCCGCGGGCAGCAGTTCGCCGGCCAGACCACGACCATGGTGAAGACGCTGGCCGTGGACCTGGTTGCCCGGCGGATCGAAGCTGGAGCCGCCCAACCGGCTGTGGTCACCGTGGCCGGGAAGAGACCGGCCTTTGATCAGGGGCTGGCGGTGGTGGACGGCGTGCTGATGGTGCCGCTGCGGGCGGTGGTAGAGGCAGCCGGGGGCAAGGTGGAGTGGGTTGCCGCCGAGCGGGCCGTCGTCGTCACGATGCCTGACCGCACCGCACACTTCGTGATCGGTCGGAAAGAGGCAGAGATGAACGAGAACGGCGTTTACTATTTCCGGCAGAACCTGTTGCCCATGGCGAAGGCACCGGTCATTATCGGCGACCGGACCATGATCTCCGCCGATGCGCTCACCCAGATTCTCGGTCTGGTAGAGCGGTTGGATCTGGACGGCAGCATGGACCTATACAGCCTCAAGTAACAAGCAAATCCGCCCCGGTGACGGGGCGGATCACTTTTTAGGATTGGGCCTGACTCCAGCCCTGGAGCAGGTTGATCATCTGGTGCATGTGGTGGTCGTCGTGTTGCCGCAGTTCCTTCAGCCACTCCTGGCTCCCTTCGGTGGCCAATTGGGCGGGGGTCAGCCGTCGCAGTTGGGCCGTGAGTGCGCCCCGAGCTTCGCCCAGTTCGTGGAGCACAGCGGCCACAGATTCATGACGACGCTGTGCCACCTGACGCTGGTTCCACTCGTCAAGGCCGCCCGGCGGATACGGCGGGTCAGGCAGAGGACGACCGTCGGCCACCGATGCAAAGTAGGCAGCTCCGCCGCGGTCCCAGATGGCAAGGTGGTTGAGCAGGTCCAGAATGGACCAGCCCTTGCCGTCTGACCGCCAGAAGAGGGAGGAGACTGGGCGGCTCTCAAACCGCAGGCGGGCCAGTATGCGCGCTCGGGCGTAGGCCAGGTACTGGATGGCCGCTTCATGCTGGTCGCCCCTGGCAATGGCGAGCGCCTCCAGCAGTTGGTGCAGGTGCCCCTCTTCATGGTCCGGTGTCATGATAATCACCGGGATGAACCGCTTGTCCGCTTGGAGATGAGCTTCGGTTACCTGCGCTACCGTCGTCTCCAGGTCACGGCGGCTCTGCTCTATGTAAGCAATCGCTCCGGCGGCATCCAGGTGGGCATACGGCGCCAGATGCTCGGCGTTCCACTGGTTGATATCCGCACTGCCACCCTGGGGGATCGGTTCGTTCCGCAACATGTGCTGGAGCCAGATGACCGCTTCTGCCTCCCAGTTGCCCAAGTGGAGCAGAATCTCCCGGGCCGACCAGCGGTCACCCGGCTTGTGGTCCAACTGCGCTGCGGTGGCGCCCTGTACGGCCGCCATGATGGATGCCCTGATGGCCCGGGCCCTGTCCATGATCTGCTCAACCTCGACCGGCAAATGAAACACCTCCTGTATGCTGATGAGATGGGGAATAGGGGCAGAACGATCATGAAGGATCGGTAAAACCATGGTACCATAAACCCCCACAATAAGTGATGGTTGGAGTGTTGCATTTTATGTCGGGAACGTGGTATATTAACTCCTGCGCCGGACATGGCCCGGTAGCTCAGTTGGTAGAGCAGCGGACTGAAAATCCGCGTGTCGCCAGTTCGACTCTGGCCTGGGCCACCATTATATTTTGTTACCGTCAGCCACGGAGAGATACCCAAGCGGCTGAAGGGGCGGCTTTGCTAAAGCTGTAGGGGGCGCAAGTCCCGCGAGGGTTCAAATCCCTCTCTCTCCGCCATATTGGACCGCTAGCTCAATGGTAGAGCATCCGACTCTTAATCGGACGGTTGTAAGTTCGAGTCTTACGCGGTCCACCAGTTCCGGCCCTATCGTCTAGAGGTCTAGGACGGCGCCCTCTCACGGCGCAAACTCGGGTTCGAAT
>JBLNEM010000050.1:0-7244 GCA_050262655.1 Mycobacterium leprae | reverse complement strand
CAGGTCGGTTTCAGCATGGCCAGGCCGGTCTATGACTGGATCAGCGACTCCTGGCTGATGCACGCCACGCGCAAGAATGGCGCGATCATCACGACCGACTACAACAACAACCCCACCGGTGCACGCCAGTTTTACAACGCGCTGATCACCGAGACCACCATTCCCGCCATGGACGGGGCCAGCAAGGAACCCGCGGATGGAGTTCAGTCTGCCGGACCAGAAGTGAGCCGTTCCCAATAAGGATGGGCGCTGCTCCCACCAGGGAGCAACGCCCATCTTTCGTCCATCCTGCTCAGAGCCACCGGAGCGAGATGGATCGCTGGCGTTAGCGCGGCGAAGAGCTGCTGTTGGGGCTGCTCTCCGGGACCGTAATGCTGAGGTTGATGACCTGCACCGACTCGGACTCCCAGGGCCGCCCATAGGTAAGGGTGAGGGTATAGGGACCGGGTTTCTGCGGCATCAAGACAAAGATCCGCACATCCGGCGAGCCGGCTACCCCCGGGTTCAGCGGATACGCTTCCTGGGCAATCAGTTTCAACTGCTCCGACGCCCGGAGCTGCCACGTATAACCAGCCGTAGCCTGCTCCCGAGCCAGAATGGCGACAATCTCCCCTACACGGACGTCAACGGTTGTGCACTCCTGTACCTGTCTCCCATCCACGAAAATCTGAGGCATGAGCTTACCTCCTCCTGAATCTGCCGTATGCCAGGGCAACCTCCCATCTGGTCACCCACCCGAATTATATATCAACGTTTTCTCTCACGTATATGATTGTCCATAACGTTAAACAAAACAGATACATAGCCAATTTGCACCGGTCCGGTTCGCCGTTCGCAGCCATAGGATGCAGACAAAGGAGATGACGCAGGAGGAGTTCGCCTTGACCGGTCCTCACACCATTGCGGATGTGGCCATTCATCACAGGGGCATCGTGGAGGCCCCTCCGTCCCGGGCGGTTCGCATCGGCATCCAGTTCGGCATCGCCTATGCGCCGGCAGTTCTGGTTCAGGCCCTCGGTCTCCTGGAACGCCGGCTGCCCGGGGCGCGGGTCGTGCTCCGGCGATTCGGTTCCGGCGCCGAGATCACGCAGGCCCTGGCCGCGGGCGAGATCGATCTGGGCATGATGGGGGTCGCACCGTTCCTGATTGCCTGGGCCACCGGGCGCCCCTGGCGGATCGCCGCAGCCCTTGGCGACATCCCGATCGCCCTGAACACGGTAAAACCAGGGGCTCGCACCCTGCGGGACGTAGCGCCCACCGATCGCATCGCCCTGCCCGGTATCGGGAGCATCCAGCATGTCGTCCTCGCCATGGCTGCAGAGCAGCAGCTCGGCATGCCCCGCCTGCTGGACGCCAACCTCGTCCCCCTGGACCACCCGGAAGGAGAGCGGGCACTGCTCTCCGGCATGGTCGCCTTTCACCTCAGCGCGCCCCCATTCCAGGAGCAGGAACTGCGGGCCGGCGCCCGCCGCCTGTTTGACTCCTATCAGATCCTCGGTGGCCCACACACCTTCAACGTGGCGGTGGCCCCGCTGGCCTTCGTCGCAAACCGGCCCAACGCGTACCGTGCCTTCACCGATGCGTTGGCCGAGGCCGTGGACCTGATTCGGCGGGATCCGCTGGCCGCCGCCACAGTCCTGCAGCGCTCGGGCGAGGCCGGCACCCTCGCGGAGATCGTCGCCGCGCTGACCGGGCCGGGCATCAACTGGACCGTCGAGCCCCACCGCCTGATGCAGTTCGCCACCTTCATGCGCCGGGCCGGCTTCATCAACCGGCAGCCGCTGGATTGGCGCGAACTCACCTGGCCGAACCTGCACGGGCTGGTCGGCAGCTAGGTCGGAAGAAAACCAGAGGCGGGTGCCCCATGGGGGACGCCCGCCTCTGCCATTCACTTCGCCAATCCGGCCCGCAGCCGGTTTACGCCGAATTCCAGGTATGCCTTCAGGCAGGTCAACATGTAGACCCACCCCTCTTTGTTGTCCAGCAAGGCAGGGATCAGTCCCGGGTCCGCCTCGTCCCATCCGACCTCGGTCACCTCGACGACGGTGCTGGCCGGTTCAATCGCCTGCAACCGCATCGTCACCGTGTGCCCGTTCGGCCACCGGAAAACGATCTGCCGGTTTGCCTCCACCGCAACCATGGTCAGGTCCACCTGTGCGTTGTACTCATCGTACCAAAATGTAATCGCCTTGCCCTGTTCTAACCTGCCCGACCCCCGGGACCACCAGTAGCCGGAGATCTTCTCCGGATCCACAAGCGCCTCAAACACGACATGGGTCGGCTTCAGAATCCGCATCTTCGTAGTTACCTGGATTGGCAAGTCAAGCCCACCCCTCTCAGGATCGTCCCGGATTACGGCAGCACGTTGCCGGCGGCACGGTAAATCTCGTACCATTCCTGCCGGGTCAGATCGATCTCGCTCGCCTTGCAGCAATCCCGCAGGCGCTCCACATTCGTCGTGCCGGTGACCGGCTGCATGTGCGCAGGATGGCGCAACAGCCAGGCCAGGGCGATCGTCGTGTTGCTCACCGCGTACTTGGCGGCGATCTCGTCGATCTTCTGGTTCAATTCGGGGAACTGCGCATTGCCAAGGAAGACGCCCTTGAAGAACCCGTACTGGAAGGGCGACCACGGCTGAATCGTGATGTCGTTCAGCCGGCACCAGTCCATCACGCTGCCGTCCCGGTTCACCGCCGCCTCATTCTCCATGTTCACATTGAAGCCGGCGGAGATCATGGTGGCATTGGTGATGCTCAACTGCAACTGGTTGGCCACAATCGGCTGCTTCACGAACTTCCGGAGCAGCTGAATCTGCAGCGGATTCTGGTTGGAGACGCCGAAGTGGCGCACCTTCCCGATGCTGGCCAGCGTATCAAAGGCCTCCGCTACCTCTTCCGGCTCCACCAGTGCGTCCGGCCGGTGCAGCAGCAAAACATCCAGATAATCGGTCTTCAGCCGCTTCAGGATGCCGTCCACCGATGCCAGAATGTGCTCTTTGGAGAAGTCGAACATGCCCTTGCGGATGCCGCACTTGGACTGGAGGATGATCTTCTCCCGCACGTCGTCGTTCATGTGAATGGCATCGGCGAAGATCTCTTCACAAGCCCCGCCGCCGTAAATATCCGCATGGTCGAAGAAGTTGGCGCCTTCGGCCAGCGCCGTCTGAATAAAGCGCTCCGCCTCACCTTTCGCCAGCGACTTCAACCGCATGCAGCCAACCGCAATGACCGGAACTTCCAGGGTGCTGGTGCCAAGCTTCATGGTCCTCATACCGGTAACAATCTCCTTCATGGCCCTGGGATGCTTTTGCCTCGTATTGTCGCATAGATGGAGCGGAGAGTACAGGGCTGCCGCATCTACGCCTCGTAAATCCCCATCACTTCATTCAAGAGCTCCAGCGCCTCATCCAATGGCCGCTGGAAGGAGTTGCGGCCGATGATGGAGCCAAAGCCGCCGCCCTCCTTGATGCCCCGGATTTCGGCCAGAAGGGAGTCCCGGTCCGACTTGGGCCCGCCCGAGAAGATCACGATGCGGCGACCGCCGAAGGCAGACTGGACGACGTGGCGGATCCGGTCCGACAGGTTGTCGATGGGGATCTGCTGTTTCTCATAGACTTTCCTGGCCTCAAGCTGCTCGATGTGTGCGGTCGGCGGCTTCACCTTGATCAGGTGGGCGCCCAACTGAGCCGCAATCTGGGCAGCGTAGGCCACCACGTCGATCGCCGTCTCTCCCTCCTTGGAGAGGTTGGAGCCGCGCGGATAGGACCAGACCACCACCGCGAGCCCGACCGATTTTGCCTCTTCGGTCAGCTCACGCAACTGCTGGTACATCTCCTTGGCATGGGCGGAGCCGGGATAGATGGTGAAGCCGATGGCAGCGCAGCCCAGGCGGAGTGCGTCGCGCACCGAACCGGTTACCGCCGAAATGGGATCCTTGTCGGGGTAAAGCGAGTCGTTGTTGTTCAGTTTCAGGATCAGTGGAATCTGCCCGGCATACTCATCCGCCCCGGCCTCCAGGAAGCCCAGCGGAGCGGCATAGGCGTTACAGCCGGCCTTCAGCGCCAACTCAAAGTGATAGAGCGGATTATAGCCCGCCGGATTCGGGGCAAAGGAGCGGGCCGGTCCATGTTCGAACCCCTGGTCCACCGGCAGAATCACCAGCCGCCCGGTGCCTGCCAGCCGCCCGGTGTTCAACAGCCGGTAGATGTTTGCGCGGGTGCCCGGGTTCTCTGAAGCGTACCAACTCATGATCTCGCGCAGCCAATCTGTCATGCCAGCGCCTCCTATGTACAGTCAGTCACCTAATGATGCATATTCGGATTTTTTATCATTTCTCCTTCGACGGAGAGACAGAGAGGCCCCCGTCCGTGTCCAACACGAACGGGGGCATTCTTCATCGTCCGTTCATCTTCGTCCGCAGCACCGCGAAGAGATCGGTGACCTCATCCTTTGCGATCAGTCCGTACTGGTCGCCCACACTGAGTTCGAACGAGCACCGCTCATCATCCAGCGCCGTCAGCTGGCCCGCGATCCCAATGTCGGTCTCCTGCTGCACCTCGGTCAGAATCACGTTCATCCGTTCCTTCGGCAGCTGGAAATGGACGTGGAACATGTTAGAGACCGGGACGAGCGGCAGCGTGGCGACGCCCTCACAGGTGTTGAAGTACGCGGCCAGTTCCCGTGCGTCCGCATAATACCGGCCCATGTTCGCCGCCCGCTTCTCGAAGTAGTAGTCGGCCGACAGGATGTAGGGATAAAGGCTGATCAGATCGCCACCGTAGCGGCGTTTCCAGACCTTCGACTGCTCCGTGAACCCCTGCTCCCCCGCCAGGATGGCGCCGGCGATCCCGCCCAGCCCCTTGTAGAAGGAGATGTAGACGCTGTCGAACAGGGCACAGACCTCTGCCGCGGTCTTCCCGTAGTATGGCAGCACCTCCAACAGGCGTGCCCCGTCCAGGTGCAGCCTGATCCCATGCTGCCGGCAATATGCGGCGATGGCCTCCAGGGTCTCAAAGCTGGGCACCTGGCCGCCAATCTCACGCTGCGGCAGCTCCAGCAGGAGGCAGGCCACCTCCCCCATCCCCCGGACATCGTCCAGTTCGATCACCCGATTCCTGTCCGCCAGCAAGAGGGTCTCGATCTGATGCAGTGCCTTCAGTCCATCCTGTTCATGAATCTCCAGGTGGGCGAGCGGATGGTAAGCCACCCGTTTCAAGCCCTTTTCGTCGCACCAGATACGCAGGGCGATCTGCTGCGCCATGGTACCGCTGGGGAAGAAGACGGCCGCCTCCTTGCCGAGCAGCCGGGCCATTTTGGCCTGAAACTCCTCGATCACGGCCCCTTTGCCGTACATGTCGCTAGGCGTGCTGCCATCTACCTGGGCGAAGGCTTCCTGCAGCGTCTGGACGGTCCGTGCCCCATGCCCCGCCAGCCGGCGGGTGGTCTGGCTGAACGATTGGCGCAGTGCGTCTGCTGTATCCATCGAAAACACCCCTTGTTGCATCTGCTCATGGATGCCCGTTCGCCACCAGGCAGGCCGCCTCCTGCTCCCGCAGCCCCACTGAAGCGCCATGCCTCGGCGTGTGGGCGTTTCCGTCCATCAAATTACCAGGGACCGTCCCCCTGGTGGCCGGTGCAAACAGAATAGCCCGCAGCCTTGCGCTGCGGGCTATCTCCATGCTGACCCTAAGATTTGTGGCGGAATATGATCCGCCCGCGCTTCAGGTCGTATGGGCTAAGTTCAACGGTAACCCGATCGCCCGGAATCACCCGGATGAAATTCTGCCGAAGCTTTCCTGCGACGTGCACAAGTGCTTCGGCTCCGTGCGGCAGGCGGACCAGGAAGTATCCGTTGGACCGTGGCTCCAGGACCTCACCTTCGACCTCAATCATATCTACATGAGCCAAACAATCCCCTCCGTGACGCAATGAAAGAGCCCGGTGCGACGCACCGGGCAGTCAGTCTTATTAGAACCGGCGACCGCGGTTCCCGCCGAAACCGCCAGCAGGACGCTCTTCACGGGGCTTTGCCTCGTTGACCGTCAGCGGGCGACCTTCCCATTCGGTGCCGTTCAAGCTGTCGATCACAGCCTGAGCGTTATCGGCCGGAACCTCCACAAACCCAAAACCACGGGAACGACCGGTCTCACGGTCCGTGGCAATGCGAGCGGAGATCACTTCGGCGTACGGGGCCACAGCCTGGGAAAGGGTATCGTTCGTAGCGGACCAGGGCAGGTTGCCAAAATAAAGAGTCTTCGTCATGTTCTTCGTGCTCCTTGAAACTGAATTTATCGCTCAAACTTGCACGAAGACATACTCTGCGAGCAGAGAGACTCGGGCTCGGCTTCACGACTCTTCTAGTCTACCCGATTCCCCGCCAAAATTCAAGGGAAATTTTACGATAAACCCAAATACCATTCACCTTAACGTAACGGGCTTGCTCCATGTGCCGCCTCGTGGTATACTTTTGTTACCGAGCATGACCTGGTGTTTAGCGCCAGGTCTTTCCTTTTCGTTAACATGCCCGGTTACCTAGAAAGCGAGGGACACCGAATGACCAACATGGGAACGCCCCTGACGTTCGATCTACCCGAGGGCTGGACGCTTCAGAAAGTGGCGACCGCACTCGTGCGCGTGTGGCTGCCTCCTTTCCGAGCCATCCCTCTTACCAAGCGGGCCCCGTGGACGGTGCAACCCATCGTGGAGGAGACCGACGAGACGCAGGGCCCCCTCTGGGAACCCGGCATCTCTACGCAGGAATACGAGAAACGGTTGAATCGATCCGGTTTGACCTGGGCCATTCGGGCAAAGGCTGGAAGGACCTACGGGACAATCCTTGCCCGCCTTGCGATGAGTGCCGATCTCCCGATGAGCTTTCAACTGTATTGCTCCACAGAGTCGTTCCCGGAGACGCTCTTTGACGCCGACCTGCTCACCGAGTTCCTGACGCCTCAGAGTGGCGCCGGGGCTGACGGATTTTTCGCCGGGCTCCTGCTCGCAAACGGCTTTCAGTTGACCACCGCGCAGTAGAAACAGAAGGCATCCTCTCGATCCTGAGATGGATGCCTTTTTCGTGTGCGCTTTGTCAATACCTCTATGTATGCTGAGTGATCCAGTCTCCAACCGACTGAATCACTTCGGCAGTTTCTCGGATTTGGAACAGCATGTGCTTGGCCTGCGGGATCAATATCCAGGCCTTTTCCTCGACAGAGAGCGCGCTGTACAGCTCCTGTGCACCTACGGTAG
>JBLNEM010000049.1:0-13335 GCA_050262655.1 Mycobacterium leprae | reverse complement strand
ATTTCAACTGCCCGACCTACTCAAACCTGGTGGTGGGCTCTCTTTAAACTACCGCCAACAAATACAACTTCCGTGTTGATGCCGCTCGCTTTACGTGGAGTGCCCCGAACGACTGACGACTCGAGGAGGACGCCATGAGCATCGCCGCACTGGGGCTCATACTCGTCTCAGCATTCATTCATGCCAGTTGGAACCTGCTGCTCAAGCGCACGCAGGTACCCAACCAGACGGCCTTCACGCTGCTTTTTCTGGGGGTTGGCACCCTCGTCTTTCTCCCTGTGGCCGCCCTCGCGCTCTGGCGCTATGGCATGCCGGCAGCCGTCTGGCCCTGGGCAGCTGCCTCCGTGGTGATCGAAGTGGCTTACTGGATGCTGCTGACCCGGGCGTACCAGGCGGGGGAGATGAGCGCGGTCTATCCGCTGGCACGGGGGAGCGGTGCGCTTCTGGCCGCACTGCTGGGACTGACCTGGCTGCACGAGCCCGTGACACCGGCTGTAGTGCTGGGCATCGCTCTGATCCTGCTGGGTGGGCTGCTGCTCAACCGCTCCACGCTGGGCGGGCAAATGCCCTGGTTCCGGACGGCGACTGAAGGTGTGCGGTTGGCGCTGCTCACCGGGCTCAGCATTGGGCTCTATTCCGTGATCGATAAGCGGGCTACCAGCCTTGGGGCGCCTGTGCTGTTCTACTTCTGGCTGGCCTATGCCGGTCCCGCCCTTGTGCTGATTCTGGTGCGGGGCCGGCAGACCCGTACAATCCTCCGGGCCACCTGGCGGGCTGCGGGGGCGGCCGCGGTGACGGTAGGGATTCTTTCACCCCTCGCCTATTTACTGGTGCTGGGAGCCATGCAGATGGCGCCCGTCAGCCGGGTGGCCGCAGCCAGAGAGCTGAACCTGGTCTGGGGCACGCTGTTGGGCCGTTGGGTGCTCAGGGAGCGGGTGGGGCCCACCCGGCTGCTGGGCGCGGGCACCATTGCGGTCGGGGTGATTGCTCTGGCGTTGGCCCGGTAAGCCGGTGGTGGCAGGAACGTGCCCCGACGCCGGGGACCGATGCAAGCGATTGCACCCCGAATCGGGTGGATTGATCTACGGCGGGCGGCAGGAATCGGGTGAACGACACCCGAATTCCTTTTGACTATGGAAAGAATTCCGGAGTAGGCGGCTGTTAGCATGGGGATGGGGGCCAGTGGCACATCCCGTTGCACAGGATCAGGTGCAATCGATTGCCGTCTCGTGGTGGAAGTGGGTGAGTCGATGGCGACGATCAAGGATGTGGCCCGGCTCGCGGGGGTGGCGACCTCCACGGTGTCGCGGGTGTTGTCGGGCTCCAGTCGGATCAGTCCGGCTACGCATGAGAAGGTCCGGGCGGCGGTCAAAGAGCTGAACTACCACCCCAACGCGATTGCTCGCAGCCTGGTCCAGAAGGCGACCAAGACGATCGGGCTGGTGATTGCCCGGCCCGCCGAGCAGGCCTTTGCCAACCCGTTTTTCCCGGAAGTGATGCGTGGCATAGGCTCTGCGGTCTCGGCCGAGGGTTACAACCTGATGCTGAACATGTCCGCTACCCCTAGCGACGAGCGGACTGCCTGCATGCGGATGCTCAGCCACCGGCAGGTGGACGGGGTGATCCTGACCTCCGCCCACACCACCGACCGGTTGATCGACGACCTGCTGGCCGAGGAGTACCCGTTTGTGCTGATCGGGCGGGTGCCTGACAGCCGGCCGGTGAACTGGGTCAACAACGACAATGTGGCCGTGGGCGAGATGGCCGTGGAGCACCTGATCGGGCACGGACACCGGCGGATTGCGCTGGTGCGCGGCCCGAAGGACCTGACGGTGACGACGGACCGCCAGCAGGGGTACGCCAGTGCGCTCAAGCGGGCAGGGCTGCCGGTTCTGCCCGAATATCACGTGGACGGCGGCTTCACCAAAGAGGGCGGCTACCGCTCGATGATCCAACTGCTGGGGTTGCCCGAACCGCCTACCGCTGTCTTCTGCTCGGATGACCTGATGGCGGTCGGTGCGCTGATCGCCTTGAAAGAGCGGCAGTTGACCCGTTCGGTGGCGCTGCTTGGCGTCAACGATGATCCGCTGACCGCCCTGATCGACCCGCCGCTCTCCACGATCCGGATCCCCATCTTCGACCTGGGCATCATGGCGGCCCGCATGCTGATCGATTCCCTCAGCGGGAAGGTGGCCGGTCCCCGGCAGCTGATCCTACCCAGCCAGCTGGTGGTGCGGGAGTCATCGAACTGGACGCTGGGCTGAGAATCTCCACATTTTCTACATGAACAGACGCTACGCTGATAGCTGAACGCGACGGATACAGGAGAGGATACCCCATGTCACGTCGGAAGCTCTGGGCCGCCCTCGGACTGGCCCTGGTCACGACAGCCTTCCTCGCCGGCTGCGGCGGCAAGCCAAAGGCGACTGCTCCCCAGACCGAGTTCGACTTCGGCGATCTGCCGGTGACGGCCGACATGCAGCATCATAGCTTCACCGTCCAGAATACGGGCAACGGGGATCTGAAGTTGACGGGGATCAGCGTGGTCACCCTGCAGGGCTGCTGACCGCCCCAGGTGACCGTAGGTACTACGGTCCTCAAGCCCGGGCAGTCCACCGACTTCGATTTCCCCTACCACATGGGCCCTGGCATGGCGGGGAAGCACCACTTCGAAGTGCACATCAAGACCAACGATCCCGATCAGAAGGAACTGGTCTACCACGTGTATGCCAACTCCATCGAAGAGAAGAAGTAGGGGTCGCAAAAAGCGCCTGCCGTTGTGGCAGGCGCTTTCGTTATGCCTCTGGGGCGGTCTTCAGCCGGAACCAGAAGGTGCTGCCCTGCCCGGGTTCGCTCTCCACGCCGAGTTCGCCCCCATGTGCGGCAATGATGGAGCGGACGATGGCCAGCCCCAGCCCCCGCCCGGTCGACTTCTTCTTGTAGAAGCGCTCGAAGATCAGGGCGGTCTCCTCGGGGGCGATGCCGTGCCCCGTATCGCTGACCGCCACGGTGATGAATCCGGGCGTCAGAGTCGCGGTCACTTTCAGGCTCCCGCCCTGTGGGGTATGCGCCAGCCCGTTGTCCAGCAGGTTGACCACCACCTGTTGGATGCGGCCGCCGTCCGCCCGAGTTTCGGGCAGATGGGCCGGCAGCTCGACGGTCAGGGCAACCCCCTTCGCTTCGGCCCGAGGCGCCACCGTCGCCGCTGCCTGCTCGATCGGCACGTGCAGGTCCAGGGGCTGGAGGGAGAGCGAGAGCTGCCCCTCATCCATTTGGGCCAGATCCATCAGGTCATCGACCAGGCGGCCCAGCCGGACGGACTCTTCCTGGACGATTCTCAGGTAGCGCTCTCGCTCTTCCGGTTCGGCGACCAGACCCTCGGTGATCGCCTGGGTGTAGCCCCGGATATAGGAGAGAGGGGTGCGCAGTTCGTGGGCGACGTTGGCCAGAAACTCCCGGCGCCGCTGTTCGTAACTCTCCAGCTGGGCGGTCATCTGGTTGACGGCGCTGGCCAACTGGCCGATCTCATCCTGCGAATCGACCGCTACCCTGGGTGAGAAGTCGCCCCTGGCGATCCGGGTGGTGGCCTGCTCGATGGCCAGCAGGGGCCGAATCATGCGGCGGGAGAAGAGCAGCGCCAGGAAGGTGCCCAGCAGCAAGGTAAATGTGCCTGCCAGCCAGAGATAGCGCCTGGCCTTGGTCAGGGACTGCTGGACCGGCGCTGCGGGGGCCAGGAGTGCGACCTCGCCGCGGGCGTAAGGCACCGCCGTGACAATGTACTGGCTGCCGGCAACCGCCAGCTGCCCGACAAAGGTGGCGGACGACCGGGCGGCGTTGGCCACTTCCGCCGGCACCGGCAGACGGGAGGCGCCCGCGAAGGAGACCGGTTTGCCTTTCGCATCCAGCACCTGCACCTGACCGCCCACCATCTGCCCGACCATGGGCGCTACCTGGAGGCTGGCCGGATCCTCGGAGAGCGCTTCGGCTAACTGCCGGCTGTGGTAGAGGAGCGGCTCCTGCACCTGATTGGCGTAGAAATCGGTCAGCAGCTTGTCCAGTTCCAGTTCCAGGGGAACCATCACCACCAGGATCAGGGCCACAAAGGCCAGCCACAGCTTGGCTACGACGCTAAGCTTTTGCATGGGGGGCCTCCACGAACTTATAGCCGACGCCCCAGACGGTGGCAATGGTGGCGGCGCCTTCGCCCATCGCTTCCCGCAGGTTCTTGATGTGGCTGTCGACGGTGCGGATGTCTCCTTCATAGTCGGCGCCCCAGACCCGGTCCAGCAGCTTCTCCCGGGAGAAGGCCTGCCCGGGGTTGGCTGCCAGGATGGTGAGGAGGTCAAACTCCTTGGGGGTCAGGGTCAGCGGTTTGTCGGCGTAGGAAGCCTCCCGCTGTGCGGGATGGATCACCAGGGCGCCCCGGCGGATCACCGACTGCCGCTCGGTCAATTCCCGCCCACGGCGCAGCACGGCGCCCACCCGGGCGATCAGTTCCCGTCCGTCGAAGGGCTTGGCGATATAGTCGTCAGCCCCCATCTGCAGGCCCTGCACCCGATCGGGCACGTCGCCCCGGGCCGTCAGCATGATGACCGGTGTGGCGCCCTCCTCGCGGATGCGGGCCAGGGTGGCCCAGCCGTCCAACTCCGGCATCATCACATCCAACAAGACCAGATCGGGCTCCGCCTGATTGAGGTAGCGCAGAGCTTCCAGCCCGTCCCCTGCCTCCAGCACGCTGTAGCTGTTCTGGAGATAGAGCCGGATCAGGGCACGCATTCTGGGCTCATCATCCACCACCAGCACACGCGGTCGTTCCATGGGCGGCACCTCATCTCTTGCAACATGTCTCTATTTTAGCATGGGGTAAAGCGCTGCGTGAAATCTCCACAGAATCTCCACAAAGGCTCCCCACTGGGACCACAGGCGACTGACATACTGGGAGAATGATGATAGAGTATGGAGCAAAGGGGGGAGCGGGATGGCCGGTGAGCGGATTCTGGTGGTGGATGATGACGAAGGCATCCGTCAGGTGGTCAACACCTATCTGACCAGTGAGGGCTTCACGGTCCTGGAGGCGGCCGACGGTCCCGAGGCCCTGCGGCTATGGCAGGAGAGGAAGCCGGACCTGCTGGTGCTGGACTGGATGCTGCCCGGGAAGAGCGGGCTGGATGTGGCCCGGGAGATTCGGAGCCGGGGCAGCACCCCCATTGTGATGTTGACCGCCCGCAGCGAGGAGGCCGACATGTTGTTGGGCCTCGAACTGGGAGCGGACGATTACCTAACCAAGCCGTTCCGCATGCGGGAACTGGTCGCCCGCATCCGGGCGGTGCTCCGGCGCAGCAAGCCGGGGGCCGATCCGCAGCAGGGCGAGCTTCTCACCTACGGGGAGTTCACCATCGACCTGGCGGCGATTACGGTGCAGAAGGGCGGCGAGCCGGTGGACCTGACGGCCACCGAGTTCAAGCTGCTGGCGGTGATGGCGAAGAACCCCAACCGGGTCTTCTCCCGGCTGCACCTGATGGAGCAGGCGGTGGGGGATTTCTTCGAGGGGTACGAGCGGACAGTGGACAGCCATATCAGCCACCTTCGTCGCAAGCTGGGCGACGAATCCCTGATTCAGACGGTCAAAGGCATCGGCTTCAAGTTGGTCCCGCCCAAGGCGGTGAAGTAAGTGTCGCTGCGGACAAGGCTGATCTGGGCGTTTGTGGCGGTGGCGGCGCTGGCGTTGCTGCTGGCCGGTGGGCTGACGAATGTGGGCATGTACCGGATCATGTATATGCCGGATCATGCCGGCTTCATGGGCCGGGGCATGATGGGCGGCGGCTATGGGATGATGGGCGGTCCGGCTGCCGGCGGGGCGGGCTGGGGGCCGCAGTTCATGCGGGCGATCGTCACCTACAGTTTGCGCTCCAGCATCCTGGCGCTGGTGCTGGCCGCGGTGGTCGGCTACTTTGTGGCGGGACGCATCACGAAGCACCTGCGGGTACTGAACGACGCCGCCCGGGGCGTAGGCCTGCGGGATCTCGCCCGGCGGGTGCCGCCCCTGGGGAAGGATGAGATCGGTGAACTGGCGGGGAACTTCAACCGCATGTGCGACCGGCTGGAAGCGGAGGAGCGGGCACGGCGGCAGTTGCTGGCCGATGTGGCCCACGAACTGCGGCATCCGTTGACGGTGCTCCAGGGGCGGCTGGACCTGATGGCCGAAGGCAAGGTGCCGCTGGAGCAGGAGGCGCTGCTGCCGCTGGAGGATGAGGTGATCCGGCTGACCCGGCTGGTGGGCGACCTGCGGGATCTCTCCCTGGCCGAAGTGGGTGGGCTGTCGCTGCACCGGTCGGCCGTCGACCTGGGCGGACTGCTGCGCAGCGTGCTGACCAACCTGGAGCCCGTGGCGGCTGACCGCTCCATTCGCCTGACGGCGGATCTGGCGCCCGACCTGCCGCCGGTTGTCGCCGATGCAGACCGGATCCGGCAGGTACTGGTCAACCTGCTGGCCAACGCGCTGCAGTACACCCCGGCCGGTGGGCAGGTGACGGTGACGGGGCGGGTGGCTGATGCCCCGGCGGGCGGCGTGCAGATCCAGGTGACCGATACCGGCTCGGGCATCAGCCCCGAGGATCTGCCACATGTGTTCGACCGATTCTACCGGTCCGACCGGTCCCGCACCCGTGCTACGGGCGGCAGCGGGCTGGGGCTGGCGATCGTGCGCAGTCTGGTGGAACTCCATGGCGGCAGCGTGACGGTCACTTCGCAGTTGGGGCAGGGGAGCTGCTTTACGGTATGGTTGCCGGGTCCATCCTTGAACAACAGAGAGGGAGCAGGCGCATAGGCCTGCTCCCCTTTTTGTTGCGGCGCTCAACGCACCGCCTTGGGGGTCGAAGGGCTCGCCCACGGCGATGCTCCTGGGCGCAGAGAGGCCCTCCGGCGGCAAGTCCGGGCAAGTCGGGAAAAGTCGTGGGCGGGTCATGAAAAGTCGTGGGTGGGTCATGAAAAGTCGTGGGTGGGTCATGAAAAGTCGTGGTTGGGCAGGGGCAGGGTAGGGGTGAGCGGCACAAAAAGGGGTAGCAGGCGCATCGGCCTGCCACCCTTCGTGTGTGGATGCTAGTTGCCCTTGCCGGGGTTTGCTCCGCCCCGGTAGCCGCTGCCGCCGCCCATCATGCCGCGGCCGCCGCCCATCATACCGTTGCCGCCGCCCATCATGCCGTAATAGTTGCCGGTGATACAGCCCTGGATCCAGTTGGTCATCAGGTCCAGCATCTGCTGCTCCTGGTCGGCGGTGAGGCTGTTGGCCGCCACCAGCTTGTCCAGTTGGGCCTTCATGCTGGTGGTCATGGTGCTCTTCAGCTCATCCAGGCTGACGTTCTTGGCGGCCGCCAGCGTGGCGAGGGTCTGGCCGTTGCGGTACGCGGCATTCAGTTCGTCCAGGCTCATGCCCAGTTTACTGGCCACGTCGCCCATGACGGCGGACTGAATGGCCGGCATCTGCTGCATGATCGGGAGCATCGTCTGATGCATGGTGGAGATGTCGCCACCCCAGCCCTGCATCATGCCGTAGCCGGCACCGGCGCCCGGCGTGGCGCTCCCCTGGGCGGCATAGCCGCGGCCAAAGCCCATGCCGTAGCCGATGTTCTCCGCCAGGGCCGGCGCCGCGTAGATCAGTCCGGCGACACCTGCCGTTGCCGTTACGCCCGCAATCCATTTCAGAGTCTTTCTCATCACTGTTCGCTCCTCTCATGATCAACCGGGCCTCAGGGCCCTGTTACGTTCACAGCATAGCGCTGCCGGTTGGAGGCCGGTTGGTCCCGGTTTGGAGATTCCGTGGAGTTTTAACTCGCCTCCATCATGCCCCTGGGAGCCATTTACATGTAAGTCGTGGTGAACTATGCCATGGGTCGTTCGTCTATATAAGATGCAAGGAGGTGAGCAGGTGGAGGAAGAGCAGCAACTGATCGAACGCTGGCGCAGGGGCAGCCACGAGGCGGCCCATGCCCTGGTGCAGCGGCACTATCCCCGTCTGCTCAACCTCTTCTACCGGCTGACCGGGGAGCGCAGTGAGGCGGAAGAACTGACCCAGGAGCTGTTTGTCCGGCTGACCGGGTACATTGTGCGCGGCGGACGGGTCGAAAGCCTGACCGCCTGGCTGAACCAGACGGCGCTCAACCTGTGGCGGGATCGGGCTCGCAGGGCGATTCTCGCCCGGACGAAGGGCATCGCCGCAGCGGGGGGCGACGAGGTGCTGGAACGCCTGAGTGGCGGCGAGCCGGTGGAGGCGACGGTGCTGGGGCACTGGGAGCGGGATGCGGTGCGGCAGGCGCTGCTCGACCTGTCGCCGCCACACCGGGAGGCGATTGTGCTTTACCATTACCAGCAGCTTACCTATGCGCAGATCGCTGACCTGACCGGGGTGCCCATTGGCACCGTGCGGTCACGGATCCATTATGCCGTGGACCAACTGCGGCGCCGGCTGGCAGGGGAAGGGGGGACTGAGCCATGGCTGAACGAGGGGAGCTAGACGTGCTGACGCGGGAACTGGGATCGGTGCTGGATCAGTCTCCGGGACTGGAGCCGGATCCGGAAGCAATGGCGCAGGTCGTTCTCCTGATGGCGGCCGGCACCGGCGCAGCGCACACCCAGGCCGTGCGGGCGGAGGAGGCAGGGGCGGAAGGAGCAGCGCAGAGTTTGGCAGGCCAAGAGATGCGCTGGTTCAAGCTGTTTGCGCTTCTCTGGGCGGCTCTGGCGCTGGCTGTGTACTGGGCCTGGCCGACCCTGACGGACTGGATGGCCTACCATCCCTACTGGGTGACGCTGATGGCGATCTTTGGCGGTAGTTGTCTGCTGACGCCCCTGCTGCTCCTGCCGGGGTTTCAGGGGAATCGCAGCATGGGGAAAGAAGGAGGGCGCTTATCATGTTGAAACGTCTGGTGCCGGATTTGACGCTGCGCCGTGCAGTGATCGGGCTTCTGGTCTGCATGCTGTCCGCGGCGATCGCCGCCGGGTTGGCTTTTGGGGCCGAGGTGGCCCTGGGACGGCCGGACGATGGCCTGGCCAAGGTGAACCAGGCGGTGTCGCAGTACGGTCCTGCCAGCCCGGAAGCGGCTGCGGCCGTCAAAGCTATGGGTGAGACCCATTATCCCAAGGACGTGGTGGCGCTGCTGGACCCGGCCACGGGGAAGGCGCTGGCCGCCTATCCGGCGGACTTCACCGGAAAGACGCCGGAGGAGATGCAGCTATCTGGCGGCGTGAAGCTGCCTTCTTTGAGCCAGATGCCGCGGGGCGGCCATTTCACCCTGCGTCGGACTGGTGAGACGGCGGGCTTCTTCGCCAGCTACCGGACCGACCGCATCTCCGTGCGCCTGCTCAACCTCTTCCCCTGGTCCGCCGGGATGGAGCGGGGCCGTGGGGGCGACGGTGCCCCTGATATTCGGCGGCGTGACAGCTTTGGCGACCGCCAGCCCGGGTTTGGCGGGAAGGAGAGAGGCGGACTGCGCCTGCGGCAGGCGCCCGGTGGCATGACCTTCGCACAGCCGGTTCCCGTTCCGAACCCGACCCCGGTGCCGCCGCAGATCGTGAAGCCGCAGGCGATTCTGCTGGTGGCGGCGCCGCCCACGGGGATGACGCCTCTCCGTTTCCTGGCGGCGATCTTCGGCATACTAAGCATGCTCGGCTTTGTGCTCTATTGGCTCGCCGTGGCCTTCTGGGTTTACACCGACGCCCGGCGCCGGTCGACCAAGGCCCTGGCCTGGGGGCTGCTGGTGCTGCTGACCAACCTGGTGGGGCTTCTGGTCTACTGGATCGTCCGGCGGGAGGAGCGGCACTGCCCGGCCTGCCACGGCAAGGTGGAGCGTGGGCACGAGTACTGCACCGCCTGCGGTAAGGGCCTCCAGGAGAAGTGCCTGGAATGCGGTCAGCCGCTGCGGCAGGGCTGGCAGTACTGCGCCAAGTGCGGGGCGCCTCGCAGCTTGCCGACCCCTGGCGACGAGAATCCACCTGCTGCCCAACTCTGATTGTGAGTGATTCCACAAGGAGATGGGGGCAGAATTGTCGAAAGAGCAGGGGAGTTCCCTGCTCTTTCTTCTGCCGGTGGGGTTCAGTCTGTCCACCGCCATCTTGCCGACCGGGGAGCAGTATCCTTACCCGATTGGTGTGACGTTATGACCAGCGTGCTCGCGAACTGGGGCGTGTTAGGCCTTACCCTCATGTATCTGCTAGAGGGCATGGCAGCGCCATTGCCGATTGAGATTCCGCTTTGGATGACAGGCCAGATGCTGGTGGCCCGGACCCATTCCTACGGTGAACTGGTCTTTGTGACCTGGCTGGGCTCCTGCGCCGGCAACATCGTCGCCTTCGGCCTGGCCCGTATCGGTGGACGGCCCCTGCTCATGAAGGTCTCCCGCCTGTTCCGGGCCGAGGAGCAGGTGAAGCGGGCACAGCGGTGGATGGACCGTTACGGCCTCTGGTTTGTGGCCGTCTCTCGCTGGATCAACTGGGGCTTCGGCATCAGCCTTTGGCTCAGCGGATTCTCTGGGATCAAGCCGGAAAAGGCGCTGGGCCTCATGATGGTGAACAACCTGCTCTGGTCCTTCTGGTGGGTGGAGTTCGGCCGGCTGCTGGTGGGCGTGCTGCGCTTCGCCGGGCTGCCCGACTGGCTGATCCTGCTGCCAGGGGTGGTGGGGTTGGTGGTGATCGGCATCTGGCGGGCGATCCGCCGGTATCGGACACGTGCTGTCGAATAACATGCAACCGCTCGAGGCGCTGGCGGCGCCGCCCTATCCACGTGGATGAGACTCGCCCGCGGCCTGCGGGCGGGTCGTTTTATTTTCTTTCAGCGGGAACAGTTGGGCCGTGGCACTCGTCCAAAGTAAGTGCAAACGTTTTCGCTGCATGGGAGAGAAATGCAAGTGGCAGTCATTGAAGTAGAGAACCTCACCAAGGTCTATCGCATAAATCAGAAGGACCCTGGCGTGGCGGGTGCGGTCAAGGCGCTCTTCTGGCCCCACTACCAGGAGAAGGTGGCGGTCGACGGGATCAGCTTCGGGATCGAGCCGGGGGAGATCGTTGGCTACATTGGGGTCAATGGTGCGGGCAAGTCGACCACGATCAAGATGCTGACCGGCATCCTGATGCCCACCCGCGGACGGGTGCGGGTGATGGGGCGGGACCCGTTCCGCCAGCGGGTGGCGAATGCCCGGGAGATCGGCGTGGTCTTCGGCCAGCGGACCCAGCTGTACTGGGATCTGGCCCTGATCGAGTCGCTCAACCTGATCAGCAAGATTTACGATGTGGAGCCGGTGCGCTTCCAGCAACTGCTGGACCAGTTCAGCGAGACCCTGAATCTGAAGGAACTGCTGAAGGTGCCGGTCCGAAACATGTCGCTGGGGCAGCGGATGCGCTCCGAGCTGGCGGCCGCGCTGATCCACGAGCCGCAGGTGGTCTACCTGGACGAGCCGACCATCGGCCTGGATGTGATGGCCAAGGAGGCGATCCGGAACTTCATCCGCGAGCAGAACCGGACGCGGTCGACGACGGTGGTGCTGACCACCCACGACCTGGGCGACATCGAGGAACTCTGCCGACGGGTGATCATCATCGACTCCGGCAAGGTGCTGTACGACGGGCCGATCACCACCATCAAGGAACGGTTCGGCAAGTACCGGACGATCAGCTTCGAGGCGGCGGCGGGCAGCCGGCCTGACAGCATCGATCTCCCGGACGGGGCGGAACCGGTAGCCGAGGAGGAGGAGCGGCTGGTACTTCGCTTCGACCGCACTCGGACCACCGCCAGCCAGGTGGCGGCCTCGATCATGGCGCAGATGGAGGTCCGGGACTTCGCCCTGGCGGAGCCCGACCTGGAGTCGGTGATCAAGCAGATTTATAGCGGCGCGCTCCGGGAGGAGGTGGGTGCCTGATGAAGGTGATCCGCCGCACCCTGAGGTCGTACGGGGCGCTCGTGGCCAACAACGTCAAGATCATTTTGGCCTACAGTACCTGGTATTGGACCTCGCTCCTCGGCCAGGCGGTGGGCGTGGTGATCCTGGTCTATTTCTGGAAAGGCGTTTATGGCAGTGCGACCAGCATCGCCGGCATCGGCGAGAACCAGGCGCTCAACTACATCCTGCTGGCTCAGGTCTTAGTCCCCACGGTCCGGTCAGGGCTGACCCTGGAAATGGGCGGGCTGTTGGTGCAGGGCACCATCGGCATCGAGATGCTGCGCCCTCTCGACTTGCAGGTTCGCTACTTCGTACAGTCGCTCACCTTCGTGGTGACCGGTTTCCTGCGAGAGGGGCTGCCGGTGGCGCTCCTGGGGGCGCTGGTATTTGGCATCCACCTGCCCTCCGACCCCAGGATATGGGGGGCGGCGGCGCTCTCCATGCTGCTGGGCATGGGCACGCTTTTCTGTTTCGACTGGGCCTTCGCCTGCCTCGCCTTCTACACCACCGAAAGCTGGGGGCTCCATGTGCTGCGGGAGGGCGTCGCCACCTTCTTCAGCGGCGCGTTGATCCCGTTGGCGATGCTGCCGGGCTGGCTCCGGTCGGTCGCGGTGTCCCTGCCTTTTGGCCAGGCGCTTTACGTGCCGGTCTCGATGCTGGCGGGGCTGACGCCGGTGAGTCAGGCGCCACGCATCTGGATGAGCCAGCTGCTCTGGCTGGTGGGCGGGGCGCTCTTCTCCCGGCTGGTCTTCGCCAATGCGGTCCGCCGGGTCACGGTGCAGGGAGGGTAATCGATGAAGCGCTATCTTTCCATCTATCGGCTCTTCCTGTTCCAGCGGCTCAAGGTGCTGATGGAGTACCGGGTCAACTTCTTCATCGGCATGAGTTCGACGATTGTACTCCAGGGCGCCTCGATTCTGACGCTCTGGGTGGTGATGGGCCGGATCCCGAATCTGAACGGCTGGACGCTCTCGGAGATTCTGCTGATCTACGGGCTGGTCTCGCTGGCCATGTCGATCCCGCACATGTTTGCCGACAACCTTTGGACGCTGGGGCGGGCCTACATTCAGCCGGGCGGCTTCGACCGGTTTCTGGTGCGACCGCTGGACCCGCTCTTCCATCTGCTGGCGGACCGGTTCTGCCAGGATGGCATTGGCGACTTTATTGTGGGCGTGGTGCTGGTGGCCGTGGCGGGGCGCGGCGCAGGGGTGCACTGGACGCCTCTGAATCTGCTTGTGTTGGTGCTGGCGGTGCTGGCCGGGGCGACGGTCTTCTTCAGCATCAACCTGTTGCTGGGGACCAGCGCCTTCTGGGTGATGGACTCGGTGCCGATCATCCTCGCGGTCCAGCAGACCAACCAGTTCGCCCGGTACCCGCTCTCGATCTACAACAAGGCGATTTCTGTGGTAAT
>JBLNEM010000048.1:0-9166 GCA_050262655.1 Mycobacterium leprae | reverse complement strand
CCGCCTGCCCGATGTGTCCCTACCCCGAGACCGTGGCCCGGGAACCATACGAGGCCATGGCCGACGATCTGTGGCAGAAGATCGCCCTGGAAGTGGCGGCCGAGCCGGGCTTTGCCCTGCTGGTGCCTACTTCGAAGAATGAACCCTTGTTGGATCGCCGGCTGGAAGAGCGCATCGCCTTCTTCCGGCAGCACGCCCAACCTCATCAGATGGTGGAGGTCTGCACCAACGGTTCGCTGCTGGACGCCGAACGCCTGAAGCGGCTGGCCGCCGCCGGGGTCGACCTGGTGACGATCAGCGTCAACGCGGCAGACCCCGAGACCTACGCTGCCACCAGCGGGGGACTCTCGTTCCAACGGCTGACGGCGAACCTGGCCTCCTACGACGATGAAGTGAAGGATCGGGTCAACCTTTTTGTCCGGTTCGTCCGCACCCGGAAGAACGCCGGCCAGGAGCGTGCCTTCCGGCGCCGCTGGCGGGCCGCCGGTTTCAACGTCTTCGCCTTCGAGGCCAACAACCGGTCGGGTGCGGTCAAGGAGTACGAGTCGCTGCTGGCGCCGCCCTCGCTGGTGCACCGGGGCCGTCAGGGCCTGCGCCGGTGGCTGAGCCGCTCCATCTTCCCGGTCTGCCCCTATGCGTTCTCCTCGGCCAACATCCTGCAGAACGGCGACATGGTCCTCTGCGCCAACGACTGGGCGAACCGGGAGGTCCTGGGCAACGTCCGGCAGCAGTCGATCCGGGAGATATTCAACGGCCCGCGCATCCAGGCGATCCGCGAACTGATGCGGCAGAACCGGTACGCGGAGATCGGCCCCTGCCAGAACTGCTCGCTCTGGCTCCAGTCCAACTGGTTATAGGGCGGGCAGCCAGCATGGAATTGCTGGCTGCCACTGGTTCACCGGAGGGATTGTTCGCCCATATAGCGAACACTTCTGCGAAGAGGTGAAGATCCTTGCCCCCTGCCAAGAAGCCTGTACCGCCTAGCAATCCCCTGGAACTGCCGGTGCAGTTCCTGCGCGGAATCGGACCGGAGAAAGCCAAGCAGCTGCAGAAACAGGGCATCCAGACGGTCAAGGAATTGATCGAGCGGATTCCCCGGACATATCGCGACTACAGCCATTTTATTTCGATCATCGAGGCCCGGGCCGGCCAGATCGAGTCCCTGAAGGGCACCGTCCGCTCCGTCCAGGAGCAGCACCTGCGGGGCCGCATGACCATGGTCAAGGTGATCATTGCCGATACCTCCGGCATCGCCGCCGGCGTCTGGTTCAACCAGCCCTGGCAGGCCAAGCGTTTCCCGGTAGGGACGCAGGTCATCTTTGCCGGACAGGTGGAGCGGCGGGGCGCCCAGATTCAGATCACCAACCCCGAGTGGGAGATCATCGACGAAGAGGCGGCATCCGACCCGATCAACGCGGGGCGGATCGTACCGGTCTACCCCCTGACGGGTACGCTCAACCCGCGGGACGTGCGGCGGGCGGTGAAGCAGTCGCTGGAACTGGCGGTCCAGCTGATGCCCGAGACCATCCCCGCACCCATCGCCGCCCGGCAGCGTTTGATGCCCATGCGCTCCGCCTGGGAGGTCATCCACTTCCCGCCGGACGAGGAGCAGCGGAAGCAGGCCCGGGAGACCCTGGCCTTCGAAGAACTGCTGGTGCTGGAGACGGGGCTCATGCTAATCCGGCAGAATTCCGAGGAAGAGACGGGCATCGCCCATCTCCCCGATGGGGAGATCAGCGCCAAGTTCAGGGCGAACCTGCCGTTCAGGCTGACCGACGCCCAGGACCGGGTGATCCGCCAGGTGAAGGCCGACATGGAGTCCTCCCGGCCGATGAACCGGCTGGTCCAGGGCGATGTGGGCTCCGGCAAAACGATGGTAGCGGCGGCGGCCCTGGCCAAGGCGGTGGACAGCGGCCATCAGGGCGTCCTGATGGCCCCAACCGAGATTCTGGCCGAGCAGCATTACCTGAACCTGCGCCGCATCTTCACGCCCCTGGGGGTGGAGGTGGTGCTGGTGACCGGCTCCCTGACCAAGAAGGAGCGTGAAGCCAGCCTCGGCATGCTGCAGATGGGGATGGCCCAGATCGCAGTGGGCACCCACGCCCTGATCGAGGACCGGGTCCAGTTCAAGGACCTGTCGCTGGTGGTAACCGACGAGCAGCACCGGTTCGGCGTGCGGCAGCGGGGCCGGCTCCAGACCAAGGGCTTCATGCCCGACGTGCTGGTCATGACCGCCACGCCGATCCCCCGCACCCTGGCGCTCACCCTGTACGGCGATCTGGATGTCTCGGTGATCGACCAGCTGCCGCCCGGGCGTAAGCCGGTGGGCACCTACTGGCGTCCGGAGGCGGCCCGCAGGCAGGTCTACGAGCACCTGATGCTGCGGGAAGTGCCGGCGGGGCGGCAGGGCTACGTGATCTGCCCGCTGGTGGAGGAATCGGACAAAATGCAGGCCCAGGCGGCCACCGAATGGCGGGACAAGCTGGAGTCCGAGTACCCGCAGGTGAAGATCGGCCTCCTGCATGGCCGCATGAAGCCGGACGAGAAAGATGCGGTGATGGACGCCTTCCGCAAGGGCGAGATTCAGGTGCTGGTGGCCACCACCGTGGTGGAAGTAGGCGTGGACGTGCCGAATGCCTCGATGATCATCATCGAAGGGGCGGACCGGTTCGGCCTCTCCCAGCTGCACCAGCTGCGTGGCCGTGTCGGCCGCGGCCAGCATCAGTCCTATTGCGTGCTAATCAGCGACGCGAAGAACGATGAGGCCCGGGAACGGATGCAGGTGATGCAGAAGTGCACCGACGGCTTCTCCTTGTCGGAGAAGGACCTGGAACTGCGCGGCCCCGGCGAATTCTTCGGCACGAAGCAGCACGGCATGCCCGACCTGCGGGTGGCCAACCCCATCGCCGACCTGGCGATTCTGGAGAAAGCCCGGGCCGAGGCGACCACCCTGGTCAAGGCCGACCCCCGATTGACGGCGCCCGACCTGGCGCCTCTGCGGGTGGCGCTCCAGACCCGGTTGGGGCAGGAGTTTGGCCTGATCTTTATCAGCTAGGGGGCATCAGAGGTGGAGTTAAACTTTGCCGCGGTCACGCCGGAGCGCTGGTCCGATCTGGAGAGCCTGTTCGGTTCCCGTGGAGCTTGCGGCGGGTGCTGGTGCATGTCCTGGCGCCACCCGACCCGAGCGGCCTTCGAGGCCGCCCAGGGGCAAGAGAACCACGACCTGTTCCAGGCGGTGGTGGCGTCGGGGGAGGTCCCCGGCCTGCTCGCCTATGCCGAAGGCAAGCCTGTCGGCTGGTGCGCCGTCGCACCCCGCTCGGCCTATCCGCGCCTGGAGAAGATGCGGGTGCTGAAGGGAACGGACGGGGCAGGTGTCTGGGCCATCAGCTGTCTCTTCGTGGCCAAAGGCCACCGGCGGATGGGCATCAGTCGGGCGTTGATTCGGGCCGCGGTGGAGCATGCCCGGACGTGCGGCGCCCGAGTGGTGGAGGCTTACCCGACCGAACCGAAGCAGGAACTGCCGGGCCCGTTCCTCTTTACCGGGCTGGCATCGGCCTTCCGCCAGGAGGGCTTCACGGAAGTGGCCCGCCGGGGCGAGACCCGGCTGGTGATGCGGCTGAACATCGTGTAGACCTCCGGAGGAGGCCTCATCGTGCGCCGTTCCAGATAGGTGTCAACGGTCGACCCGCCGGTCATCAACCGGCGGGTTTTGTGTCATTGCCACAGGCGTTTGAGTTTTCCTGTTGGTCGGAAGTGGTACCGTTTTGGCATATATAAAGTTCTGTACAAATATATCAATGGTGAAGGAATTTCTGTCTATGGGTGCATATATAGAGTAGTACTTTTTCGGTGAGGGGGTTTTCGTGTGAAGAGGTGGCTGCGTGTTGCCAGTCTCATGGCTCTCTTCCTGATTCTTGCCGTCAGCATCTCCTTTGCTCAGCCGAAGGACCAGACCCAGTCTTACCTGGTTAGCCTGTTGCCCGGCACCTCTGCGCAGTCTCTCGTCGGCCCGGATGTGACCCTGGTAGCCGAATGGCCGGAGCTCCTGTCCGCTCAGGTGAAGGCAACCCCGGCGGCCGCGGCCCATCTGGCCCAGCTTCCCGGCGTTGAGTACGTCGAAGAGGATCTCGTGCGTACCGCTTTCAGCCTCCCCTACACCGACGGCGACCTCACCTGGGGTCTGCAGGCCGTGAAGGCTCAGGAAGCCTGGAACCTTGGCGCTACTGGCCAGGGGATCAAGGTCTGCGTGCTGGACACGGGCATCGATTCGAGCCATCCGGAATTCGTCCGGCCTGATGGCACCTCCGCCATCGCCGGCGTCGCGAACTTCACCGACAGCCCGTCCACGTTCAGCGTGCATCCCCATGGCACGCATGTCTCCGGCACCATCGCCGGCCAGACCAACGCCAGCGGCAGCAAAATCGGAGTGGCGCCGGGCGTAGCTCTGTACATGGCCAAGGTTCTGGGTGACGACGGCAACGGCTACACCTCCTGGGTCATCAGCGGCCTGAAGTGGTGCCAGTCGCAGGGCGCCAACATCGCCAGCCTGTCGCTGGGCAGCGACCGGGCCTCCGGCGTTGAAAGCAAGGCGTTCCTGGATGCGTACAAGTCGGGCATGCTGATCATCGCCGCGGCCGGCAACGGTGGCGACAATCGGCTCTCCTATCCCGCCGGCTACTACCCGGTGGTCTCCATCGCTGCGCTGAACCCCGACCTCACGAAGGCCAGCTTCTCCCAGTTCAACTCTGACGTGGAACTGTCGGCCCCTGGCGTCGCTACCCTCTCCTCGATGCCGGTTGGCACTGGCCTGACCACCTCCCTGGTCGTCGCCGGCCAGTCCTACAAGACCGCTTCGGTGGAATACGCCCCGATCGGCAGCGTCACCGGCCCGTTGGTGGAGTGCGGCATTGCGAACAGCACTACGTCCTGCACGGGCATTCCCGCCTCTGGTCCGTGGGTCGCCATGATCAGCCGTGGCTCCGTCACTTTCGCCGCCAAGGTGACGAATGTGATGGCCCAGGGTGCCTCCGCCGCCATCATCGCCAACAACGCAACCTCCACCCCGGACGACTACGGCTCCTTCACGCTGGGCGCCCCGGGCAACTGGGTACCCACCGTCTCCGTCTCGTACAACAGTGGCAAGGCGATCCGGGCCGCCGGTCTGGGCACCGGCACCGTCACCCTCGCCCCGTGGAACTACGGGTACATGCAGGGCACTTCGATGGCCACGCCGCATGCTTCGGCCGTCGCAGCCCTGGTCTGGTCGGCCAACCCGAGCCTGACCAACGAGCAGGTCCGGAACATCCTGGAGTCCACCGCACTGCATCTGGGTCAGGAGCATGGCCGCAACTTCGAGTACGGCTATGGCCTCGTCCAGGCCGATGCCGCCGTAATGGCCGCCCAGGCGACCCACTAGCGACAATCTACAGCGAAGGCCCTCTCCCCGCCGGGGAGAGGGCCTTTCTGCGCGTTTACGCCCCTGCGGCATCCAGCACCGCGAGCGCCCGCTCCAGTACTTCATCACGACCGGCGGCCAGGCCGGCGATGGTGGGCGCTGCCGGGATGTCGGGCACCACGCCCACACCGATGAGCGGCGTGCCGTCCGGGAAGCTCACCTTCATGCCGGATACCGCCCCGATGCCGCCGCCCGGTAGCTGGAAGACTGCCGGGTTGCCGCTGCTGCCGCCGGTGGTCTCGCCGACAATCGTGGCCCGGCCGCTGCAGCGCACCATCATGCAGAAGGTTTCAGCCGAGCTGAAGGTCGAGTTGCTGGTCAGAATCACCACCGGCCCGGTGAAGCGCGGCCGGCTCGCATCGGGCTGCACGGGCTGTTCCGGTGTCACCAGCATGAGATGGTGCAGCCCGGCGAACCGCATCGCCCCCCAATAAAGCGGCGAAGCGTCCGCTTCGAAATGAACCGGCTGATCGATCAGGCGGCCGAAGATCTGCTCCGCGTACGCCGAGTTGCCGCCGCCGTTGTAGCGCTGGTCGATGATCAGCCCGCTGACGCCGGCGAAATCGGGGAAGGTCTCATGGAACTGGTCGACCACCTTGGCATCCGTCCAGGTGTTGATCCGGATCAGCACCCGCCCCTGCCCCAGGTCATGCCGTTCGAAGGAAGGGCGGGCCGGCAGGAAGCCGGTGCGGCGCAGTTTTACGCTGCTGGTGGTGCCGTCGGCGCTGCGGATACCTACCTCGACGGTGCTATCCTTTGGGCCCACCAGCAGGCGGCCGCAGGCCCTGTTGATCCGGTCATGGTCGGTGCTGCCGAAAACCAGCCGCACTGCTTCGGCCAGGCATTCTGCTGCGGGGCGTCCGTCTACCTGTGTGATGACGGTGCCGACGGGCAGCAGATCGCCGCGGGAGACCACGGGCTCTCCTTCGATATAGCGGACGGCCAGGGGCGGCGGCACCTGCTGCGCTAGCAGCCAGGCGGGCGGTGCCACATAGGAATGCCCTTCATCCAGCAGCCGAACGAAGCCCTGCAGCAGCCGGTAGTACTGCGCCGGGTCCTCCGCGGCCTCTACCTGTGGCAGGTACTCCCGGAAGGCGCCGTCCCAGTCCAGGTCGCTCAGACGCTCCCAGTATGCGAACGAGACCCGTGCTTCTGCCCAAATCTGCGCCAGCCCCTGCACACGCTCTGTGCGCGTGATCGGCTGCGGCGTGGTGACTCCGTTCAGCAGCCAATCGGGCAGGCTGACCTGCCCAAGGCTGTTCCACAGCGTGTTATAGAACTGCTGCGATAGATCCTCTGGTATGTACTTGAACGATGGCATCTTCTCACCTCGGGTTGAAATGGGAGAAACATTCCCTTCATGCCTGTGGAAGTCCTGCGCTCGGGGGACGTAGCCACCAGTCAGGCCCCCGCCGAAGACCGCCGGAAAGTCAGCAGGAGACCGATCGCCGTGCAGCTGCCGCCCAGGATCATCAACCCGAAGTAGAGGATTTGCAGCAAGTTCTCGTTCATCGGGATCCAGCGGTAGCGGTAGAGGGAGCAGAGTGGGTCCCAGAAGGTGATGATCAAGGCGGCAGAGACGAAGCAGGCGATTCCGGCCCACCCCAGCCCTTTCTGACCGCGCCGGATCGTGAGCGTGGCCAGCCCGAGGCCACAGAGCAGGGCCAGATGAAGCGGAAGCAGTGCCGGCCTTAACCACAGCATCAGGCGCACCTCCTTGGATTCTTGATTCTATGGGATAAGACGAGCGGAACCGTCCATGAGTTCGGGCGCGGTCGGCGTAACAACTCCGCGATTTCTTACCGACACTTCAGGCAAGCTTCAGCTACACCTGTTAGTTTAGAAACCAGAGAAACACAAATGGCGAATGCCAAGATTCGATGCGGCAAGCTTTCAGGGGAAAAGACGTCCAGAGGGGGAGCAGAACGTGGCAAACACAGTCAACAATGGACCGACCACACAGAAGCCAGTGGCCGGCAAGCCGGCGAACGGGAAGATGGGCAAGAAGATGGTGGCGCTCTGCTCCGCGGCGATTGGCGCCATTTATGCGGCAGGCTATGTGGTGACGCTGCCGGGATCCGCTCAGGCGGCCGGCATCATGAATACGAATACGACGGCTGCGGCGCCTCAGACGCAGCAGCAGCAGACGGTACCCGGTCCGGGTGGCCGGCACCGGGGGCACGACGGCGAGGGCTTCCATGGCGACGATGGTCAAACTGCCGGCATCTATGGGCAGGGCAAGACTAACACGTACGGCGGGAGCCAGGGGAGCACTACCACCGCACCGAGCAGCAGTTCCACCGCCAAGACCGGTTCCTATAAGGATGGCACCTACACCGGTTCGGGCACCAACCGTTTCGGCACCGTCTCGGTGGCAGTCACCATCAAGAGCGGCAAGATCTCCAACGTCCAGATCACCGGCTGCAATACGCACTATCCCGAATCCTACATCAGCCGGCTGCCCTCCCAGGTGATCTCCCGGCAGAGCGCCCAGGTCGACTTTGTCACTGGCGCCACCCGGAGTTCGGAAGACTTCCAGGCGGCTGTCCAGCAGGCGCTGCGGCAGGCCATAGGCTAAGAAAGGGGTTCAGGCATGGGAAATGCTCCGGTGCGCCGCCGTTGGCTCAAGTCGGCGCTACACATGGACACAGTCGTGAACATGACCGTGCTCTCTTCCCGGCCGGAATCAGAGGTGATGGCGCAGTTGGAACGGGCCTTCCACGCCTTCACAACGGTGGAGCGGGTATGCAGCCGCTTCGACCCGGAGAGCGAACTCTCCCAGTTGTCACGGCAGGTGGGCGTGCCCGTTCCGGTCAGCCCGCTCCTGTTCCAGGCGATCCACTTCGCCCGTTGGGTGGCCGAATCGACGGGCGGCGCCTTTGATCCGACGGTTGGGCGGTGGCTGGAGGGATATGGCTTCAACCGCAACTATCTCTCCCGGGAGCTGGCCGAATCGGCGGTTGACCCCACACAGCCGGTCAGCTATCAGGATCTGCTGCTCGATGAGACAGAGCGCAGCGTGCTGGTGGCCAGACCCCTGTTGATCGACCTGGGGGCTGTGGCCAAGGGATTGGCCGTCGACCTGGCCGCCCGGGAACTGGCCTTCGCCGAAGGATTTGTCATCGATGCCGGCGGCGATATCTACGCCGGGGGGCTGAACGAACAGGATGAGCCCTGGCGGATCGGCATCCAGCACCCGCTCCGGCCCGACGAGACCGTGCTGACGCTGCACCTTACGGATACAGCAGTCTGCACCTCGGGCAGTTACGAACGGCCCAGCCCGGTGAAAGGCGGGGCACACCACCTGATCGATCCCCGCTCCGGCCGGTCGCAAACCGGTCTGGTCAGTTGCACCGTGATTGCCCCGTTTGCGATGATGGCTGATGCCGTGTCGACGGCGGCCTTTGTCCTCGGCAGCGAGGCGGGTGCGGCTTACCTGGACGATTTGGAACTGGCCGGGCTTCTCATCGAACCTTCCATGGCGCTCCACTATACAAAAACGATGATGAGGTACTTACCATGACCACAGCAAAAAGCCAAACGGCTACGAATAGCTGGTTCGAAATGTGGCTCAACACGCCAAAGGGGTATGTGACCATTGCGCTCCTGCTGCTGGCCTTTACGAGCTGGAACAGGGCCGACCTCCCCGGCCTCGTGAACGTAGCGGCTGCCGCCGGCGGCGCCATGGTCATCGATGTAGCCGTCGCCCTG
>JBLNEM010000047.1:0-10204 GCA_050262655.1 Mycobacterium leprae | reverse complement strand
CGGGGGTGGCACCGATGACCACCCCCGTTTCGCATCTTCAGCGGGCGGGCACGCCGCCCTGCAGCGCCGATGGCTCATCCTCCAGGGACCAGCCGGTGGAGAGCCCCAGCACGAACCAGCCCAGGGCGAAGATGCCGATCGTGTAGATCGTGTCGCCAATCACCCGCAGCCAGCGGAGCGTATTCATCCCGGGCGAGTGGAGGAACTCGGCGGACCGGGCGTACCAGAGGCCGTGCTCCACGCTGGCCCAGGTCTGCATCAGCCCAATGGGCAGAATGCTGATCAGCACCATCAGCAAGAGGCCGATGTTGATCGCCCAGAAGGAGAAGCGCAGCACGTCGGTCCGCCAGCGCCGCCGGACCGTCAGCCCCTTCAGGCAGAAGAGCATCAGGCCGAAGCCGAGCATGCCGTAGACGCCGAACAGCGCCGTGTGGCCGTGCACGGGGGTGGTGTTGAGCCCCTGCATGTAGTAGAGGGCGATCGGCGGGTTGATCAGGAAGCCGAAGACGCCTGCCCCCAACAGGTTCCAGAAGGCGACGGAGACGAAGAAGTAGATCGGCCAGCGATACTCCTGCACCCAGGAGGCCCGGCGGCTGTGCAGGAAGTTCTCGTAGCCCTCGAACCCGATCAGCACCAGGGGCACCACCTCCAGCGCACTGAACGTGGCGCCGAAGGCGAGCACGGCGGTCGGGGTCCCCGTGAAGTACAGGTGATGGAAGGTGCCGATAATGCCGCCCGCCAGGAAGATCGTGGTCGAGAAGAGGACGGAGCCGGTGGCCACCGCCGTCTTCAGCAGTCCCATCCGGGTGAACAGGAAGGCGATCACCACGGTGGCAAAGACTTCGAAGAAGCCTTCTACCCACAGGTGAACCACCCACCAGCGCCAGTACTCGGCGATCGCCAGGTTGGTCTGCCGACCCCACATGAGGGCGGAGCCGTAGAGGAGGGCGATCGCAAACGAGGAGAGCAGGAAGAGCCCCAGCAGGTTGGCCTCCCCGGGTTTGCGGAAGGCGGGCCACATCGCGCGGCTCATCAGGAAGAGCCAGAGGAAGAGGCCGATGAAGAGGAAGATCTGCCAGAAACGGGCCAGGTCCACGTACTCGTAGCCCATGTGGCCGAACCAGAAGTTGCGGACCAGATCCATCTTGCCGTGAATCGCCAGCAGTTCGCCGACCATGGAGCCGACCACAATGATCAGGAGGGCCAGGAACAGGAAGTTGACGCCGGCCCGCTGGAACACGGGCTCCTTGCCCGAGACCGCCGGGGCGACGAAGAGGCCGGTGGCCAGCCACGCGGTCGCGATCCAGAAGATGCCCAACTGCGTGTGCCAGGTACGGGTGATGGAATACGGCAGCCAGTTGGCCAGCGGGATGCCGTAGAAGGCAGAGCCCTCCACCCCGTAGTGGGCCGTAATCGCTCCCAGGCCGGCCTGTGCCACCGCCAGCAGAATCACGACCCAGAAGAACTTCCGGGTGGCTCTCATGGAAGGGGTGGCGTCCAGCCCGGTCAACGGATCCTCCACCGGCGGCGATGGAATCTCCTCCGGGTGGCTGCCCTGGAGTACCGCATGGTACCAGGCGAGTGCCCCGATTCCCGCCAGCAACAGCACGAAGCTGATCACCGACCAGACGACGATCGAGCCGGTTGCCCGGTTCTCCACCAGCGCTTCGGACGGCCAGTTGTTGGTGTAGGAGACGCTGCTGCCCGGCCGGTTGGTCACGCAGGCCCAGGAGGCCCAGAAGAAGAACGCGTTCAGGGTTCGCAGCCGGGCCGGGTCGGTCAACGTGTTGGTGCGGATCGCATAGGCGTCCCGCAGCGCATTCAGTTCCGGTGCGTTGCCGAAGAGGCCGGTGTAGTACGCACTGTTCGCCGCAACGGCTGCGGCCCGATCGGGCGACACAACGAGGTCTCCGCTGGATGGGTTGTACGTGTTGGTGCGCATCTCTCGCACCAGCCGCGCCTTCAGCGTGGCCTGCTGTTCATCGGAGACTTTCGCATAGGGCTGGCCGAAAGCGGCCTGCCCCCACCGGTCCAGGAGGAGAGTCGCCTCACGGTGCAGCCAATCGGCCGACCAGTCCGGCGCCACATAAGCGCCATGGCCCCAGACTGTGCCGACCTCCTGCCCGCCCATCGACTGCCAGGCACTCTGCCCGTCCTTGATGTCCTGGCCGGTGAAGAGGAGCGTCCCGGTGGAGGTGACGACCCGCTGCGGAATGGGCGGCGCCTGTAGGTAGATCTCTCGGCCATAGTAACCCAGGACGCCGAATGAGAGCAGAATGACAAGAATCAGAGCGGTCCAGAGTCTGGTATAGCGCACGTGGGGCAACCTCCTCAGACGTCATTGTCTGTAAGGTTGCCCAACATTGGGGGCGCTATGGATGGGTTATTTCGCCAGTGCCACCAGGCCGCGCATCAGACTCAGCACCGCCGAAAGCGAGAGCATGGCCAGCATGAGGAAGCGGAACCCCTCTTGCCCCAGCCGGCGGAAGCCGACTTCGCCGAGGATCATGCCCAGGATGTAACAGGGGGAGAGCAGCAGTGCGAGCCAGAGGATACGTGGGGCAAGCACGCCCTGCAGCATCAGCGTCGGCAGGGCGGCGGTGTTCACCGCGGTGAAGTAGGCGAAGAGCGTGGCCCGGGCCCGCTGCTTCTCCCATCCGGCCCATGCCATCAGCAGCGAGACCGCCAGGCCGGACTGGCCGGTCGCCGTTGCCAGCACACCGGCGGACAGACCCGTGCCTACGGTGGGAATCAGGCCGGGACGACGGGGACCGCGCACCGGGCCCCGGCTGCCGACCGTCGCCAGGATCGCGGCCAGCGCACAGAGACCGATCACGGCCTTCATCATCGGCGCCGCCAGCATCTGCAGGACGAAGCCGCCCAGTGGCAGGCCGACCAGTGCCCCCAGAACCAACTGCACCACCAGCGGGTAGTCGGCATCCTGACGGTTGCGGTACCATTGCACCAGGCTGCCGCAGGCCGAAACCGCCAGCACCAGCGGCACAGCAACCCGGGGCGGATAGAGCAGCAGCATGGCCGGCATGATCGCAATGGCAAAGCCGAAACCGATCATCGTGGCGACGGCGGCCCCGAACGTGATCAAAAGTGCGGCTAACCATAGCGTCTGGCTCTCCATGGGCCTCACCTCTTGTGACCGACCAGCCTGTCCTCTCAACCATATGGGTTTGGGCAGAAAAATAGAGCCGGTACAGGGCTGTACCGGCTCGATTCCTAGCAGTATTTTTCGGGATGGCCGTTTACCACCTGGCCAAAGCGGCAGGTACTGGTCAGCGGGTAGATGACCCACCGGTGCAAGGTGAAGGGGTTGTCGCCCTGCTTTACATAGCCCTTCTCCACGGTGAAGGCCAGTTGAAAACCCTCGGCCTTCAGGGCCTGGATCATCGTATTGTTGTAGGCCCCATACGGGTGGGCGAAGGCGAGGGGCGTCGGGAGTTTGTCTGCTTGAAAGGCATCCCGCATCTTCACCAGGTCGGCCCGGTCCTGGGCCTCTGTCCAGGTGGGCATCAGCGGCTTGCCATTCACCATGGTATGGCCGTCGTGGCTGTGGCCCTGAATCTCCCATACGCCGGAGGCGGCCATCTCCTTCAATTGCTTGTCACTCAGCCACTGGAAGTCGCCGATCTTCTGACCGGTGGCACCGGTAATCATGAAGAGGGTGGCCTTCAGCCCATGCCGTTTCAGGATCGGATGGGCGTAAATCAGGTTCGATTCATACCCGTCGTCAAAGGTGATCAACACCGGTTTCGCCGGGAGCCGCCTTTTGCCGGCGAGCCAATCGGCCAGGTCGGAGGTCGTGATGGCCTTATACCCGTTGTCGTCCAGCCAGTTCATCTGAGCCTCGAACTCGGCCGGGCTGATGGTCGGGCCGCTCTTCCCGTCGGACTTGGGGTCCAGGTTGTGGTAGAGCAGCACGGTCACCTGACTCACATCCGCTGTCCGGGCCTCCGCCGTGCGAGGCGGGTTCTGGCGCTGTTCCGCCGCCGCCGGCAACTCCAGGTTGACGGCGCGCAGCATCGCCACACGGCGTCGCTGGACACCGGCCTGGGAAAGAAGAGCTACCGGGCTGGAGGCGTGTGCCTGAGACTGCCTGGCCAACCAGACTGACCGTGGCAGCGCGGGCTTCGCATCGCCCCGGAGGTCGCTGCCGGACTTCCGAGCAGTCGACGCACTGAACGCGACGGGCTGTGAATGATTAGGAACGACGAAGAAGAATGCCAAGATAGCCCCTACCAGCGCAGCTGAGAGGAGAATGATAAGGCGCTTGTACATAGGCCCCCCCTGAAACACGCAAACGAGATATCCCAGGATTCGACAAGCCTATTGGGAATTCCTGCGAATTTTTTTCGTTGCGGTAACAGGGGGCACTGGCGGGTCGGGCGTCCAGGTGGGGCTTTCACCTGCGCAGTGCCTGCAGCTCCCGACTGAGCCGAATGAACTCCGCCGTCAGCCGCTCCCCTTCGCCCTCCGGCGGGTTGGCGAGTGCCGCGGACAGTTGGGCGATGCGGGTCTCCAGCAGCAAGCGCCGGCTCGCCGTGTCGTCGGCGGCAAGACCGCCGCTCGACCGCTGCCGGTACTCCACGTAGGTGCCGGGATAAGCCGTGAGCCGTCCGCCCTTCAGTTCCAGCACCCGCGTTGCGAGGCGCTCCAGCAGGTAGCGGTCGTGGGAGATGAACAGCATGGTGCCGGGGTAGCTCTCCAGCGCCTCCTCCATCCGCTCCCGGGAAGGCAGGTCCAGGCCGTTGGTGGGCTCATCCAGGACGAGCACGTCCGGGGCCGACAGCAGGATCTTGGCCAGCGCTAGGCGCACCCTCTCGCCCCCCGACAGCGATCCCACCTGCTTCAGCACCGCCTCGCCCGGGAAGAGAAGGCAGCCCAGCAGCGTGCGGGCGGTGGCCTGATCCAGGGCCGAGTTGCCGGTCGCCTCTTCGAGAATGGTCAGCGCCGGGTCCAGATGCGCCAGTTCCTGCTCCAGGTAACCGATGCGGAGCGGCGAACGATAGAGGCTGCCTTCGCTGGGACTCAGGGCGCCGGTAATCAGCCTGACCAGGGTCGATTTGCCCGCACCGTTGGGGCCGACAATCGCCAGCCGGTCGCCCCGCTGCACGTAGAAGTCGCTGTGCCGGAAGAGCCAGCGGCTGGTATCCCAGCTGTAGCCCAGATTTTGCGCCAGAATCTGATTCCGCCCGCCCGCCTCGCTGCCGGCCAGCTTCATGTTCATGTGCACGTCGGTTTTCGGTCTCTCCACCTTGGCCCGTTCGATCCGCTTTTCGATCGCCTTGGCCACCTGCATGTGGGCCTTGGCGTGGCCCTTCATCCACTCCTTGTAAGTCGGCGGGGCGCCGGCCGGGACTGGCGCGTTGTGGGCCGCCGTCGCCCACTGGATCTGGCGCCGCATGGCCTCCTCCAACTGTCGCTTGGTGTTCAGGTACTGCCGGTACTCGAACTCGGCCCGTTCCTGTTCGGCCCGCTTCTGCTGGGCGTAGGCGCTGTAGTTGCCGGGGTACTCCTTGACCACGCCGTCGGACATCTCCAGAATGCGGCTGACGACGCGGTCCAGGAAGTGCCGGTCATGGCTCACCACCAGGACCGTGCCCTTGTACGCGCAGAGCATCTGCTCCAGCCACTCCAGGCCCTCCATGTCCAGGTGGTTGGTCGGCTCATCCAGCAGCAGCAGTTGCGGGCGGTTAGCCAGCACTCGGGCCAGCGCCGCTCTGGTCTTCTCACCACCCGAGAGGCTGCCGGCCGGCTGGGCCAGCATGGCCGGTGTAACGCCACAGCGTGAGAGCAGGTCGGCCGGTATGCCGCCCAACTGTTCACCCAGGGTCAGGTGCGGCTGCCAGTGCCCTTCCTGTGCCAGAGAGGCAACGGTGGGCGAGGCCATCACCCAGTTGACGCTGCCGGCGTCCTGTTTCAACTGACCGGCCACGATTTTCATCAAGGTGGACTTGCCGCAGCCGTTGGCGCCTACCAGCCCAACCCGTTCGCCGGCGGCAAGGTGGAGCGACACGCCTTTCAATACAGGGGTCGCGCCGAATTCTTTGGTCACGTCGTGTACTTGCAGGATCATCATGGTAAGCCACCGTCCCTTCGAAGGATAGCGGCCGGTCCGTTTGGCGCACACAAAAAGAGCACGGGTCGTACCCGTGCTCCTGCTTTCTTACAGGCGCGATGCAGGCGCTACAAGGAGAGCGCTGCAGACGGGACCGGCCTAACGATGAGGTGACGGTATGGCGAAGCAAGCCACTGCGGTGGCTGTTCTGCCCGGTTCGCCGTTCACCCCTATGCAGTTAGCGCACGGTCTTGTTGATCACGTCTGCATACCTCCGCCTCTGGCCGTGGATTTCAGCACAACAGTAACAGGGGGACGTCTGTTCTGTCAAGCAGGTTTAGTCGCTGATTGTCGAGGCAGGTTCCGCCAGTGCCGCGGCTGCCAGCCGCTGCTTCACCACGGCCCGCTTCCAGCGGCCGGTCAGGTAATAGAGCCAGTGGAGCAGCAGCCCCACCACCGAACTGAGGGCGATGCCCCACCAGATTCCCCGGCTGCCCATGCTGCGCGACAGGTAGTAAGTCATCGGCACCCGGGCGATCCAGAGCGCGACCACGGTAAAGAGCATCGGCGGAATGGTATCGCCGGCGCCCCGCATGATGCCGCCCAGAATGAAGACCAGGGCGAAGGGCACATAGGCCCATCCCATGATCCGCAGGTAGACGCTGCCTTCCGCCAGTACCGGTGCGTCGCTGGTGAAGAGCACCATGATGATCGTGGGGTTCAGCATCGCCACCAGCGAGACCAGTGCGGTAACGCCCACGACCATGATGCTGGCCCAGCGGGCAATCAGCGCCACCCGCTCGGGTCTTTGGGCGCCCAGGTTCTGGCCGACCATGGCGGTCACCGCCATGCCCAGGACCTGCCCCGGCATCCAGGCGAACTGGTCCAACCGGGAGGCGGCGCCGAAAGCGGCCACCACATCGGCGCCGAAGCTGCTGATGATGGAGGTGACCACCACCATGCCGAAGGAGACCAGCGCCTGCTGGATCCCGCTGGGCAGGCCGATTCGCAGGACCAGCCGCACCAGGCCTCCGTCGATCCGCCAGTCGGAACGGCTGGTGGGCATCAGGGTGGTGTTTCTCACCACCCAGCGCCACAGCAATACCGACGAGAGCCCCTGGCTGATGCAGGTTGCCAGTGCGGCGCCGGCCACGCCCATCCGGGGGAAGCCGATGCCCAGAATCAGCAGCGGGTCGAGGATCACGTTGGTGATGGTGGAGACCACCAGGAATTTCAGGGGGGTCGTAGCGTCGCCCAGACCGCGCAGAATGGCGGTCAATACGTTGTAGAGGAACATGCCCACAATGCCGGCCATAAAGATGCCAAAATAGCTGGCGGCCATCTGTCTGATCTCTTCGGGCGGGTTTACCAGCGCGAGCAGCGGGTAGCGGAAGACAAAACCCGCAACCGACAGCAGAGCGCCCATGCCGCCGATCAGCAGCAGCGAGGTGGCCACGCTCTTGCGCACCATCGCCTCGTCACCGGCTCCCCGATACTGCGCCACCAGGGTGGAGGTGGCCATGGTGAGGCCCATCACCAGGGAGAGGAGCGCCATGATCAGCGGAAAGCTGACCGAGACGGCGCCCAGCGCGTGGGAGCCCAGGAAACGCCCCACCCAGATCGAGTTGACGATGCTGTACATGGCCTGCAGCAGGCTGCCGATGAACATGGGGAGGGAGAAGAAGAGCAGATGGGCGGGGATGGAGCCGCGCGTGAAATCGCGCTGTTGCCGGTTAGCCATAGAGAAGCCCCTTTGCGCCTTGGGTGATTAGTAATCGTAACCTAAACAGTATAGCTCAAGGGACAAGCTTCTGTCAGCGTTTCACTGGAGCTTGCGGAAGCGTCACGGTGAATCGGGCCCCGCCGCCGTCCACGTTGGTTGCGGCAACACGACCGCCATGGGCTGCCACCAGCCGCTGGACAATGCTCAGCCCCAAACCGGCGCCGCCGCCGGAACGACTGCTCCGCGCCTGATCCCCGCGGAAGAGTGGCTGGAAGAGGAAGGGCAGATCGGCTTCGGGTATACCCGGCCCGGTATCCTGCACCCAGAACCGGCACTCGCCGGCGCTGCATTCCCAGCCGACCGTTACGCTCCCGCCCGGCGGGGTGAAGCGCACGGCGTTATCCAGCAGGTTGTCGACCACGCGGGCCAGCATCAGCCGGTCGCCCGCCACAGCCCCTTCACCATCCCCTACCAACTGCAGCGAGACCCCGGCCGATTCAGCACGCGGCCGCATGGCCTCCACTGCCGTGGTTAACAGATCGCCCAACTCCAGCGGCTCAATCGCCGGGGGCTGACTCAGATACTCCGTCTTGGCATACACAAACAGGTCCTGCACCAGCCGCTCCAGTTGGCCCGTTTTGGCCAGGGCAACAGCGACATATTGCTGAACCCGTTCGGGCGTAGTGGCCATCCCGTCCTGGATGCCCTCCAGATACCCCCGCACCGAGGTCAGGGGGGTGCGCAGGTCATGGGCAACGGCCGAGACGAAGAACCGCCGCTGCTGCTCCATGGCCGCCTGGGCGATGATCGAGCGCTGGAGCCCCTCCCGCATGACGGCAAAGGCAGTGGCCAACTCGCTCAGTTCGCGAACGTCGGTCACGGGCAGTTCGAAGTCCAGCCGGCCCTCGTTGATCAACCGGGATGCCTGGGCCAGCGCCTGCACCGGCTGATTCACCGCCTGCGAGATCCGGCGAACCGCCAGGACCGCTGCCGTGATCAGCCCGCCGATGGCGGCAGCTAGGAAGAACCACTGCCAGGGGTCCGTTTGGGTCTGTTCCAGGATGTAGGTGCCGGTCACCCGGCCGTCGTCCGCCTGGACAACGCCGATCTGGCTATCGCCAAAAGTAGGCAGCGTCCGGCCGCCCCACTGGCCGACTTGATGGCGAATGCTGGACTGAACGACTGCGTCCAGCGAAAGAGCCAAGTGGCTGGTCGAATAGACCACCCGGCCATGGTCGTCCAGCAGCGTGAACTGAAAGCCCCCGGTCTTGCCGAGCGCCTCCAGCTGCTGCTGGAAAGATGGCATCGTCCACTCTGCCGGATGCTCGGCGATGAGCCTGACCGCGTCCCATCGGGCCTGAAACGCCTTGGTCTCCCAGGGCGAAAGCTGATCTTTGGCGGGCCCCCTCACCAGTACCATCGCCCCAACGAACGCGGCCAGGGGTGTGACAATTACAGCGATCAGGGCGTATGAGAGCCAGGTGCGCAGCGAGCGCCTCTTCACGCCGGCACCCCCTCGAAGCGGTAGCCCACGCCCCAGACGGTGGCGATGTAGGCCGGGTGTGCCGGGTCGACCTCCAGCTTCTCCCGCAGCCGGCCGATATGTACCGTGACTGTATGTAAGTCGCCGAAGTCGCCCCAGATCTGGTCGAAGAGTTGCTCCCGGGTAAAGACTTGCCGGGGGTGTTCGGCCAGGAAGAGGAGCAGTTCGAACTCCTTGGCGGTCAGGTAGACCGTCTGCTCATCCAGTCGCACCTCCCGCGCCCGCAGGTCGATTGCCAGTCGGCCAAACCGCAGCTCCGGCGCCGGCGCCGCTTCTCGCTTCTGATACCGTCTCAGCACCGCCTTGACCCGGGCCACCACCTCGCCAGGGCTGAAGGGCTTGCCCACATAATCGTCGCCGCCCAGGCCGAGGCCGCGAATCTTATCCACATCCGACTGCCTGGCGCTCAGGAAAATCACCGGCACGTCCCGGTGCTCCCGCAGTTGGCGGCAGACCTCAAAGCCGGTCTTGCCCGGCATCATGATATCCAGGATGATGCAGTCCACCTCGGGCGCCAGTGCGGCCTTGTACGCTGCATCGCCGTCGCCGACCCCCACCACGGTGTACCCGTCTGCCTCCAGGTAGTCCCGGAGGAGTGCCACAATCTCCGCCTCGTCGTCGGCGATCAACACAGTCGCCATCCATTCACCCTCCAGCCCATCACGTCTCCTTTAAATTCTACCATTCGGACTTTGCGTATAGCGACTGTTTCTGCAAAGTTGATACTCTGTTGACCACTCCACCCACTGGCCGTTGAGATCGGGCTGGTATCGTTGTCCACAGAAAGGATGGCGATGACGATGCCCATACTTGAGACTTACAACCTGACCCGGCAGTATGGTCACGGCCCCACGGCGGTATTGGCCCT
>JBLNEM010000046.1:0-9608 GCA_050262655.1 Mycobacterium leprae | reverse complement strand
AGGCAGGATTCCGGGCCAGTTCGACCTCATTGAAACTACCGCCCAGTCCGTCAAACATCAGCATGCGGCCGACCAGCGGCTGACCAATACCCAACAGCAGCTTCAGCACTTCGAAGGCTTGCAGTGTCCCCATCACCCCGGCCAGCGCTCCCAATACCCCGGCCTCTGAACAACTGGGCACAGTGCCAGGACGCGGCGGTTCCGGGAAGATGCAGCGGTAACAGGGTCCTTCCCCCGGCTTGATGGTCATGACCATGCCGTCATACCGCAGAATGCCGGCCTCCACCAGCGGCTTCTTCGCCATGACGCAGGCGTCGTTCAACAGGTAGCGTGAGGGGAAGTTGTCCACCCCGTTCACCACCACGTCGTAGCCGCTGATCAGCGACATGACGTTGTCGGCACCCAGCCGCACCGCGTGCGGTTCCACCACTACGTTCGGGTTCAGCGCCCGAATCCGCTCCGCCGCCGATTCCACCTTGGGCACACCCAGGTGCGGCGTATCATGAATCACCTGTCGCTGGAGGTTAGAGCGGTCTACCGCATCCAGATCGACCAGCCCAATCCGCCCCACCCCGGCCGCAGCCAGGTAGAGCAGCACCGGCGACCCCAGGCCCCCTGCGCCCACCACCAGTACGCTCGAAGCCTTCAGCTTCACCTGCCCCCTGCCCCCGACATCCGGCAGCAGAATATGGCGGGAGTACCGCTGAATCTCCTCGTCCGATAACCGTTCCGAAAAGGACAACTCAACCCACCCCAGCTGTCCGAAAAGTGCATACGATTCCTGCAGATCATACCAGAGAAAGCCAACTTACGTAAAGTACTTCGTGGGAGTACCCTACGCCGGCGGGCCTGTGCCGCCACGTACGCTTGTCCGGCGGAGCCCCTGCGGGTCTCCTCGGGCGTCCGAACGGCGGCACTGACCCGCCGGCTTCGGGGACGCTCAGCTTCGTCTAGGCGAGGTGTCTCTTGGCCAGCACCTTCTCCAGATCATCCGCCTTCCGCTTGAAGGCCGTCTTGCGGTTCTGGGCGATGATCCGCCGTGCCACTTCCGGCTTCACCGGCAGCGTGGCGTCGGCGATGATCCCCTCCACCTGATCGGCCAGCACGGTCATGTAGTTGTCCATCACCGGCGTGCTCATATGGCGATCCAACAGCCAGAGGAAGAACTTGTCCGCGTCGTCGTAGCTGAAGCCCAGTTCGCCCTCATCGGTCTGTCCCGGCCAGAGTCCGGCGGTGGGAGTGCGCTTCACCAGATCCTCCGGGTAGTCGGCACTGGCGGCCAGATCCCGGACCTCCGCCTTCGTGCAGTCCCGAATCGGTTGACGGTCCGCGACACCGTCGCCACGGATCGAGAAGTAGCCGAGGAAGTTCTCAATGACGTTATCCGTCCCCATCATCAGGCCCTGGAAGGCGTCGGCGAAGAAGCCGGCGGTCATCATGCGCAGGGTCGGCTTCAGGTTGTTGATCGCCCAGCGCAGTTTCGCTTCGTCCAGCGGCACGCCCCGCTTGGCGGCCATCTCCTGCGCCGCCTGGGTGTAAAGCGCCGACACCTGCTGCCAGACGTCCCCCAGGTTGACCACCACCGACGGAATGCCCAGGTGATCGGCCACCCGCTGCCCGTCCTCGATATCCTTCAGCCGCTCCCCCTTCAGTTCCTCCGCGGTGCTGCACGGCAGCAGCAGCGCCAGCGTTCCTTGCGGAGCAGCCAGCTTGCTAACGTACGCCGAAACCGAGGAGTCAACGCCGCCCGACAGGCTGTTGATCAGCGTCTTGATTCCGCTAGACTGCATGTACTCCCGCTCAACAGCCGCCCGCTCCTGGGCCGAGGCGACGTAGTGCTTCTTCTCACTCGCCAATCCTGATCACTCCTTACCGCATCTTCGCGGCCAAATAGCGCTGCACCACGCTGACAAAGTAAGCGACACCCGTGGGCAGGGCCTCCTCGTCCAGGAACAACCGGCTGGTATGCAGCCCGGTCGGGTTCACTGTGCCGAGCGTCATTGCGCCCAGCCGGGCAAACGAGCCAGGCACCTGTTCCAGATAGTAGGCGAAGTCCTCGCCGCCCATGGTCGGTCCCATCACATGCACATGGTCGTCCCCGAGGACTGCAAGCGCCGCCGTACGGGCCGCCTCCGTTGCGGCTGCATCGTTGACCAGCACCGGGTAGCCATAGTCATAATGGAGCTTGTAGGTAGCACCGGCGGCATCGCAGACGCCCTTCAGCACCTGCTCGATCCGCTGCGGCATCAGCTTGCGCACCTGCGGATCCAGGGTGCGGACCGTGCCCTGGAAGGTGACCCGGTCCGGAATCACGTTAGGCGCCGATCCGCCGTGGATCATGCCGATCGTGATCACCGCGCTCTGCAGCGGGCCCACGTTTCGGGAGACGATCTGCTGCAGCAGGGTGACAGCCTGGCAGGCCACCAGCACCGGATCCACCGTGATCTCCGGATGGGCCCCGTGCCCACCGCTGCCGATAATGGTCACCTCGATGTCATCGGGTGAGGCCATCATGGCGCCGGCGCCGAACTCCATGTGATGGGCCGTCAGACCAGGCGCCACGTGAACGCCGAAAATGGCGTCCACCTTGGGATTCTCCAGCACACCGTCCTTGATCATCAGGCTGGCGCCGCCCGGGTTCACCTCTTCGGCCGGCTGGAAGATGAAGACCACATTGCCCGCCAGTTCAGAGGCGATCGCCTTGAGCGCCTTGGCCGTGGCCAGAAGAGTTGCGGTGTGCACATCATGCCCGCAGGCGTGCATCACGCCGTCGTTGGTCGAGGCGAAGGGCAGAGCGGTCTCCTCCTGAATCGGCAGGGCGTCGATGTCGGCCCGGAGTGCCACCGTGGGACCCGGTTGTCCACCCTGCAGGACGGCCTTCACGCCATACCCGCCGATTCCGGTCAGGGGCTCATACCCCATCGCCCGCAATTGATCGGCAATATAGGCACTGGTCTCCTTCTCCTGAAAACCAAGCTCGGGATGCTGGTGAATGTGATGCCGTGCTTCCATCGCATACGGCTTGACGCTCCGGGCCAATTGCCAGACTGCTTCTCTATCTAACACTGCCCACTACCTCCTAGTCTGCTCCGCTTGCCGCCTCTAGACGGCATCGCTTATCTACCTGACATTACCCCATTCACACAGCCAAACCCTTTTCATGTCAGCTATTTATGACGGAAAACCCGGAGCAGCAGCGCTGCCCCGGGTGCGGGCTAACGAGTCCCTTCAATGAGAATGCGGGCAACCTCCGGGCGGGTGAACTCCGGCGGGGGAACGATCCCTTCGGCCAGCATCTGCCGAACCTTCGTCCCGGACAGGGTGACATGCTCAGATGGATCGTGCGGGCAGGTCTTGGCCGACGCCATGTTGCCGCAAGCCTTGCAGTAAAAGGTGTGCTCGAAGCAGAGCGGCGTGATCCCCAGTTCGGTGGGGGTGAACTCGTCGAAGATGCGCTGGGCGTCGTAGGTGCCGTAGTAGTTCCCCACCCCTGCATGGTCGCGCCCCACAATGAAGTGGGTGCAGCCGTAATTCTTGCGGCAGATTGCGTGCCAGATTGCCTCCCGCGGCCCGGCGTAGCGCATGGCCGCCGGGAAGACGGCCAGCAGGGTCCGGTCCGCCGGGTAGTACCGGTCGAGGATCGCCCGATAAGCCGCCATGCGCACCGGCGCCGGCACATCATCGGCCTTGGTCTCACCCACCAGGGGGTGGAGCAGCAGGCCGTCGCAGATTTCCAGGGCACACTTCTGGATATACTCATGCGCCCGGTGCACCGGATTGCGGGTCTGAAAGCCGACCACCGTCCGCCAGCCCCGCTCGGCAATGATCCGCCGGGTCTGTGCCGGGTCCAGATTGTAGGCGGGGAAGGCGGGCGCCGGGCGGTTCAGCAGCCAGACCGGCCCGCCAAGATAGACCTCGCCCTGCTGGAGCAGCCGCCGGACCCCGGGATGGGCTGGGTCCGTGGTGCGGAAGACAGCACGGGCCTCGGCCTCCTTGTCGTACTCGTACCGGTCGGTCACCTGCATCAGGGCGATCAGTTCGCCATCCGGTCCCGTCAGGGCGATCTCGGTCTCCGGCGTCAGCTCCTCAGCTATGCTGCGGCTGACCGGCAGCGCTACCGGCAGCGCCCAGACCACTCCATCCGGCAGGCGCATCTCCCGGACCACGGTCTGATACGCCCCCCGATCCATGAACCCCGTAAGCGGACTGAGTGCCCCGGTGGCGATCATCTCCAGATCGCTGACGGTGGCCGGGTGAAGGGGAACCCGTGGCAGCGCCAACGCCCGTTCCAAGGCTTCCAGCCGCTCTGCCCCGGTCAGTTGACGGTTGATCAAGCTACCACCGTGGGGCGATACAGGCGCCACGCCTCACACCCCCTATTTGTGCAGCCCGCATTCGGTCTTGGCAAAGCCGCTCCAGCGCCCAGCCCGCGGATCCTCACCCGGACGGACCGGCCGGGTGCAGTGCACGCAGCCAATGCTGGGGTAGCCCTGGTCATGCAGCTTGTTGTACGGCACCTCATGGGTCAGGATGTAGTCCCAAACGTCCTTCTCTTTCCAGGCCACCAGTGGGTTGATCTTCACCAGGCCGAATTTCTTATCCCACTCCACCATTTTGGCGTTGGCTCGAGTCGGCGCCTGCTCCCGCCGGATGCCCGTAATCCAGGCCGAAAGCCCGGACAGAACCCGCTGCAGGGGCTCCACTTTGCGGATGTGGCAGCACTTGTCAGGCTCACGGCTCCAGAGTTCATCCCCATACGCCCGGGCCTGATCCTCTACGGTGAGGTCCGGGGCCCACCGCTCGAAGCGCAGGTCGTACCGGTCACGGCACTGGTGAATCACGTCGTAGGTCTCCGGGAAGAGAAGACCGGTATCCAGATAAAAGAGCCGGCTGCCAGGCCGGATGCTTGCCACCATATCCGCCAGGGCCACATCTTCGGAACCGAAGCTGCAGGCCAGAGCGATCTCCTCCGGTCCAAACTGAGAGAAAGCCCACTCCAGCGCCTCTTTCGGCGATCTGCCTTCCAGCAGCTCCGCCGCTGCGTTCAGCTCCGCCTCTGTCCACTCCTTGGCCATTGGTTCTGTTCCGCCTCCTTCGCGTACGTCCACCCCTACCATATGCCGCCGGATGGCTGGGGGGCATAGCGAAAGCGGGAGGGAATCTATCCCTCCCGCTGTCAGGGCATTCTGCACTAAACCTGAAGATCGGCCCAGAGCGCCGACGACAGGTACCGCTCGCCGGTGTCCGGGACCACCACCACAATGGTCTTCCCGGCATTCTCCGGCCGGTAGGCCACCCGAATCGCCGCCGCCACGGCAGCGCCCGAGGAGATGCCGCAAAGGATCCCCTCTTCCCGGGCAAGCCGGCGGGCCATGGTAATGGAGTCATCGCCGGTCACCTGGATCACCTCGTCCAGCACCTTCGTGTCCAGGTTCCCCGGAATGAACCCGGCGCCCAACCCCTGAATCTTGTGCGGGCCAGGGGCGCCGCCGGAGATCACAGGCGACTCGGCCGGTTCTACCGCCACCGCCCTGACCGCGGCGTTCTTCTCCTTCAACACCTGGGCGACACCCGAGATGGTCCCGCCGGTGCCCACGCCGCCGACGACGATGTCGACCTTGCCGTCCGTATCCCGCCAGATCTCCTCGGCGGTCGTCTTCCGGTGAACGGCCTGGTTCGCAGGGTTCTCGAACTGCTGCGGAATCCAGGCGTTGGGCAGGGATGCGGCGATCTCCTGGGCGCGGGCAATAGCGCCCTTCATGCCCTGGGCCCCCGGGGTCAACTCCAGCTCAGCGCCGTAGGCCTTCAGCAGCTTGCGCCGCTCCACGGACATGGTGTCCGGCATGACCAGAATGCAGCGATACCCACGAGCGGCAGCCACGAAGGCCAGCGCAATGCCGGTGTTGCCGCTGGTCGGCTCCACAATCACGGTGTCGGGCTTCAGAATGCCCCGCTCCTCGGCGTCGGTGATCATGGCATAGCCGATCCGATCCTTCACGCTGCCTGCCGGGTTGAAGAACTCCAGCTTGGCCAGCACAGTGGCCTGAGCCCCCTCCGTCACACGGTTCAACTTGACTAACGGCGTGTTGCCGATGGTTTCGGCGGCGTTGGCGAAAATCCGTGCCATCGATAAGCTCCCCTTTCGGACATTCCCTATTAAACTGATCGGTTTTCGTGGTTTACCTTTACCTGCATTATACCATGCTTTGGCTGGTTGGGAAGTACCTTCGCCAAAGTTTTCCCAGTCCAGGGTGGAGATAAGCAGAGCGGCGGCAACCTCCCGGGTGCCGCCGCTCTCTCTCTTCTATTGTTATCGGGCAAAACGCTCGGCCAGACCCGGTGCGAACCGGAAGAGCAGCCGCCGGACGTGATACATCCGGAAGAAGCGCACCCGAGCGGCCAGTTCGGCCCTGTGGGCCCTCACGGCTCGGCGCAGCGCCTGCCGCTCTATGGCCTCAGCCAGCCACTCCTGGTGGCGAGCCTTCGCAAACTCGATCCCTTGGTTCTGTTCTAGCTGTACAAACATGATCGGGGAAACCTCCGTAAAAAGCTTGACTGTGGGGGCTTACTCCCACCGGAGGTTGGAGCAAGCCCATTAATGTGCCAGGCGTTCCGCCAGGCGGGGAGCAAAGTGAGACAGGAAGCGGCGCAGACGGTTCATGCGAATGGAGCGCCCCCGGGACTCTGGAACCACCCGGTGCCGCTGTGGGGCGCGAGGGCGGCACTGCAGTTCATCATGCTGCCGCATCAGGCGCATGGCATGGTCAAGCGCCATCATTTCAAGTTGTTGCTGGTTCATATCGGATAACCTCCATGGTTTTCGTTGAAAGGGCGCTGCGCCCATAGAGGGGAGCGCCGGTTGAGGCTCAGGGGCTGGCAGGCTTACAGCGCCAGCCGCCCGGCCAGGCGAGGAACATAGCGGAACATGAACCGCCGGAGATGGTACAGCCGGAAGAAGCGCAGCCGGGCTGCCACCTCGACCCGATGAGCCTTCAGTTCCCGCCGCAGCTTGTGCCGCTGCAGTGCCTCGGCCAACATCGCCTCGTGGCGGGCCTTCGCAAACTCGATTCCCTGATTCTGCTCGATCTGTATAAACATGGCTTATGCCTCCATGAAAACTTAAGGTGTCGGTTGGAGAGTCTCTCCTAACCGTTCCGCTTCAACTTGCCGGTGCGGAGCGCATAACGCTCGCCGGCCTGGAACACGAGGAGCCCCACGGGCACCAGCAGGACGCCGGTGACCAGCAATTTCAGCACCATCGGCCAAACGGTCGTCAGCGATGCCCCACCCATCCAGGTAGCCCGGACGGCGTCCAGGGCGTAAGTGGCCGGGTTCAGGGCTGCGGCCGGCCGGAGCCAGCCAGGCAGCACCGTAATCGGGTAGTAGACGCTGGAGCAAAGCAGCAGCAGGCCCTGGATAATGTGCGTAGCCTGCGGCCCCCGTTCGGGAGACATGAGCGGCAGCACCGCGGCCAGCAGCCCCAGCCCCAGGAACGAGATACTGGCAACCGCCAGGACGACGAAGCCGCCCAACAGGTTCGCGTTCGAGACATCCAGATGGAACCAGAGCACGGTGACCGCCAGAATGACGACCGTTCTGACCAGGGCGTAAGTGACCCCGTAGAGCCCCTGCCCCGCCAGGAAGGTCAGCCGGCTGACCGGCGCCATGAAGGTGTACTCGATGGTGCCCTCCCAGCGTTCCCAGGCCACCGTTTCGGCGATGATCTGGAACAACACGGAGAGGTACGTCCAGAGCAGGGCGCCGATCAGCAGGTAGAAGACCCGCTGCTGGCCGACGATGCCCTGGCTGTCGACGCCGATCAGGCCGATGGTCAGGGTGTTGATCACGCCGTAAACCAGCCAGACCACCTCCCAGCCCAGGTACCGGCGAGTCAACGCCCAGTTCCGCTCGACAAAGCCCAGAGTGGGCCGTAAAGGACTCCGACTTGTGGCGATCATTCGACCGCCTCCTCTTCCTCTTTCTTCAGGGCCTTGCCGGTGACGGCGAAGAAGACCTCTTCCAGCGAGACGTTGCCGTACTGCATCCGCAGGCTGGCCGGCGTTCCTTCCGCCACGAAGCGGCCATCGGTGATGAAGGCCACCCGGTTGCAGAGCCGCTCGGACTCCTCCATATCGTGGCTGGTCAGAATCACGGTGGTCTCCCGGGTGTCCCGCATCTCCTCGATGAACTCCTGGACGTCCCGCTTCGACTTGGGGTCGAGACCGGTGGTCGGTTCATCCAGCAGAAGCAGCCGGGGGTCCGTCATCAGTGCACGGGCGATGGCCACCTTCTGCTGCTGACCGCGGGAAAGGTTCTCCAGCGGCGAGCGCCACTTGGCACGAGGCAGTTCCATCCGCTCCATGATCTGGCCCGCCTGCTCTCTGGCCTGGCGCATATCCAGCCCGTAGAGCCGGGCGGCGTAGTTCAGGTTCTCCATGGGGGAGAGCTTCTTGAAGAAGGCCGCGTCCACCGAGACCCGGTTGATCAACCGGCGGACCGCCATCTGATTCTCTGCCACATCCTGGCCGAAGACGGCGATCTTGCCGCCATCCAGCACCAGCAGGGTCGCAATCAAACGAATCAGCGTGGACTTGCCGGACCCGTTAGGCCCCAGGATCCCGTAGATCTCGCCGCGCTTGACGGCGAACGAAACCCGATCCACGGCGGTCACCTTGCGGCGGGGCTTCCGTTGCCAGAGGCGCCACCACTGCCGAGTCGCCTCGTCATCCTCTTCCAGAAACGTTTTATAGGCACCCATCACTTCGAGAGCGACGGTCATGATCTTTCACTCCTTAAGGGCGGCGAATCTACCCGGCCGTGGCAGTCTCACCGCACAAACTCAAACAAAATGGGACCATGGGCAGGTTCTTGCCCATGGTCCCTCACGCTCCAACTGCCGCGCGCCGGCAGAGAGCAAATGAAAAGGCCACAGGCGTTTTGCCACCTGTGGCCGAACGGTCAGATCAGGTTTATCTGACGCGTGACGGCACAGGTCGCGAAATGACGCGAATACGACCGAGTCCGTTGATGGAGTTGTTGATTGAGATGTTCATCATGATCGCCATTTCGTCGACCTCCTTCACGTGCACGGTTCCCGTGGAACCGCTTATTTCCTCAACCAGGGTCTAGTATATGCAGGGACTACCAGTCCCGTCAAGCACAAATTTTGATTTCGCCCATTGTTTTTTTAGCGGAGTACATTCACGTTTCGTTTCAACTGGCGTCAAATCCAGGCGGCGAGTGACCCCCGAGGCCGCCACGGCCGGACCGGAGTATGTATGGTACGCCGACTAGCGTCTGTAGGCGATGGCGTCGATCTGAACCTTCAGCCCGTCAGGTCCGCCACGATGAGCGAACTCCGTCTGAATCGTTTTCCGGGCCGGGTACTCCCCCCGAAACCTACGCTTGAAGACTTCCTCCATCACAGGGATATCCCATGCATCCCGAAGAAGACAGTCAACCTTCACGACTGAAGCGAGGGTCAGACCCGCCATAGCCAGCCTTTCAGACATGTTATCCAACGCACCCTCCACCTGCCGCTCCACCGATTCGCCCAAGTTTCCGACACAGAAATTCAGAAAGAGAAAGTCGCCAGCCTCCACGTATCC
>JBLNEM010000045.1:0-17961 GCA_050262655.1 Mycobacterium leprae | reverse complement strand
ATGCGCTGCTTCTGTCCACCCGAGAGGCCGAGGCCCCGCTCGCCTACCACCGTTTCGTAACCCTTCGGCGTCTCCATGATGAAGTCGTGCGCCTGTGCCAGACGGGCTGCGGCGATGATCTCCTCCATGGTGGCGTCACGCCGGCCATAGGCAATGTTCTCCTTGATGGTGGCGGACCAGAGGAAGGTCTCCTGGAGTACAATACCGATCTGCTGCCGCAGATCGTACAGGTTGATCTGCTTTACATCCACCCCGTCGATCGTCAGGCTGCCGCCGGTGACGTCGTAGAAGCGGGGGATCAGGTTGACCAGCGTGGATTTCCCGCTGCCGGTTGTACCCAGCAATGCGATGACTGAGCCGGCGGGCGCGTCCAGGTTGACGCCGCTCAGCGACTGATGGTCGGCGACCTCCCGGGTGCCGGGCTTGGGCGAGTCATAGCGGAAGCTGACGTTGTCGAAGCGCACATGGCCGACCATGTCCGGCATGCGAACGGCGTCGGGCGCGTCGGCAATCTCACGGGGATGGTCCAGCAGCTCCTCCAGACGTTCGCCGGCGGCGATGCCGGTCACCATCAGGTTCAACTGGTACCCGATGTCGCGCATCGGCCAGATCCAGTACCAGACGAGGCTGAAGAAGGCGACCAACTCGCCCAGGGTGAGCTGGCCTTTCAGCACCATGGTGCCGCCGTACCAGAGCAGCAGCGTGGTGGCAAAGTTGCTGAGGAACTCGATGGCCGGGAAGTACTTGGCCCACAGGTGGGCGCTGTCCAGGTTCGACTTCACATAGCCCTGGTTGCGGGTGGAGAACTTGTCCACCTCGAACCGCTCCCGGGCGAACGACTTGACGGTCCGGACGCCGTTCAGGTTCTCCTGGGTGGCCGTGGTCAGGTCGGCCAGCGTCTCCCGGACACGGGTGAAGGCCGGGTGGATCACCTTGTTGAATCGTAGCACCACGACCAGCAGGAAGGGCATGGTCGCCAGGGTGACCACGGTCAGCCGGGGGCTCATCTTCAGCATGACGAAGAGCGAGAAGATGGTCATGTTGAAGACATCAACCAGATTGATGAAGCCGAAGGAGACAAACTGGCGGAATGCCTCCACGTCGGCGGTCATGCGCGACATCAGGTCACCGGTCTGAGCGTTGTCGAAGAACTTGAAGGGCAGGTACTGCAGTTTGTCGTACATCGCCTGGCGCAGATCATAGGTCGCACCCTGGCCGAAAATCTGCCCCAGATAGGCTCGCCAGAAGTTGAAAACGAACCGAACGAGTGCAATGACGATGACGGCCATGGCCCAGTAAGGCAACTCGTTATACTTTCCGCCCTGGATGACCCGGTCCACCAACTGCTGGAGAACCCATGGCCGGAACAGACCGACGGCGGTAAGGCACGCCATGGACGCCAGAGCGGCAATGCCCCACCGAACGTATGGCACCCAGAAGCGTTTCAGTCTGATGAAAACTCGCATAACCGACTCCTCTCTCCCAAACGGCCTCTTTCTGGATAGAATTCAGCAACCAGTTCCCGAATCCTTCGTATCCCGCAAGGTTAATGGGGTTCGCAATTGAGGCGGATTTCATTGGGCAGATTTCGACGACAGCGTTCAGCTTGACCAGTTTCCCAGCAGGTGTTTTACATCAGTTGTTTGAATCAAGAGACGAACGCATGGCACACAAGGAGGCTCTGTTGTGACGAACAACCGTCGTGTGAGAGGCCCGATACTGACCCGAGTGGTTGCCGCCCTTTTGCTGCCTGCCCTGCTGCTGGGATGCAGTAGCACCGCTAAGAAACCGGCCATGCCTCAGCCGGTTCCGTCTCCCGCTCCTGCCCCGGCATCCAGCGACACGCCCCTGCCCCCTCCGCCGGTACCCTCAGGGCCACAGCTTTCCGGCGCCATCGGCGTCATGATCGAGAACCAGGAAGAGGCGAGGCCGCAGGCCGGGCTGGAGAAGGCCGATATCGTCTATGAACTGGAGGCTGAAGGCGGTATTACCCGGTTCCTGGCCCTCTACTATCAGAACAAGGTCGACAAGCTGGGTCCAGTGCGCTCGGCCCGCATGGGTTTCTACGATATTTCCATGGGCTACGGCATTCCGTACGCCCACTCCGGGGGCAACAACGATGTGTTGGCCGAACTGAAGAAGCCCTCCAAGCAACTCCTCGATGTGGAGGAGATCAGCGGATACGGACCCACGGTTTTCTGGCGCAGCACAGACCGGAAGGCGCCGCACAACCTTTATACCAGTACCGACCGGGTGCTGGCCCGGGCCAAGAGCGTCGGTTTTGCCGTGAAACCCCTTGCCAACTTCCCTGAAGGCCCGGCCGCTGGCACCGGCAAACCGGTCCAGCGCATCGCCTTCACGTGGGGGCCCCGCACACAGGACGTGGTGTGGCAATGGAACGGCAAGCGGTACGACCGCTCCCAGTCCGGTGGGCCGCACATGACGGAGAGCGGTACTCGTATACAGACGGATAATCTGGTCGTTTTGTTCACCCGTTTTTCATGGGATCAAAGTTCCCAGTGGGGTGAAGGCCAGTACAACGTCAGCATCGTCGGCAGTGGGTCCGGTTACTTCTACCGGGACGGCAACGCCTATGCCATCCATTGGGCGAAGAAGAGCCGTCAGGAGCCGTACCTGTTCACCCTGGCCGATGGCACACCGCTCTCCTTTGCGGCCGGCCAAACCTGGGTGGAAGTGCTAAAAAGTGCGGAGAATATGACCGAGGGCGCTCTGCAGTAGGAAATTGGCCTTGCATGGCGAAACGGTGCTGCTGGGGGAACGTGCTGTTCCCCCAGTTCTTCATCTCATTACCGAAGCTACTTTCGTCGTAGGGGGACCCAGCATGGGAGCGGCTGCACACTACTTGTATGAACACTTTGGGTTGGCCGGGGCTGGCCTCGTATTCATGCTCGAAGGACTGGGCGTGCCCATTCCGGTGGAGATCCCCCTGCTGATCATTGGCGCCCGGGAACAAAGCAGTTATTGGTCCCTGGTCCTGCTCACCTGGTTCTCCACCATGCTCGGCAACGGAGCCGGCTATCTGATCGGTTACCATGGTGGCCGGACGTTTATCTTACGGTTGATCGGCTGGTTCCGGGTCAAGCCCGAAACCTGGCAGCGGGCCGAGAACTGGTTCCACAAACACGGCCTGAAGACCGTGGTGGCTACTCGCTGGATTAACTGGGGCTTCGCACAGAACATGTGGCTTTGCGGGATCACACGGGTGCAGGCCGGCCGTTTTTTCATCGTGATGGCGGCGAACGACTTCCTGTGGGCCATCTGGTGGACCTGGGTTGCGCGCTTCGCGGTCGAGCGTTTCCGCCGGCGAAGCCCTCATTTCCTGTTCCACAGTTCAATGCGGGTCACCTTGATCGCTCTGGCGGTAGCGCTGGTCGGCCTCACGATTATCCTGGTATTCCGTCGGTGGCAGAAGCGGCGCTCGGTACCCAACCAATAGGTAAACGCACGGAAAGCGGGAAAGGATTCTCCCTTCCCGCTTTCTTTTTCCCTGTTGCACCGTCAAGTCCCTTGAATATACAAGCCAACATGATAAACTGTAAGAATACAGTAGTACAATATATCTTTGAGGTGCGGTTATGCAAAACCTGCGCAGACACCTCTCCGCCGGTGGCGTGATCCTGGAAGACGGCTATATTCTGCTGGTGCGGAACCGCAACGGCCACTGGGGTTTGCCCAAGGGCCACTGGGAGTCCGGCGAGTTGATTGCCGAGACGGCTGCACGGGAAGTGCTGGAGGAGACCGGTCTGCAAGTCGAGATCGGTGAACTGGCCTTCGTGACGGAGTTCCGCATTCCGGAAGTGCGTGAGCATATGATCCAGTTCTTCTTTGAGGCCCGCCCCGTAGGCGGGAACCTCTTTCCTCGTCCCGGCGAGATTTACGGCCTGAAGTGGGTGCCCCTGGGCGAGATCGACCAGTACATCCGCTGGCGCCCCTGGCTGGAACCTCTGACCGAGTGGCTGAATAACGGCCACGTTACGTCCTACTACCAGTACCCCGATCCTGCCCTGAATCGACTGGACGCCGTTTAAGACATGAAAAGAGGCCGGCAAGAGCAATCTGCTCTGGCCGGCCTCGTCCTTTACACACGCAGGGGGCGCCTCCTGCCGACTGTCCAAAGGACTCGCCCGTCCTGCTCCCAGCGGCGGCGCAATACCGGCTGCGGATGGGCCAGCAGGAAGTTGAGAATGGCCAGGTCCCCTTCGAGATGGGCGTGCACGCAGCGAGCCAGATACTCGCCCTGCGCCGTTTCGTCCGGCACCTCGGTCACCAACTCGGCCGCCGTAATGTGGGGGAAGCGCCCCACAAACGAACGGGCCTCTGGGCCGGGCGTCACGCTGCCGGTCTGGCTGATGAAGCCCCGGTGCACCTGGAGGGGGAACTTCTCGGGCAGGTACCGCTGCCCGTAGAGACGGTACCGCTCCAGCAAGACCTGGGTGTACGACTCGGTCGCGTCGTCGGCCGTAAGCCGCTCCGCCAACGCGTCCCGAATGCCCTCCTGCACCCTGGCGTTGTGCGGATACTGCTGCGCATCCAGCCACTTGTGAATGCCGTAGATCATGGCGTTCGGCATCCACCAGGAGGTGCGGAAATAGGGCGGCGAGTTGTAGCCGGAGAACGGCTGGACCCATTCGTGGGACGGATAGCCGTGGTCATCCAGCATCACATCCGGCAAGAAGGCCCGCCACAGGGTCGGGAGAGGGCGCGCCTCACCGAAACGCGGGTTGGCCAGGAAGTAGTCGGCGGCGAACTCGATGCCGGCCGCGTTGAAGCGGGCGGCGTGCAGCTTCCATGTGGGGTGAACCTGCTGCATGGCGAAGTGAATCGCAGCGCCATCCACATTCTCCATCGGGTTGAGCACCAGGTTCACGTGCCGTGACATGCCCTGCTGCACCGCCATTTCGGCGAACCGGAGGATGGAGTTTGTAGAGGAGACTTCGTTGGCGTGATGCCGGGCGTTCACCAGGAAGGTGGGACGCCAGGCGCTCAACTTCTGCGGCGGAGCGATGCGGCCCGCCGTCGGCGCGGTGACGGAAATGCTGTAGGTAGCCCGTCCGGCGTACGAGAGGCCGCTGCGCCAGACTCGAACGCCCTCCAGCTGTGCGAGGTAAGCCAGGAGCGGGGGCAACTCTTCCGGACCGATCAGTTGGTCCAGTGGCAACTGACCGGCGGCGGCCGGCAAGTCCGCCGCGTTCACCGGCAGCCCGGCAGTCTCCGCCCCCCCGGTGCCACGGGCGTATAGCCGCACCCGAAGGGAAGGAGCGCCCTCGCTCACCGTCACCCATGGTTCGACTGCCCCCGGGGCGTTATAACCCTTGCCGGTGAGGTGAAGGCCCAACTGGTTGAGGTAATCCAGCGTGTAGAAGTAGAGATCCTCATGCATGGCGTCTAGCGGCGAGACCTGCTCCTCCCGAATCCCCAGCCGCCGGTTCTCCTCACTGAGCGACGCCTCGATCACCAATGCCCCGAAGAATGGCTGCGCACCGGGATTGGGGGCGTCGCCGTAGTTCTGGGTGAGATAGTCACGCAGCGCCGGCAACACCTGTTGCTGGTAAGCCGACCACAGCGCCTGCGCGTCGGTGGCAATCACCTCGTGGCATAGTACTTTGCCGCTTTGCTCAACCCGCAGCAGTCCAGTAGGCGGATGCACCGTACCCCGCTCCGGGAACTCGGGGAGGTAAAGGCCGCTGGCGTATACCGGGTTGAAGGTTGCCGCAAGGGCAAGGCTGCCATCGGGACGTGAGGCGGTCAGTCGGTAGATGGCCTCGGTCTCGCCCTCGGCGAGGTCAAAGGCTACCTCCACACCGGACAGGGCCGCCGCCAGGAGTTCATCCGCCGGATACAACTCCTGTAGCCAGCGGATCGGCATGTCCAGTGGCTCTCCCTCTCCCTGGCTGACGAAGGGGGCGCAGCGGACATGGACCCGCCCTAGCGGACCCACCGCCTGCAACTGGGGCAGCATCTCCTCTTCCAGCCAGTGGAACCCCTGCTTATAGGCGGATCGCACCCGCACCTCTTCCGCCATGACGCCTGCGGCGGCCAACTGCTCCCTCAGTTCTGCGGCCAGTCCCCGCCGCACCGAGAGCGGTTCGCTGAGCCGTAGGTCCACCCGGGCCGGGGTTCCGATCGCCAGCGCCGGCAGAACGCTCTCCTGCCATAGCCGCCGGAAACGATCTACCTCCCATTCGGCCCCGACCGTGTGGCGGAAGACGGGCTCCCCCCGCTCCACCATGGTCATGGGCAGTCCTGCCCTGCGGGTAAAGAGCATTGCGTGAAGTCCATCGATCAGGCCGGCTTCGGCGGCCCGCAGTAGGGCGGCAGCCCGTTCGGCCGGGGTGCCGGATACGATCAGCTTCCCGGCACTGAAGGAGAGCGCACCCTCCTGCCACTCGGCTGAAGCCGGCGCAGAATCGGCCAACACCACCGCAGCGCCACCGGGCTCCGCCTCAACCGTCACCGGGAAGCAGAGGCCAGTGGCCTCCACGCCGCTGCGAGCAGCGAGTTCGCACAGGGCAGCGATCTCCGCCGGCGTAACGGCCGGCGTCACCGCTACCTGCCACCCCACCCGATCATGCCGGACTGCGTCAGAGGAACCCATCAGCCCTGCCACCGTAAACAACTGCGCCGGGCCGGCCGGGGGCAGGTCCCCGGGCGGATCGCCGCGGAACGCGGGTTCTTCCGGTGCCTCAAGCACGGTCAGTTTGTCGTCGACCGGGGGGGCCGGCTGGCCGACCTTCAGGTCAACCACCTTCCCCTCCCGAATCATGACGGCCTCCACCGAACGCCCACCAGCCAGTTCGCCCAGCAGCGGCCCACCGGGAGCGGCAAAGGGATAAGTCGATGCCAGCCAACGAGCGGCATCCCACCCTGATTCGGGCGTGTCACCCGAAACCACGACTCCCTCGGGACGAAGCGCTACGATCCCGCACCCGTCAGGAATCGCCAGGGGTGGGCATTCGGGGTTCTCCGGACCAAAAAACAGCCGTACGCCAGGGGCGTCAGGTCGGGTGAAGCCTGGAGTCCAGGCCGCCGATTCTAGCCCCAAGCGTGCGGCGACATCAATGGCGCCCGGGGTCCGCCCCACGGAAAACCGGGTAAAAAATCCGTCCGGCAGGCCGTCTCCGTCGCCATCGCAGAGAAGGCCCCCGGACGTGTAAAGCTGTGTGAGGGATGTGATGCTCATGCCGTTCCTCCGCTCTGTAGTTTGCTAAATCTGTTTTGCTAAAACCGCCAATACCCGCCTGGCTGGCGTTCTTCGGACAGCACTGGCACCGTGGGTGAGAGTTTCGCCACAAAACCCGCCACCTGCCGATTAAACAGCAGCGGCTCTTCCAACATAGACAAGCAGCCGGCTCCAGGAATCGTGGCCACGGAGGCATCAGGCAAGCGCACGGCCAGCGCCTGAACCTGTTCCGGCGACGCCAGAGAATCAGCTCCACCGGCCACGAACAGAACTGGATGTCGGACGCCCTGCACTGCCTGGTCGAACTGGTAGCCAGTCACCGCGGTCAGGTCGGCATGGCGCGCCAGGGGACTGGTAAGGCGCCACCGCTTGAGCCGGTCGCGGACGATCTGGCTGTGAACGTTAGGACCAAACAGCCCTGTGACGAAGCTTTCGGGCGCCTCTCCCCGGGCCGTCGCCTCCACCACTTCACCGGCGCATCGGCCGCCCGCAGTTGGCCCTGCCAGAATGAGGCCCTCTACCCGTTTGGGCGCATGTAGGGCCAGATCCACCGCCACCGCCGCGCCCAGAGAGGCGCCGGCGACGACCACCGGCCAGCGAATGGCCAGGGCGTCGAGGAACGCCTCAATACTGCGCCGGTATTCGGCCACGGTGGTAAAACTGGTCCCTTCGGAGCGGCCATGGCCCGGAAAATCCGGTGCCAAACATCGGGCACGCTCCGCCAGCCCCGACAGTTGCCCCTGCCAGGTGCTGCTGCTACCGCCGGAGTCATGCAAGAAAAGAAGGGTACGGCCTTTCTCATCGCTGCCAGAGGCCTCATAGAAAAGGCTCTCGCCGTCGACCAGAACAGAGCCACGGGACAGGCTGTCGGCTGGCCTCGTGCGCCGGCTGTTGCGACCAGTCATGTGTGCAAGCTCCATTCGTTTCGCCTCGAATTCCGCTTCCCTTACTGCTCCCCTGGATGCTTTTGTACACCGGATATGCGCGCGCATCTAACCTGATGGTAGAATTCGAGACCGGTTATTTCCATACCCAAACAGTGTTCGGCGTGGAAGTTCGTCAATTTGCTATACGGCCAACCCGGTACCGGGTGTTGTCGGCGCCACTGGCAGCAAGCCAAGACGCTACATATGTTGGGAGAGAGAAGAGAATGCCGAGGTGAATAGGCGAATGCAACTGCAAGGCGTTTCGACCACCACGACCTCACTGGGCACACTCCAGTGTGTCTCCGGCGTGGTGAATCTCTTCCAGTTTGTGGTCCCGCCCCGGCCCGGCTCGATTATCGGTCAGGTAACCACGACCGGCGGGTTCACGGTTCTGATCAGCCAGTCTCAGCCCACCCCGCCCGGCGGCACCACCCTCGCCTCCGTCGACGGCCGGTTCGCCACCGTGTGTGGGCGCTTTACCTTCCAGAATGGTCAGCGGGTGCTGGATGTGCTGCTGGTGAACCCGGGGGCTTGCCCTCCCTGCCCCGTCTGCCCGCCCCAGAACAACCAATTGCTCCTCTTGCTGCTGCTCCTGCTATTACAACAACCGGGGCTGCTGAGTTCCACCGGCCTTGGTCCGCTGTTCTCGCAGGTGCTGGGCCAGAGCGGCCTCAGCAGCAGCCAGCTTACTGGCCTGCTCCAAAGTCTGACCGGGCGCCCATTCTGAGTCCCTACATGCGCAGCGACAGCCCGCAGGTTACCCTGCGGGCTGTATGCATGCCACCGTCACTCAGCGCGGCGCAGGCTGGCTGGTTCCGGGTGTGGGCGGCTGAACAATGGGTCCCGGGCGAATCGGCGTCTCAACACCCTCACCCAACGGCTCCTGGGGTGCAACCCCTTCGGTGGGGCGTGTCAGGTTCGGGCTCTCTGCCCCCTCGCCCTCTTCGGGCGTCAGCCGGTACTTGTCCGTCAGGCTGATCAGCCAAAGCCGGTGAATCGGCACCTGGTAAAGGGTCGGCTCGATGCGCTTGTCGCCGTAGCCAACTGGGTACATCCAGACGTCGGTCTTGGCGATCACACCGGGATGCATACGGACCCCGGCGTAGACCGCGTCCCGATAACCCTTCTTGTAGCATATCACCGTCAACTGTCCATGCAACTCGGCCATCAACTGCTCAAGCCGGGGGTTGCGGAATACAGGTTCGTACATGACCGGCCCATACCCATGGGCGTCTGTCTCAATGCGGTCACGGGTCTCAGCCACTACGCAGCCGGCACCCGGAATGGGCTGCTGGGTCGTGGCACTGAGGGTCCTCAGTTGAAGTCGTGCGGTCTTGATGCCCAGCGCACGCCAATAGGCCCGACGCGCCGCACTGGTCGGCGGAGGCGGTGGCTGCCTCTTTGGCTGCTGCTGTTGCCGCGGTTGCTGGGTGCGCGCCGGCGGCTGCTGCTGTGGTTCGGCCTGAGCGATCGAGCCAGTACCCAACGCCAGAAGCGTACAGACCAGGAAACAGGCGATCCAATTCCTGCTTTTCATCTGGACGGCCCTCCTATAGACCCGGAATCCGCTGCAGCGACATGCCCTTGTAGTACCACTGCAAAATCTCCAGCATGCTCTTCCCGCGCTGCGCCCAATACTGGCTGCCCCACTGAGACATCATGTTGGCGTTGCGGTACTGCCAGTTCGGTTGCTTCTCGTAGCCGGACCGGTAGTAAAGTTCCTTAATCTCGCCGTTAGGCGGTACATAGGCCAGGTTCCGAATGCGGGCATGGGCCTGATCGGTGTCGCTAAAGCGGTTCCCTTCCTGGTAGGCCTGGAAGTTGGTCGTGTTGTCCACGTCAAACTCCCAGCCGTCCAGCTTGGTTGGGTTCATGATGTGGTACCAGGCAAACATTTTGACCGCCATGGCCCCCGCCTGAAGTGCCTCCTGCTGCCAGGAAGGCCCCCATTCGTTGGGCAACGAGTTCTGGATGTAGAGATCAAAGGGGATTGTCTTCACGTAGATAATGCGCCCGCGTGGACTGGGTTCACCCCCCGGTCGTGCTTCCCGAATCGCCACCCGAATGCTGGACGGATAGGGCGTGTTATAGATGGTACGGAGCGGCTGCTGGGCCAGAGCCGTTGTGGTAGAGCCGGCAAGCAAGAGCAAAAAGAGGACTACTGCAAGGACGCGTTTCATGTTCTACCTCCTGATCCAGATTCTCACCGGGGATGCGCTTCCCACAGGCGGCACGCACATCCAGTAATCTCTCCTGCCATCCGGACTCGTAATCCCCTACCACTATTCCACTTTCAGGATGCCATGCAGGGACTCGCTGTCGGCAGGGGTAGCGTCCGAGTAGAGCGGCCACTCACCTACGGTACCCGCGGTGAATTCGACATAGTTCTCCTCTCCCGGCCCCAGGGCACGGCTGACGATGCCGAACCGGGGGATCACCAGGTTATGAACCCTGGTGCCGGCGTTCAGCAGGTGGAGCTTCACTTTGCCGCCAGCTGCGGTCACCAGCAGGCCCGGTTCCAGCCCCCTGTCGGTCACTTTCAGTGTCACGATATCGGTCTGCCGGCCCATTTGAGCCGCAATGGGCACCGGCGCCTGCTGACTGATCACCGGCACTGCCTCTGCGGCGGCCGGGGGAAGTTCCGGCGGGTCCTGCGTAGCGCTGCAGGCAGCCAGCAGCAGCGCCAGCCAGAGCGTATGGGGCAACATCCTGCGCATCTTCGATCCCTCCGGCCTCATTTTCTCCGCGGCCGTTCGGCGGCATGCGGCGAGCCGGGGCGCGCCAAAGAGGGGGGGCAGTGCCCCCCTCATTCTCCGTGTTTGGTTCTGCTAGATCATGGGCGGTATGCCGTCGATCATCGGCGGCATGCCGTCAATCCAGGCACCCGTTGGACCTATACCGGCAAAGGGTTTCCCCATCGGCATGGGCCCTGGCATCATGGGCGGCATCATGGGCGGCATCATGGGCGGCATCGCCGGGATGGGGGCGCCGTATGAAACGGCTGGCTGTACCGTGTTCGGCACGGGCGTGACGGTGGTCCACGGGACAAAGTTAGTCGTGGGGATGGCGGTCTGAGCGGGTACCGTCGTTGGAGCCGGCACCATGGTGATCGCAGGCATCATGGTCATGGCCGGCACCATGGTGGTTACAGGGGTAGCTTCATTGCAGACGTTCGCGATCGGGCCATAAACCGGCATGCAGGTACCAGGCATCCCGCCTGTGGGTATGACCGGCATCCCGTAGCCCGGTGCGCCGATCCCAGCGCCTACTGGCGTTATATAGGCCATGCCGAGACGCACCTCCGTACGTTCAAGTGGGCACGTTTCAATTTATGCGATCCAAAGAGCGCTGGTTCACAGAATGCGGTGGTAGCGGGAAGATCGACTTCCGGCGCCGAATCAGGATGAAAAGCCTGCGAACCCCGGAGCCGCAAACCCCTGTTGCCAAGGAGGCGCCATGCCCATGCTGCAGTCCCTGCTAGACCTGTTGGCCAGAGAGATCTCGCCGCAGCAATGCCTGGAGAACGTGCAGACCATCGCCCGCTACCACCGGATTCAGGCCAGCCCCGGCTACCGTGCAGCCGCAGTAGAGTGCCAGCGGATTCTGACCGGCGGGGGAACCGCCGCCACGATCACCACGTACCCCGCGACCGGTCGCAACCGGCAGTGGCAGAACCTGACCCCCCAGGAATGGGACTGCCGGGATGCCGAACTCTGGCTGCTGGATGCGCAGGGCAAGCGCATCGAACGGTTGGCCTGGTATCAGGCGATGAACCTCTCGATCATTCAGCGCTCCGCATCCACCGCCCCGGAAGGGGTCACGGCTGAACTGACCGTGGTTGATAACGCGGAAGATGCCGCTGCCTGGGCCGGGCGGGATGTGGTCGGCAAGGTCGTTCTGGTCGGCAACGGCGACATCCACCGCATCTGGCAACATGCACATCGGGCCGGCGCCGCAGGTCTGGTGACTGCGCGCATGACCTATCACCCACCGGTCCGTCCGGTTGGCGACCTGGCCGATGCGCTCCAGTATACCTCCTTCTGGTGGTCGGAGGGTGAGCCCAAGGGGTGGGGATTCGTGCTCTCCACCCGTCAGGGTGACCGGCTGAAGCAGTTGCTGGCCGCGGGGAAGGTAGCGGTATGGGCCAGGGTTGATGCCCAGGCCTATGACGGTGCCATGGAGAACGTCGAGGCCGTGATCCCCGGCACCACTGACCAGGAGGTGCTGGTAGTGGCCCACCTGTGCCACCCCAAGCCCAGCGCCAACGACAACGCCAGCGGACCGGCCACGGTCATGGAGACGGCCCGGGCGCTCACCCGCCTGATTGCCGCCGGACAACTGGCGAAACCCCGGCGCACCATTCGTTTCCTGCTCGTGCCGGAAATGACCGGGACGTACGCCTATCTGGCCGCCCTGTCAGACGCACAGCGTAGCCGCATTGTGGCTGCGGTCAACGCCGACATGGTGGGCGAGAAGCAAGAGGTCACCGGGTCAACGCTGCTCTGCGAATATCCGCCCCTCGCCTGCCCCTCCTTCGCCGGCGACCTGCTCTCCCTGATTCTGAGCGAGGTAGCCAAGGAGGAGCCCGCCCTGTCCGGCCTTGGCACCCGCTATGGCACCTTCCGCTACGCAACTGTTCCCTTCTCCGGCGGCTCCGATCACTACATTCTGGCCGACCTCACCGTGGGCATCCCCTGCCCCATGGTGATCCAGTGGCCCGACCGCTTCTACCATACCAGCGCAGACACCGTAGACCGGGTGGACCCGGCCATGATGGCCCGGGTAGGGCGGATGATCGTTGCGTATGCCTACTTCCTGGCCACCGGTGGGGCGAAGGAGGTCGCCTGGCTGGCTTCCGAGATGACCCAGCTGTTCAACGGACAACTTCACGCAACCGTCCACGCCGGGCCGGGGCTGGAGGCCACCGCACAGTTCCGCCTCGAACGGAAACTGGCCGACCTGGAGTCGCTTGACCGGCTGCTCACGGAAGCGGAGTGGCAGGAAGTCAACCCGACGCTGGCCGTCTGCCGCCGGCAACTGGCCGAAACGGTCAGCATGGAACTGGAGCGGACCCTGCTGGGACGGCCCGCTGTCAAGAGCGCCCCCCGGTCAGAGACGCCGGCGAACACTGCCGTCACTGGCTGGAGCGGCTCGGCTGACCTATCGACGCTTCATCCCCGGCGCAACCTCCCGGGTCCCGTCACCCTCCGCAACGACCTGAACCGTCTACCTGAGTCCGAGGCCGAATCGTGGCGGCGGTTTGATGCCACTCATCCCGGAGCGGCGCGCATGGCGGACTATCTCTGCTACTGGGCCGACGGCGAGCGGAGCCTGACAGAGATTTGCCGGCTGACCGAGCTGGAGACGGGCATCCGCGATGATTCCTGGGCCCTGGGTTACTGCCAGTTGCTCCAGCGGCTCGGGATGGCGACCCTGTAAACGAAGGCATAATGCGGCGCCAGCAACTCTCTGTTGCCGGCGCCGCGTGTTTACGTTTATGAGCCCGGAGCCGATTGCTGCGCAACGACCGCTGTACCACACATGTGGCAGAAGTTAGCCCCGGACGGGTAGGCCGCCCCACACTGGGTGCAGGCCTCAGGGGCGACCGCCAGCACAGCCGAATCGTGGGGCCTGAACGGCGAAACATCCTGCGCCTCTCTCACCCTGGGCAGCAGGACCATCCACAAGACCGCAACCATGGCATACATGCCGGCGGCGCCAAAACCGGCCCGAATCAGGTCGGTCATGGTATGAATCTGTACCTCGTTCATCACAAACACATCGTAAAAGCCATGCAGCAGTACCGGATAGAGTATTGCTTTACCGATATGGAGCAGGCGCTGTCGCCAGTTCTTGGCGTAGCGGGCCATCCCCAGTTCAAAGCCCATGATCATGCCGTTAATCACGTGTAACGGCACTGCCGTAGTTGTGCGCACGAACCCGGTCATGAGGGCCGTCTGCACCTCACCGCCCGACCGAATGAAAATCCAGGTCAGGTTCTCGGTGATCGCGAAGCCCATGTGCGCCACGCCGAAATAGACGATCCCATCCATGACCTCGTTGAACTCGGGGCGTCGCCAGATGGCGAGCATGCCCGCACCGCCCTTGCAGACTTCCTCCGTGAGGGCGGCGACGATGAAAGCCTGATAAGCCGTTGAAAGGACCGTGCTCGATTCCTTGTGCAACAACCACTCAATGGCCAGCGCCGGAATCACCGATAGGCAACCGGCCAGGAAAGCCCGCCAGACGGTGCCCCAGGGTTCCGGTTCAAACCTGTCAATATGACGGATATACCAGAGCAGCACCAGCCCCGGCGCAAAGGCCAGAAACAGTGCCAACAGCCAAAACAGCAATCGCCTGTGTCACTCCCTCCGGGGTCTCTTCCCTGCTGGATACGGTGCCGATTGCGGCAATTCCTGCCGGGAAGAACCCCCGGGAAAGAGAACGCGGCGAACCGAATCTAGCACCAATGTCGTCTTAAGGGATGACTGGCAGTAGCTGCAAACTGCTGCCCTCCCCCGCCATAAAAAGTCGGGCAATTCCTAGTGGCAATAAATAGTTGACTGGGCTGAGGAATACGGTAACCTACTAATAGATGGCTTAATCGCTATACTTATCGTCAGACCTACCATTCATGTGAGCGATCTGTCGAAAGCCGTCGTGGTTCCGGCATTACAGAAGGGAGCCTGTGGTTGATGCAACAGACACGGCATAGAAGCACTCTTGAAGCAGCGATCGACCGTGCCGCCAGGGACGGCCAGATTGCGCGGCTGGAGGCTGCCGCCAGAGATGCCATTCTACAAGCACTGCATGAGGCCAGGGGAGCTGCGGCCACCCTGGACCGAATCATGACCACCTCCCCCGAAATCATGGCAACCTTCGATGAAAGCGGACTGCTCCACTCGGTCACCCCGGCTCTGGCTCGGGTGCTGGGCTGCGAAACCGCCGATTTGACCGGTAGAATGCTGACCGAATGGGTCCGTGCGGAAGACTGGCCCCTGGTCCGCCAGGCCATTGACACCGCGCAGCGCGGTGGAACGGTGACTGGGCTGGTGCTGCCCTGTCGTCGCAACGATGCCGGCCTCGTCTGGTTGGAGTGGGCCGCGATCGCCCTGCCGGAAGCCCATCTGGTGTATGCCACGGCACGGGATCTGACCGAACTGAAACGATACGAGCGGCTGCTGCATCAAAGCCAGCACCTTTATCAGTCGATTTTCGCCTACAGTCGGGATGCCGTTTACCTGCTGGACCGGAACGGTGTCCTGTTGAGCGCCAACCCGGCATGGGAACGAATCACGGGCTATTCGGCTGCCGAGAGCCAGGGGAAACCTTTCACCAGTTTCGTAGTGGCGAGCCAGCAGGAAGCGGCGACGGCTGCCCAACTGGCGGTGTCGGCCGGTCAGTGCCAGTCCTACGACACGACGATTCTGCGCAAGGACGGGCATCAGGCCGAGCTTAGCGTTCTGGCGGCCCCCGTTGTAGATGAGGGCGTCACGGTTGGCACCTATCATCTGGCCAGAGACGTCAGCGAGCAGAAGCAAACGCAGGCCCAGTTGGCCCGTCTGGCCTACCACGACTCGCTCACCGGACTGGCTAACCGAGCCCTGTTCACGGACCGCCTGGAGCAGGCACTCGCCCACAGCGACCGGAATCAGCCCTCGCTGGGCTTGCTCTACATGGATCTGGATGACTTCAAGATCGTCAACGATAGCCTGGGCCATCGGGCAGGCGATCAGCTATTGATGGAGACCGCCCGCCGGCTGCACTCGTGTGTGTCGGCGGATGATGTGGTGGCCCGGATGGGCGGCGACGAGTTTACGGTCCTGCTGCAGCACACCGACGATACCGACGACGCCATTCGGGTGGCCGAGGCGATCCTGGCCAAGATGGCCGAACCCTTCGTGATCGATGGGCGCAAGATGGTGGTGACGCCCAGTATCGGCGTGGTCATGGGCAACCAGGGCACCGACAGCAAGGAACTGATGCGCCATGCCGATATCGCCATGTATCAGGCGAAGCTAAAAGGGAAGGCCCGCTATGAGGCCTTTACCCCGGTCATGTACTCGCACGCTTTGCAGCGGCTGGACCTGGAGGGCGCTCTGCGGCGTGCGCTGGAGCGCAATGAGTTCAAGGTCTACTATCAGCCGATCATTGATCTCCATACCGGTCGGATCAACAGCGTGGAAGCGTTGGTGCGGTGGGAGGAGCCGGTGCGGGGACTGATCATGCCGGCCCAATTCATCCCGTTGGCCGAGGAGACCGGGCTGATTCTGCAGATCGGTAAGTTTGTGCTGCAGGAAGCTTGCCGTCAAGTCCGTCAGTGGCGTGAGCTGCACCCCGATCTGGTGGTCAGCGTCAACCTGTCGGCCAAGCAGTTCCTCCAGCCCTTCCTGGCTGAAGAGATCGCCACGGTTCTGTTGGAGACGGGGGTCGACCCCGCCTGCCTGCAGCTTGAGATCACCGAGACCGTTCTGATGCAGGACGCCGCCTGGACTCAGGATACCTTGCGGGTCCTGAAGTCGATCGGCATCGGCCTGGCCATGGACGACTTCGGCACTGGCTACTCGTCGCTGAGCTACCTGAAGCGCTTCCCGATCGACGTGCTGAAGATCGACCGCTCTTTCGTGACCGGCCTGGGCGAAAGCCCTGAGGACGATGCCCTGGTGCGCACCATGAACCTGCTGGCCAAGTCGCTCCACCTGAAGGTAACGGCCGAGGGCGTGGAGTCGTCGGACCAGCTCACACACCTGCGCACCATGGGCTGCGAGCACGGACAGGGATACTTCTTCGCTAAGCCGCTGACGAGTGCTGACATGGCGACGCTGCTGGAGAAGCAGCCCCAGTGGTAGGCACTACGCGAGAGTAACCTCCGCCGGCGGGCCTGTGCGGGACTTCGTGGGAATCCCCTCCGCCGTCGGGCCTGTGCCGCCACGGACGCTGATCCTGCGGAGCCCCTTCGGGTCTCCTCGGGCGTCCGAATGGCGTCACAGACCCGCCGGCTCCGGGGACGTTCAGCTTCGTTTTGTGGATGGGGACAGAACACCCTAGCGGTTCGCTGCGGATACGCTCAGCTTCGTTTCGGGGGTGAAAAAGCCGTCCGTGCCCTTTCGGGCCGGACGGCTTCTTTGTTCTCGTGGGTTAGCCGATCAGCATCTGCAGCTTTAGTGCCTGGCTGATGTCGCCGTGGACCTTTAGTTTGCCGTTCATGAAGGCCATGGCGGGGTTTAGTTTGCCGGTCATGAGGGGTTCGAAATCGGTTACGGCCATGGTGATGGTGCAGGTCGGATTGGCGGGGGCGCTCTCGCCGATTTCGGCGGTGCCGTTGTCGAAGTTGGCGTGATAGACGCCGCCACCCTCGCCTGTCAGTTCAAACTGATAGCGGGCATTCAATCCGGCGATCTTGGCCGGGTTGGCCGCGACCTGGCTCCGCATCTGGTCCAGGAACTCCTTCACAGAGGGCATAAACGCACACTCCCTTCTCCACCAGCTTACCCCTCCGTCATTTACCCATCAAGTGGGGGGACTACGCGAGAGTGACCTCCGCCGTCGGGCCTGTGACGCCACGGACGCCTTCTCTTCGGAGCCCGCGGAGCCGGTCTCCGAAGGGCGTCCGAACGGCGTCACAGACCCGCCGGCTGCGGGGACGCTCGGCTTCGTCTACGGGACACCCCGGGGAATTACTCCCCGGGGTGTTTTGCGTACGCCAACAAACGCCGCACCGTCCGCCGCACCGCGGGGCTCATGCGCATCCCCCAGCCGACCGCCTCGGGCTGGATGCCCAGCAGTAGCACCCGGGCGCCGGTGCGTAGGGTCAGGTACTGCATCAGCAGGGTG
>JBLNEM010000044.1:0-15075 GCA_050262655.1 Mycobacterium leprae | reverse complement strand
CTCCGCGCTTGAGCGGCGCCACGACTGCCGAACCCAGGCCGCAGCCTTCACCCTGGCAGCCGATCTCCTGCCGGGATTGCGCCACCTGCACCTCGCCGTTGCCCAGGGCCATCAAGGTGGCAATGGTTTGGATCGGGTTCCCGGCGTGATGGTGGTCACTGCCGGCACCAACGTGCGCCAGGATCTCCCGGTCATCGGTAATGGCGACAGCCGTCACGTTCAGCGCCTCGTAGATGATGCGGGCTGCCGGCCCGGCCGATTCCCGAGTCAGTCCCTGGCGCAGATAGGGCAGCGTTTGTGCGGCAATGCGCAGCGTCTGCTGTGCCTGACGCGCCGCGATTCGGTCCTGCAGTTCGCCGGTGGTTTGGGTTACCAGGACGAAGGTGGCGATACCCAGGGAGTTCACGATGACCATGGGCAGGCCAATGACCCGGACCAGCGCCCAGGCGTCGCGGAACGGATGGGACAGCAGGAGGATGATGGCCATCTGGAGCGCTTCGCCTACAGCACCGGCCGCCAGGGCTACTGGCCAGGAGACCAGGCGGGTTTTCAACAGTTGCCGGACGAGACCGCCCAGAGCGCCTTCGACCAGGGCGGCCACCGCACAGGCAGAGGCAGTAAAGCCGCCTAGCATATAGCGATGAAGGCCGGCGATCAGCCCGGCTCCCAGACCAACCCAGGGGCCGCCCAGCAGTCCGGCTACCATAATGCCGACCACTCGGGAGTTCGCCAGTGCACCAGCCACGGGTATGCCGCCATAGGTCCCGAGAATCCCCAATAACCCCAGCGCTACCGAGAGCAGGAGCCGGTCCCGGCGGGTCATCTTCCGCGCCAGCAGCCTTCCGAATGCCCCCCAGCGGGAGAGAATGAAAGCGGCTGTGGCCACCACGCTGATCCGCTCGGCCATATCAAGGGTTAACGACCAGAACACAGTCTCCCCCCTCTCAATCAACAAAAGTGAGCCACAACTCAAGGATACCAGCGACGGGGTAGGCTGCCCACCCGACAAAAAATGGGGCGGCCTCGCCGCCCCATTTCACAGGTCAAAATGCGCTGTTACAGGCTAGTCACCGGCAGTGGCCACCTCTGCTGCCCCCGCACCCGTCGTGCGGAGCAGTTTCCGCCAGGTCCTGATCGAGTCGATGATCACGACCACGACCATCACGATCATGATGCCGCTGAGCACTGCCAGCAAGTAGTTGTGGGCCGGCAGGTAGCTGGCGACGATGTTCTCGTAGCCGGCCGCAACGGTGGTGATGGAGAGGAAGGTCATGGGCACCACGGTTGTCCAGGCGTACTTGGCCTTGCCCATCCGGATGATCATGGTGGTGCCGATGGCGAGGGCCATGGAGCCCAGCAGCTGGTTGCCCACGCCGAACAGCGGCCAGAGGGTCGTAATGGAGCCGACGTACACCATGTACCCCCAGATGAGGGAGATGGCGCCGCTGGTGACGACGATGCCGGGCAGCCAGTTGTGGTTGCGCAGCGGCTTGTACACGGCGCCGCCCATCTCCTGCAGCAGGTAGCGGCCCACCCGGGTACCGGCGTCGATCGTGGTCAGAATGAAGAGCGCTTCGAACATGATGGCGAAATGGTACCAGTAGCTCATCAGGTGCTGTAGCCCGGGAATGCCCGAGAAGATGGATGCCATGCCGACGGCCAGCGAGACGGCGCCGCCGGGACGCCCGGCCACATTCTCGCCCACCATCTGCGAGAGCACCGGCAGATTCTGCACGTGCAGGCCCATCTTGGCGAAGGTCTCTGGCAGCGTGTTGATGGCATAGTAGTCGGCCGGGTGCAGGGCCGTGGCAGCGATCAGGGCCATGAGCGCCACGAACGACTCGACCAGCATGCCGCCGAAGCTGACCGGCAGGATATCCCGCTCGCTTTCCAGCATTTTCGGCGTGGTGCCGGAACCGATGATGGCATGGAAGCCAGACATAGCGCCGCAGGCGATGGTGATGAACATATACGGCCACACCTTGCCCGGGATGATCGGGCCGCCACCGGCGACGAACTTGGTGAAGGCCGGCATCTGGAGCACCGGGTGGACAAAGACGATGCCCAGGGCCAGGGCGCCAATGGTACCGATCTTCATGTAGGTGGATAGGTAGTCACGGGGAGCCAGCAGGAGCCAGACCGGCAGGGCCGCAGCCACAAACCCATAGACGGCGATGATAATGGAGAGCTGGTGCCGGTCGAAGGTAAGGAACGGGGCCAGGGCAGAGCGCTCGACCCATGGGCCGAGGACAACGCCCAGCAGCACCAGCGTGACGCCGATCACGGTTGCCTCACCGATCTTCCCGGGGCGGAGCCAGCGCAGGTAGACGCCAATAAAGAGAGCGATGGGGATCGTGACGCCCACGGTGAAGGTGCCCCACGGGCTCTGGAACAGGGCGTTGACCACGCTTACGGCCAGGCCCGCCATGGTGATGATCAGGATCATCAGAACGGCGAAGGAGGTCAACCAGCCCGAGAAAGTGCCCTGCTCTTTGCGGGCGATCTCGGCGATCGAGAGTCCGTCATGCCGCACGGAGGCGAACAGCACGACGATGTCATGAACGGCTCCGGCGAAAACGGCGCCAATCAGAAGCCAGAGCGTGCCAGGCAGATAGCCAAACTGGGCTGCCAGCACGGGGCCGATCAACGGACCGGCGCCGGCAATGGCCGCGAAGTGGTGACCGAAGACCACCCAGCGGTTGGTCGGGACATAATCTTTGCCGTCGTTATGGCGGCGGGCGGGAGTTGTGCGGGATGGGTCCAGACTGAGCACCTTGGCTGCGATGAACGCACCGTAGTAGCGGTATCCCAGTACGAGGACGAGTCCGGCGATGATGAGAAGTGTGAGTGCATTCACGGTTGGTTCGCCCCTCTTCCGTGTGATTTGAGAAAGCTTGAGCCTCGCTTCCTATCTTGCGGCTGGTTGCAGCAAGGGCGAAACTAAAACCGGTTGAGCGGAAGAAAGAGCAGGATCAGCAGAAACAGGCGGGGGCTCAACGGAAATGAATGCACCTCCTCCACAAGAAGGAAGGAACCCTCCATCTGCCGATGGAGGGTTCCTTCTCCGCCCTGCCTCTCCTACAACCCCGCCGGGAGCGTGTAGACCGGCGGCTTTACGGTCTGCCCCACTTCCAGGGTGATCTGCGTATGTGCGGCCAGCGGAATGGCGGCGGGGTCGCCGGTGTACGGCTTGCCGTCCACATAGGCCGTCACCGTTCCGCTGTTGCCAGCCAGGTTTGTGCCGGAAAGCGGCTGGCCCCAAATGGCGAAGAGGTCGCCCAGGGTGAAGGTCTTGTTCACCGGCGACTCCATGTGAATGATGCCAGTCGCGTCATGGGTGTGCAGCCAGTAGACACAGCCCTTCCCTGCCCCCGGGCCCGCACTTGCCAGTTGCAGAATACCGATGTTCGCCGGCACCGCCACCTGCTTACCGTTCACGAAGAGGCTGAGGTGGGCGTGGTTGTGATAGACCAACTGCTCGGTGGTATTGCACTGCACGGTGTTGACCGTCTGCCCCTGCCCGCCCTGGGGCGTATCGCCCATCGGGAAGACCGCATCGCCCACCATGGAGCCTTCCTTGAGCGGAACGGCCTGCTGGGCCGGATTCGGCTGCCTCGGGTTCTGCTGCGCCGGCCGGTGCTGCACCACGAATGCCAGAATGGCGGCGATTACCACCATCCCGATCACCAGCCAGATGCGGTGCGCACCACGCGCCCGCTGCTGTTTCTTGGACCTGCTCAACCTTGAACACCTCACATGGACTTACCCTGTACCGGGAATCCGCAGTTCATACTAACGTTTTTGAGAAGGATTCATAAAATCGTTCGGTGAATATAGAACCGTTGGAATCATATGGGCATCGTGCTCGATCGAATGGGAGGAAAACTCATGTTGAGGCGTTTGTGGCCCTGGGTGGCCAGTCTCCTGCTGCTCGTCTCTCTACTGCCGCAACCGGCCCTGGCGGCCGGCACAAGCGGCACGGTCGCCGCCGGCACTGCCACGACTCCGGCGAAGAAGCCTGCGGTTGGCGGTGAACTGAGGCCCCGGCTCTACAACGACCCGGACAGTCTGCTCTCGATTTGGTCGGGTACGGGCAACGGTTCGTACGTGAATAGCCTGATCTACGCCTCGCTGGTGCGGTTCAATGAGAAGGGGGAGCCAACACCGTACATAGCTCAGTCCTGGCAGACCTCGACCGATGGAACCACATGGACTTTCAAGCTCAGGAGCGGTGTCCGCTTCCACGACGGCAACGAACTGACGGCGGAGGATGTGCTCTTCACCCTGAACACCATCCTCGCTCCGGAGTATGACGGGCCATATGCGCTGCCTGACGCGATCAAGTCGATCACCGCACCGGATAAGTATACCGTACAGATCACGCTGAAAACCCCGTATGCCGCCCTCCTGTACGATGTCAACCTCGGTATCCTGGAGAAGCGACTCTTCGCCAATACGAAGATTGCGGACATGCCGGCAGGCGCCGCGGCCAGCAAGCCGGTGGGGGCTGGGCCGTATCGCTTCATCTCCTACACCCCTGGCAAAGAGGTGGTATTGGAGCGCAACCCCAACTGGTGCATGAGCGCCAGCTATAACGGCGCCCCGTTCATCCAGACGATCCGGTTCAAGATCATCACGAATGATACGGATGCTTACAAAGCCCTCACCAAAGGCGATACGGACGTCGACACGTTCAACCCGGATTGGTTCTATGATAAGGACAAGCAAAACCTGCAGCAGGTGCCATACGATCGGAATGGCTGGGCCGCGATCTCGTTCAACATGGCGAACCCTCAACTAAGTGACAAGCGGGTACGCCTGGCGCTTACCTACGGCCTCGATCGTCAGGCGCTGATCGACTGGGGGCTCTCCGGCCAAGGCACGGTCCCGGCCGGTCCGATTCCGTCGTTCTCTTGGGCCGGCGATCCCACCATGCAGCCGCTGCCATACGACCCGGCCAAAGCCAGGCGACTGCTGGAGGAGGCGGGCTACCGGATCAATGCCAACTACATCTACGAAAAAGACGGCAAGCCCCTGCAGTTCAACCTCTATATCAACGACAGCGATCTCGCCAAATTTGTTGGCGCCATCGCCAAAATCTCCTGGACGCTGATCGGGGTCAACGTGACGGTCAAGTACACGGACTTCAATACCTTGATGAACACCTATGCCCGACCTGGCAAGTTCGACATGCTCTTCAGCGGCATGAACCTGTCACTGGATCCAGACCAGAAGGATCTCTTCCACAGCGCCAGCGCGAACTTGCTCAACTACGGCCGCTACAAGAACGCCGACGTGGACAAGCTGCTGGAGCAGGGTTTGCGTGAAACCGATCCGGCAAAGCGCAAGGCGATATACATCCAGTACCAGCACAAGCTGATGGATGATCCCCCCGTGATCTTCACCTACGCCCAGCGGTATTCGGACTTGATCAACAAGAAGGTGAAGGGCTACACCACGATTCCGGGAGTCGGCGCCGCCAACCTGGAACTCTGGTGGATCAACGAGCAATAACCCCGCCAAAAAAGGAAGCCTCCGCAGGATTCTGCGGAGGCTTCCTGTCTTGTGCTGTGCCTTAGTAGCCCAGGGCGAAGAAGAGAGCGAAGACGGCGGCCACGATGGCCAGCGCCCAGTTCAGCTTCTTGGCGTTGCCGGCGGCGAGGTTGATGATGACGTAGGAGATGAAGCCATAGCCGATGCCGCGGCCGATGCTGTAGGTGAAAGGAATGGTGGCGAGGGTGATGAAGGCCGGCAGGGCCTCGGTCACGTCGCTCCAATCGATATTGGCCACCTGGCCGAGCATCAGGAAGCCCACCACGATCAGGGCCGGGGCGGTGGCCACGGCGGGCACGACGCCAATGATCGGGGCGAAGAAGATCGAGAGGATGAAGAGGATGCCGACGACCACGGAGGTGAGGCCACGGCGGCCGCCTTCGCCGATGCCGGAGGCGGACTCCACGAACGTGGTGGCCGAGGAGACACCGAAGAGACCACCGACGACCGCAGCCAGGCCGTCCACGAAAAGGATCCGGTTCAGGCGGGGAATGGCGGGGTGCTCGGCATCGATATAGCCGGCCTGTTCCGACAGACCCACGATGGTACCCATCATATCGAAGAAGTCGCTCATGACCAGAGCGAAGATGGTCGGAATGTAGGCGACCTTCAGGGCGCTGCCGAAGCCGCCCAGCGTGAAGTGCGGCATGGTCGGCATGCTGATCACCTGAGTCGGCGGGGCCTGGATGCCGGTCACGATGGAGAGCACGGTGGCGAAGAGGATGCCCCACAGCATGGCGCCCTTCACCTTGCGGGCCATCAGGATACCGATCAGCAGGACGGTGACCAGGGTGATCAGGGGACCAGCGCTATGGAAATCCCAGTGGGCGTAAGTGATCAGGGTAGCCTTGTCGGCCACCACGATGCCGGAGTTCTCGAAACCGATGATGGCGATGAAGAGACCAATGCCGCCGGCGATGGCCCGCTTCAGGTTCATCGGAATGGAGAGGAAGATGTGCTCGCGGAGACGGGTGACAACCAGAAGCAGGATGACAATACCTTCGATCACCACGAGCGACATGGCGGTATCGAAGGGAATCTTCATGCCGATGATGACGGAGAACGTGACAAAGGCGTTCAGGCCCATGCCGGGAGCCAGTGCGAACGGATAATCGGCCCAGAGGCCCATGATCAGCGTGATGATACCGGAAACAAGGCCGGTACCGACGATGATGGCGCCCTTGTCAGCGCCGGGGGCGTTGCCGAGGATGGACGGGTTGACGAACAGGATGTACGCCATGGTCATGAAGGTCACAAAACCGGCGATGATCTCCGTACGGGCCGAGGTGCGGGGCTGCGGCAGGTACTGCGGCTTGTCGGCGTTCTGGGCGGTGTTCATTGCTGCGACTACCTCCTGAGGAATAGAAAAGTGCAAAAAAGAGACCCAGATGGGGATGGTCTCTTGTTGAGTAGAACATCCCCTTCTGGGCTTTTCTCCCTGAGGTGTAACGCTGAACAGCGTCAGCACCGCTCGGACCTGACGCCCCACCTGAAAGTGGAGCCGGAACCCTAGGTGCTCTTCCACTCGTAGTCAAGGTCTTTCCGGGACCTCGGTAGAGACTCTCGGGCCAATTCCCGAGGATATACGAGTAGCCTATGAAATTGGGGCCGATAGTTATGCTATCATTCAGCGACATCATCAAGCAAGGGAAAAGGGGAATCACAGCCCATTCAGTTTACCGACTCAAAACCGAAAGGGTCGCGCGGAAAACCACCGATTGGAGTGGGCGATTGCGGGCATGCTAGGTTTGAGCCCCGTCTCCGTTCCAGCCAAAGACGCAGTTGATGGAGGGGTACCAGCAGATGCCAAAGACGATCTATATCGGCAACCTTCCCTGGGCGGTCACCAACGAAGACCTGGCAGAAGCCGCCGGTCAGCATGCTGAGGTGATCTCGGCTCGGGTCGCCACCGATCGGGAAACCGGCCGCTCCCGTGGCTTTGGGTTTGTGGAAGTCCCGGATGAACAGGCCCAGACCGTGATCGACGCGCTGAACGGCGCCGAGTGGGAGGGCCGTGCCCTGACGGTGAACGAAGCGAAGCCTCGGGAAGAGCGGCCTGCCGGTGGCGGCGGTTACCGCGGCGGCGGTGGTGGCGGCTACGGCGGCGGTCGTGGCGGCGGTGGCGGTTACGGTGGTGGCGGTGGCCGCGGCGGCGGCTACGGCGGTGGCGGCCGGGATCGCTACTAGCCAGACAACCGGACCTCTCAACACAGGAGCCGCAGACGTGCGAGAGCATGTCTGCGGCTCCAACTATTTGCTAGGCATCCCACGGGAAATGCCAGGCCAGAGCAGCATGTGCGGCCTCGAGCAGTTCCGCTCGGGATTCCTCCGGCAGTTCCTTGAAGGTGAGCATCCAGTGAACCGCGGCCAGAAAGGACTCGGTGTTATGATAGCAGACGCTGTCGCGCCCTGGCACAAAGGAGTCTAGCAAGTGCTCTGCGCCGACGAACCCCATGAACCAGGCGCGCATCCGGTGGACCGGCAGTTCCGGGCGCCGTGCGGCCGCAATCACCGCCCTGGCCAGCCGGAACGGTTCCCGATCCACGAAGGGGTACGCGGTCTGCGCCTGCACCCTGGCCCGAATGGCATCCAACAGCCGCACCAACCCTGCCTCCCCCAGCGCCGGATGGGCCGCCAGAGCCGTCATCAGGTTGGCCGTATGGGCGACGGAGTGGGCCCAGCCCTTATCCGGCACAAATCCCCGCAGGTCCCGCTCCGACGCCAGATATGTAATCGCTTCATCCAGGATCCGCAGCACCTCTTCCGTCCGGAAGAGCCGGTGCTTCCCATCATAGTGGACGATCTCCACCAGGATCAGCACCGAAAAGGAGCGCAGGAAGACCCCGTCCTGCTCGGCCTCCCCCAGACCGCTCTTCAGGTTGGCCATCAGGTGGGCCGCAAGTCCCCGCAGTTGATCGGCGCTGAAACGCCCCTGCTCCACCCAGCCGCCCAGGATCTCATAGCACAAGTTGTCCCGCAGCTCCGGGTCCAGCGAACCAAGGCCCGCCATCAACTCTGGCACGAGGTCGACAGTCGTATGACCTTCAGGCGGCTCCAAATCCCGAGCCTTGATCAACTGCCAAAAAGCCTTCTCCATCCGTTTCCTCCCCCAGAAGACGACCAAGGCACTGCCTACGAGGGGCAGTGCCTTGACGTGCGTTGTTCATTCCCGTTCTTCTGGCATTATAACATGGAAACCTGACTATTTCTAGACTTTGATTCATCACGTTCGCTGTCATTTCTGGGCGGAAGGGATTAGCGAGAGGCCGCAGAACTTCATAGGCCAAAACCAATATGGGGGTGTTGACTCTGGCCGAAGCGTTGCAGTTGGAACTGGAAGAGATCACGATCGCCGAAATGAGCCGGGCCATGGCCGCAGGGGAGTTAACCAGTGAGCAGCTGGTGAAGCGGTACCTGGAACGGATCGCCGCCTACGACAAGCAAGGGATCAAGCTGAACGCAGTGCTGGAAGTCAACCCGGACGCCCTGTTCATCGCCCGAGCCATGGACCAGGAACGCAAGCTCTCCGGCCCCCGCGGCCCCATGCACGGCATTCCGGTGCTGATCAAGGATAACATCGACACCGCCGACAAGATGCATACCTCCGCGGGCTCCCTGGCCCTGGCGAACTCCTTCGCCCCGAAGGATTCCTTCGTGGCCGAGCAGCTGCGCAAAGCCGGGGCGGTCATCCTGGGCAAGGCGAACATGACCGAGTTCGCCAACTTCATGACCGAGGGGATGCCTTCGGGATTCAGTTCCCGGGGAGGGCAGGTGGTGAACCCCTACCGGCCCGGCGAATTGACGCCTAGCGGCTCCAGTTCCGGTTCCGGCGTCTCGGTAGCTGCCAACCTGACGGCTGTCGCCGTGGGCACCGAGACCTCGGGCTCGATCCTCAGCCCATCCAATAACAACTCCGTCGTGGGCATCAAGCCCACCGTCGGTCTCATCAGCCGTACCGGCATCATCCCGATCGCTTTCAGCCAGGACACCGCCGGGCCCATGGCCCGCACCGTGGCTGACGCGGCAACGCTGCTGGGCGCTCTGGCCGGCATCGACCCGACCGATCCGGCCACCCTTGCCGCCAGCGGTCGGACCCACAAGGACTACACGCAGTTCCTGGACAAGGACGGATTGCGTGGCGCCCGCATCGGTGTCGTACGGCTCTTCACCGCCCGCCTGAATGAGGAAGAGAAGGCGATCTTTGAGGCGGCTGTCGCCGTAGTGAAGGAACTGGGTGCCGAACTGGTGGATCCGGTGGAGATCCCCTCTGTCGGTAACGGTTACTGGCAGTCCAATGTGCTCACGTACGAGTTCAAGCCGGCCATGAACAGCTACCTGGCGGCTCTCGGCCCTCAGGCGCCGGTCCACAGCATGAAAGAGATCATCGAGTTCAACAACGCGAATCCGGAGGCCACCCTCAAGTACGGTCAGACGCTGCTGGCGGCTGCGGAAGCCACCAGCGGCCATCTGACCGAACCGGAATACCTGCTGGACCGGTTGAAGGATCTGCGGCTCTCCCGGGAGGAAGGCATCGACGCCGTCATGGCGCAGCACAAGCTGGACGCCCTCCTCTTCCCGGCCTCATGGGGCTGCTGGATCGCCGCCCGGGCAGGCTACCCGAGCATCAACGTGCCCGCCGGGTATGCCAAGGACAACACGCCCATGGGAATCACCTTCACGGCTCGGGACTGGAGTGAGCCCACCTTGATCCGGCTGGGCTATGCGTTTGAGCAGGCAACCCATCACCGGCGGCCGCCGAAGCTGGGGTAAAAAGCGCAAAGGAACGCCCGGCAGGTACTGGACCCGCCGGGCGTTTGCCATGTTGCCGAACCATTTCCCTACACCCTGAACCGGCTCACCTGGCGCTGAAGATCGCGGGCCACCCGCTCCAGATCCTCTGCGGCGGCGGCGATCTCTTCGGTCTGGGCGTTGACCTCCTCGACCGAGGCGGAAACCTCCTCGGCCGAGGCGGCATTCGCCTCCGATACCCTGGTGATGGAGCGGGCAGAGACGCTCACCTGCTCAGCGCCTGCCGCCATCTGTTCGGTCGAGGCCGTGTTCTCCTCGGTCACTGCGGCCACGGCGTTGGCAGCTTCGGCGACCAGCCGGCTGGCGTTCGCCAGCGACTCCGTGGCCTGGATGATCGAATGCGTGTCGGCCGCCGTCTGCTCCACTACCCGCAGGATGTCGGCCAGGGCGTCCCGGGTCCGGGCAGCCAGTTCGGTGCCCTCGCCGGCGTGACTGTTGACCTGCTCCATCTGGTTGACGACCTGGGTGGTCCCGCCCTGGATGGCGGCGATGAGGCCCGTGATCTCGTGCGCAGACCGCCCGGCGCGTTCGGCGAGCTTGCGGACCTCTTCGGCTACTACCGCAAAGCCTCGCCCCGCTTCTCCGGCACGGGCCGCCTCGATAGCGGCGTTGAGTGCCAGCAGATTGGTCTGGTCGGCGATCTCGGTGATGGCATCGGTAATGGCGCCGATTTGGGTCGAGAGCTGCCCCAACTCGGCTACCTGTGCCGATGAAGCCTGCACCGACTCCTGGATGCGCTCCATTCCCCTGGCGGTCTGTTCCACGACCGCACTGCCGGTGCGGGCCGCAGCCAGCGCCTGCTGCGAGGAGCGATCCACGTTGCGGGCCTTCGTAGTCATATCGTCAATCTCCACAGAGATGCGGTCCACGACCCGGGAGGTCTCCTGAGCGCTGGCGGCCTGGTCCTGGGCGCCGGCGGCGATCTGCCCGATCGCGGCCTGGAGCTCGGCGATCATGCTCAGACTCTCCTCCACGGCCTTGACCTGGGTGGAGGCGCCTTCGGCCACCTCGGTCACAGCCCGGCTCATGCCTTGCGCCGCTTCAGCCACCTGGGTCGTGGTGCTGCTCAACTGCTCGGCGGAGCCGGCCACGACCTCACTGGAACGGGTCACGCCTTTGACTAACTCCTGAAGACTGGTCAACATGCCGTTGAATGCCCGGGTGACATCGCCTGTCTCGTCGTTGTCCCGAATCGCCAACAGGGGCATCGTCAGGTCGCCGGTCGCGAGGTGGCCAGCGGCCACCGCCAGCGCCCGCAACGGCCGGACGATCCGCCGCGCCAGCACGACTATGACGATCAGGCCGATCAGGAAGGCCCCTGCCATGACGCCCAGCATCCTGTTTTGGCTGGCATCGGCGCTCTGATTGGCGGCTGTAACCTCGGACTCGGCTTCCTTGTCACGGTCAGCGCTAAACTGCTGCACCATGTTGTATAGCGAGTTGTACTTCGTCACGCCCTGAGCCCTGAGGAAGGTGGCAGCCTGCTGACTCTGCCCGGCCCGCTGCATCTGGGCGGCCGAGTTCACGGTGTCCTGATACTCCGCCTCAGCCTTTTTGAGCTGCTCTACAACGCCCTTCACTTCGGCCCTCTGTGCGGTGGCCGCCAGCGTGTCCAACTGCTTCATCATGGCCGCACTGTCGGTCTGGAAATCGGTCATCATCGTCTCATCTTGATAGAGCAGGAACCCCCGCACATCTGCCGCCTGTTTATTCAACAGCGCTTCCGCTTCCGTCGCCCCATCGGCCAGCGTCTTGCGACGATCTACGGTCGCCAGGCTGGTCTGCACCTTGTCAAGCTGGGAGTAGCCAACATAGCCCACCACCGCCAAGAGCGCTAGTATGAAGAGGAAGGTTGCGGCGAGTTTTGCGAGGATGGTGAATCGGGCCTGTTTGCGCATCGAACTCATACTCCTTTAGTCAGCAGCTTTACTGGATTCTAACGCCCAGAGGAGCGGTTCCACTGCCTTGGGCGGCAAGGGCCGGTAGTAGTAGAAGCCCTGGCCGTGTTTGCAGCCTAGCGCCAGGAGGCGTTGGGCCTGTTCGGCTGTCTCCACCCCTTCGGCAATCAAGCCCAGGTGAAGTGCCCGCCCTACAGCGGCGATCGCCCGCAGAATCGCTTCATCGGTCGAGTCCAAGCCGCTCACAAACGAGCGGTCAATCTTCAATACATCGATCGGCAAGCGCTTCACGTAGCTCAGCGAGGAGTAGCCGGTGCCGAAATCGTCCACGGCCAGCCGAACCCCCAGCGCCTTGATCGCGGCCAAGACGGCGAGGGAATGGGCCGTCTCGTGTACAATGACGCTCTCGGTGATCTCCAGCAGAAGGCGTTCGGGCGCGAGGCCGGTGGCCTCCAGCTGAGATCGAACCCGTTCGACCATGTCAGACTGCTGCAGCTGCCGGGCACTGATGTTGACGCTGACATAGAAGGGGTCCGGCAGTTGGTAGCGCTGCTGCCATTCCGTCAGTTGACGGCAGGCCGCCTCCAGCACCCAGCGCCCAACGGCGATGATCAAGCCGGTCTCCTCGGCCAGCGGAATGAACTGTCCGGGCTCCAGCAATCCACGCTCCGGGTGATGCCAGCGGACCAACGCCTCCAATCCTTCCACTGCGCCATCGACCAGACTGACGATTGGCTGGAAGTAAAGGCGCAGCTCATTGCGCTCCACCGCATGCCGCAGGTCCGTCTCCAACTCCAGCCGCTCCAGGTCCTCCTGGTTCATGCCGGGGTCAAACAACTCGTACCGCCCCTGGCCTTTGGCTTTCGCCCGGTACATGGCGGCATCGGCATCACGCAGCAGTGCCCCGGGATCCTGGTATTGGCCGGCGGATGCCAGTACAATACCGGTCGAGGCTGAAATGAACACCTCATGACCGCCCACCATGAAGGGCGGACGCAAGGCTGCGGCAATCCGCTGGACGACCGCGATGGCCTCGGTGCGTCCGCCGTCAGACTCTAGCAGAATGGCGAACTCGTCGCCACCCATTCGGGCAATGGTGCCCTCGGCCCGGCAACACTCGCCAAGCCGATGGCTGAACTGTATCAGCAACTGGTCGCCGGCGTCGTGACCGAGGCTGTCATTCACCACCTTGAAGTCATCCAGGTCCAGGAAGAGCACTGCCACCTGCTCCTGTCGCCGTTCACCCCGCCTCAGGGCATGCTCCAGCCTGCTCCACAGGAGCGATCGGTTGGGCAGGTCGGTGAGGGCGTCATGGAATGCCTGATGCGCCAGCTGTTCCTCAAACTGCTTCCGCTCCGTCACATCCCGGAGCGTGACCTGTATCTGCCTCTTGTGGCCGTCGGAGGTACGCACACCGGCCGCAACGGCCTCCAGCCAGCGATAGGCTCCGTCCTTATGCAGGGCCTGGAAGATCAGGGGGGGCGGATCCGCGCCGTTTTGGACCAGTGCCAGCACATGTTTCATGGCGCCATAGCTTGCGGGGTGCACGATCCCCGGGATCACCTGATCCCCCATGTCGACCAATTCCTCGGGCGTGTACCCCAACAGGCTGACGCAGGAAGGACTGGCGTACTGGATGGCCCCGCCGGCACTCATGAGAAGCACCAGGTCACGGGCATTATCCGCCAGCAGCCGGTAGAGCCGCTTCTGCTCCTCCAGTGCCTCCTCGGCCTGGCGCCGTGCCAGCTCTGCGGCGTTGCGGGCGGTCACATCGTAGAAGGAGACCGCCACCCCGGTGGTCACACCGTCATGCCGAATCGGAGTCGCCGTGTAGGAGACGTCTATCCCGCTCCCATCCTTGCGCCGGAATACGGCGTCTCTGATCGTATGAGACCGCCCGGTGTGCAGCACCTGTGCGATCTGGCAACCACTGTGGAGGCAGTCCGCCCTGGTCGGATCGCACCCAGGGATCACAGCCCCACAATGACCCACCGTTTCGGCCTTCGGCCAGCCAAGCAGCTCTTCCGCTGCCTGGTTCACGAAAGTTACCAGACCGTTTCGGTCGATGGCGAAGATCCCTTCCACCATGCTGTCGGTTACGGCCTGGGTCAGTTCCAGCTGAGCCCGTAACCGGTCCCGCGCCTTCTGGGCCTCACTCTCAGCCCGTTCTTCGGCGGCCAGGGTCTGCCGGAGCAGCTGTGCGTGCTCCAGGGCGGTCCCCAGCCGGTCGCTCAACTCACGGGCCAGCACCAGATCCGCCGCTTCGAACCGGCGGCCCGAGCCTGCCATGAGGAAGTGGATCACGCCGGCCGCCCGTGCACCGGCTCGGATCGGTACCACAATCGCAGAGCGCAACCGCAAGCTGATGAGGAGCCGCCGTTCGCTCTCCGTTGCGGCTACCGCAGACAGGCCTTCGGTGGTCAGGACTTGAAGCAGCGCCGGTTCGCCGCTCTCCATGCGCTTCTGAATACGGGAGACGTGGTGCGTCTGGTTGAGGTCTATCTGCCGGAGCAGGTCGGCCTCAGCCCCCCAGGCTGGATTGGCATGTACCACCGCTGCCCTTTTGACCACCATTTGCTCATCGACCAGATCGATCAGACACCAGTCGGCAAAGCCCGCCACGGCGGCCCGGGCCAACTCCAGCAGGCGCCGCTCATCATCCAGCCGAAGTTCGGCCTCCTGAATCAGGGTACGGGTGATCTCCTGCCGCCTGGCAAGGGCCTGGTCAGACTTCTGCTGCCGCCGCAGTTGCCACCAGATCAGGGCAGACAGGACGAGGCCCGCCGTTATGTACGAAATCCAGTCCTGGTAATCG
>JBLNEM010000043.1:0-4248 GCA_050262655.1 Mycobacterium leprae | reverse complement strand
AAACCGGACCCTGCGTTAGCGCGGGGGCCGGTTTTGTTATGACGCACCCGGGCCGGTTGAGATGGCCTATTGATTGGCCGCCCGATCGGCCCCTGCGGCATCGTTCTCCACTTGCCAGCGGAACATCTCATAGTAGGTGCCCCGGCGCTGCATCAGTTGCTGGTGCGTGCCCTCTTCGACGATGCGGCCGTCCGCCAGCACGTAGACGCGGTCGGCGCCGATGATCGTGGAGAGCCGGTGGGCCATCACAACCGTTGTGCGCCCCGACCGCTGCGCGGCGATGTTCGCCCAGATCTCATGCTCGGTCCCGCTGTCGAGGCTGCTGGTCGCTTCATCCAAAATCAGGACCGGTGCTTCATGGAGCAAGGCCCGGGCGATGCCGATTCGCTGCTGCTGACCGCCCGACAGGTTGGCGCCGCCGGGGTTCAGCATGCTGCTGTAGCCCATCGGCATCTGCCGGATGAAATCGTCGGCCAGGGCCAGCATGGCCACGCGCTCGATATCCGGCAGCGAGAGCTCCCGGTCGAGCGCGATGTTCTCCCAGACCAGTCCTTCAAAGAGATAGGGTTTCTGGAAGACCGCACTGATGTGCCGCCGCAGATCGGCCATGTCCAGTTCCGCCAGGTCGTGGCCGTCGAAGCGGACATGCCCCTTGCCGGGCTGGTACAGGCCGGCCAGAATGGCGGCCAGGGTCGTCTTGCCGGAACCGGTTTCGCCGACCACCGCAATCCGCTCGCCGGGGCGAATCTGCATGCTGATATCCCGCAGCACCGGCTTGCGCTTGGAATAGCCAAATGTGACGTTCTCCAGGCGAATCTCCCCGGCCAGGTCCGGCAGTCGCACGGTGCCGCAGGTCTCACTCTCCTTGGGCAGGCTCATGATGCTCTGCACCCGTTCGATCAGGGCCAGTGCATCCTGCAGTTGAAGCGCCATATTCGGCAGCCGGACAATGGGCGCCATGAACTGGGCCAGGAGACCAAAGCTGAAGATGAACTGGCCAGGGGTGAGGCCGCCCGTTGCCACTTGTGCCGCACCCACCCAGAGCACCGCCGTGGTGGTGATGCCGTTGACCAGACCGGTCAGGGCAGCCGGCACCGCCGCCAGGTTTGCCACACTGGTGGTCGTGCCGCTCGTTCGCCGGACCGAGTCCATCAGCCGTTGGGTCACCTGTCCCTCGGCGTGAAACACCTTCATTGGGCGCACGATATCCATCTTGTCAAAGAAGGCGGTGGCCTGCGCGCCTGTGCGGGCGGAAAGCTCGTCGCGCTTCTGCCGCACCGGGCGCACAAAGGCGATGATCACCAGCAGCATCAGCGGGATCGAGATCAGGCCAACGGCGGCGATGGCGGGCGAGTAGTAAAAGAGCAGCGCCAGCGAGGCCAGCAGGATGAGCAGGTCGCCGGCGAGCGCGACGATGGCCGTGCTGGCGCCCTGCCGCAGAAAGGCCGCCTCCGCCACCCGCTGATGGAGCGAACCGCGGCAGCGAGCCTCCAGTACCTGGGCCGGCAGCTGGAACAGGTGCTCCAGGTACTGGCCGACATACTTCACCTCGATGCGCTGCGCCACACGGGTTTCCCAATAGCTGCGGAGGATCTGGAGGGCCGCCTGGATGCAGCTGGCGAGGATCAGGCTGATGCCCAGCGGGAGCAGCAGTCCCAGCCGGTTCCCCGGCAGAACGGTATCGAAGACGACGCGCATGAACGCAGCCGTTGCCCACCCCAGGGCGCCTACCGCCAGCGCTACGGCCAGCGTAGCACCCAGCATGCGGCGTTCGGCCAGAACGAGATCCAGGAAAATCCGGCTCGGGGGTGCGCTGTCTGCCAGCTTCTGAAAAGCCGGTCCAGGTTCCATGACGAGCAGATGACCGCTCCAGCGCTTTTCAAACTCGGCCCGCTTCAGCCGGAGCAGGCCGCGGCCGGGGTCGGCGACAATCGCGTGGGTCCTGCCTGCCTGGTAGACGACCACGAAGTGGCCGGTGCCGTCGGTGAAATGGCAGATCGCCGGGACGACCTGGCTGAGCGCATCATAGATGGCCACGGCCGGTCGGGCTTCAAAGCCAAGCGCCTCCGCCCCGTCCTTCAGGTACCACAAGTTGGTGCCATTGCGATCGGTAAAGGCGAGTTCGCGGGCGCTATCGACCGAAAGGTGGTGGCCGTAATAGCGTGCAATGGTGGCCAGCGCTGCCGGGCCGCAGTCGTAGGTCACGGTCTGGCGCACGCAGGGGAGCCACCGTGACCGCTGCCACCGCAGCCACTCACCGGCGGCGGAAAGCATCGTACTCATCCTTTCGTACACGGCCTTCATCGGCCGCCAGCAGCAGCTCGGCCAGGGCCTGGGTGATGGGGAGGCCGGTGGCTTGCTCCACCCAGAGGTACATACCGTTTGGATTGGTCTCCAGGTAGACATACTCGCCCTCGGGCGTCACGATCAGATCGGTCGCACCATAATGGAGGCCCAGCGTCCGATGCAGGGTGATCAGCTTCTCGGCAACCTCAGGGGGCAGTTCGATGGGCGCATAGCGGGTATTCGGCTGGTCGTAATGCCGCCAGTCGAGACTGCCGGTTGGACTGGCGGTGGCGTCGATGCTGGCGGCAAAGATCTGGCCCTCGACGTAAGTGGCCCGCACTTCGAACTGCTTGGGCACCAGTGCCTGGAAGAGCATCGGCGTTACGGCCATGTTCCCATGGTCGGCCAGCTGCTCGGGTTTGACGCGGCTGGTGTAGATCAGGCCTAACTTCTCCTCGCCGGGTTCACCCTTGTCGAGCTTGACCGCCGCCATGGAGAAGGTCTTGTAGATGATCTCCCCGCCGTGCTCCGCAAAGAACGAGCGGGCATCGGCCAGGTTGGTGGTCATCAACGTGTCCGGAATCCGGAAGCCGGTGCGCCGGGCCAGTTCCAACTGCCAGATCTTCTCTTCGCAGGCCGTATTCACCGGCGCCGGATTGACGCAGAAGGGGCCGGCCTGCGAGAGCATCAAGGTGAGCCCGTTGTAGAACTTGCGCCACTCCCGCAGCATGAACTTGAGCGATTCCTTGTCCATATCGCCACGGCCAGAGCCGGTGAACTGGCCAAACCAGGGGCGCCAGATCAACGCGGCCCGGACCTCCTGCCAGGGAATCTGCCGCCCGTTGACGGTCAGCCCGCCCGAGAGGTCCCCGTTCTTTTCCCAATGAAGCGCAAGGTGCGCCGCGCCGGAATAGAGCGCGACGGTATCGACGATGCACGCATCGCCGCCCATCGCCTGGATGCGCTCCAGGAGATACCGCGGCGTGGGTTCGATTCCGGCGTAGTCTGCAATCAGCAAAATCAAGCGATGACCCCCTGCCGGGTGGACGACGGGGGCTACCGCCCCCGTCGCTCCCAGATTGATGCGGGTTCCAGCTTCAGCGTGCCGTTCCTACACTTCGTCATAGATGACCGTGTGGTCGTCGCTACACGAAGCGCCGACCTGGTAAGCATAGCAATACCCGATCGGCAGAGCGGCGCCGATCACGGCACAGGCCATCAGATCGCCCTCAGTCGCCTCGGTCTCCTCCAGAAACTGTAGGCCGAATACCTCCTTCACAAGTTGCACCTCCTTTCGGTCGGATCAAAGGAGCAAACCGCGCAATTCTTTCGGTATAGTCACAGAATAACATTGATATCCCCAAGTTTCAATCCACGAAATATATACATTTGTGCGTGCGACACTGCCGGGTAGTCAGGCAAAAGGTAAAGCCACCGGCTAGCGGTGGCTTTGCTTTTCGTGGGTGGAGGCGCCATCCCCGGAATAGACCGAGGGCGGCTCCCACCACATCTGGTGGGGCCGCCCCCATTTCCGGCTATATCAATGCGTTCAACAATGTCCCGGTAACCTGCGCCTGGTACAAAGTCGGATCATATGGATTGGCGGCAACCGGAAATCCGGGAATGGGCTGAGTCCCGGACAAAGCCGGGGCTCCAAAGGTGGCGTTCAGCATCTGCTGGGCCATACCGCTCATCACCGATGCATCCGGCGTCGCGGCCGGCTGCGGCTCCGGTACCTGCAACGTGGCGTCCAAAATGCTCACAGTGTCGCTAGCCGAGAGTCCTGTGCTGCTCGTCTGCGGCTGCAGGCTGGTAAACAGCAACGAGGTGTAACTGTAATTGTACGGCGACAAACTGACTGACACCTGACTCCCTCCCAACTTGGCTGGTGGTTAACCCCAGCGTAACTCGGGATGGAGGGCTCGGCAATATGACCGGGGTCCTAATTCGGCTGGGTAGCCC
>JBLNEM010000042.1:0-7042 GCA_050262655.1 Mycobacterium leprae | reverse complement strand
GCTCGGTGCGCTGGCACGGTATGCGGGCGGGTAAATCTTCACATTGCTATCCCGTTCAACCTTCATATCGGCACCCACCCCTCAGGGACGGTTACTCCCCCAATGATTGAAGGCACCGGCTGCCGGAATTAAACCCGGTTTTCGCCGATGCCGTCTCTCTAGGTTCCGTTTTTGCCTATTATCGCCGTCGTTCTGCCCATTCCACCTACGCCGTGACTTTCCGGAGATTGAGGATCAGCTGCACCTCGCCCCGGGGGATAGCCAGCGCCGTAGCGATCTCGGCCACGCTCTTGCCCTCCCGTGCCAGGGCGGTAACCGCCTGCACCTTGTCGTTGCGGTGGGCGAAGCTGGTGCCAGGCTGAACAGCCGGCTGGGATGCCGCGGGTGCAGCCGGAGTCGATGCCGGTGCGGGTGCTGCGGCCTGCTGTACGGGTGCGGCCGGTGCCTGTTCCGGCAGGGGATTCTTCCGAGGCCGTCCCCGCTTGCGCGGTGCGGGGGTGGTCGTTGAGGCAGGGGCTGCGGCTTCAGCCACGCTGGGCGGTGCGGCCACGGACGGCTGGGCGGCTGCCACCGGCTGCGCCGTCGCGGTGGCCTGTGCTGCCGCCGCAAGGCTCTCTTCCTGCTCCAGGGCTGCGGCCCTGGCGGCCACTTTCGCCTCTACCCGGTCAGCAATGCGGGAAAGCCGCTCGATCCGTTCATCCACGCGGTCCAGCATGGCCTCTGCAGTCATGGCCACTTCCGCGGTCAGGTGCTCAAGCCGCGCCAGTTCGGCGTTCAAACGACGCTGGCGACCGGCGACCTGGGTCAGAAGGTACAACAGCGCACCCACTGCGGCCAGAATCAAAACGAGGTAAACGGCTGTGCTTGTCATACTGCCTCCCGGTTTACGCTTGGATAGCGACTACGATACCAGCACCCGCTTGATGCGGGAGAGCTTGCCCCGCAGCCGAAGTATCGCTTTACTGTGTAACTGTGAAACACGTGCCTGGGATAAGTTTAACAGTTCACTGATCTCCTTAGCAAGCAGGCCGTCATAGTAGAAGAGCGAAACGACCAACCGTTCCTGAGGCGGCAGCCCGTCGATGGCCGCAGCCAGGATCTGCCGCTGCTCGGCCTCCTCCGACTTCTCCTGTGGACTGGCGGCCTTGGGATCGGCCAGCCGGTCCGCAAGGGAGACCCCGTCGCCTTCGGCATCTACGTAGCTCTCCTCCAGGGAGAGCACCGAGAGGCAGCCTGCCTCCCGAATCCGCTCCTGTAAGGCTGCAGCGGTCAGGCCCATATGCTCGCCCAACTCTTCCTCGGTGGCGTCACGCCCCAACCGCTGCTCCAACTCGGCCTGTGACTGCTCCAACTGACGCACCCGCTTCCGCATGGCCGGCGCCCACTGCTGGGCCCGAACCCCCTTCAGGCAGGCTCCGCGCACCCAGGGAATGGCGTAGGTTTCAAAGCGAATGCCGCGGGTATAGTCAAAACGCTGAACCGCCTCAAGCAGACCAAAAGAGCCGTAGCCTTCGATGTCTGCCTGGTCAAAGTGGCCCGGCAGCCCCACCATGAGACGACCCGCCACGTAGCGGACCAGCCAGAGGTACTGTTCCACCAGCTTGTCCCGTGCGGCCAGGTCTCCGTTCTTCCGAAGGCGGATCCAGAGTTCCTCATGTTCTACCGACAAAGGAACCCCTCCTCCACTGACCCTACTGATCGCACCCTGAATGGGACTCGCTTCTTACTCGTCGCCGCGGCCCAGGAGCCGGGCCAGCCGGTCGAAGAAACTGGGAACTGGCTTGACGTTGACATCAGCCATGCCCGACAGGATCCGCCGGGCCATGCCCTTGATCGCCGTGGCCGCCGGAGAGAGCGGGTCGGAGAGCACGAAGGGCACCTTGGCCCGCACCGCCTTCGACACGCAGGCATCCCGCGGAATCGTAGCCAGATGCTCCACCGGCAGGCTGAGGAAGTCCCGGGCGGTCAGGATCAACCGTTCTGCCGCCGCCTCGGCTTCTGCGTAGCGGTCGGCCTGGTTCACCACCAGCTTCACGTCCAACTGGGGGTTCCGTTTCGCCATCGCCTTGATCATGGTATAGGCGTCCGCCAGGGCGGTGGGCTCCGGCGTCGTCACAATGAGCACCTGATCGGCCGCCAGCACGAACTCCAGCACGGTGTGGTTCACGCCGGCGCCGGTGTCCAGAATCAGGTAGTCGGCCTCGCCTTCCAGTCGCCGCAGGGCGTGGATGAACGGCTGGAGTTGGTCACGGGTCAGGTTGGCCAATTCACCAAGGCCGGCTCCGCCGGCAATCAGCTTCAAACCCCGTGCGGTCCGGTGAATCACGCCCAGCATGTCCCGTTCGCCGCGCAACACGTGCCCCAAATGGTAAGGGGCAACCGTCCCCACCATGATGTCGACATTGGCCAGACCGAGGTCGGCGTCCAGCAGGATCACTTCCTTGCCGGCGTCGATCAACGCATGCGCCAGGTTGACGCTCACGTTGGTCTTGCCGACGCCGCCCTTTCCACTGGTCACCGCCAGAACCTTGGTACGTCGGGGAGCCTTACCGGAAGCCTGGACTCTCAAGGCTGCAGCCATCTCCCGCAGCCTGGTGGCTTGATCGAGCATATGGCTTACGCTCCTAACAGGATTTTGGTGAAGTCGATCTCATCAGCTGGTGTAATGTCGTCGGGCACCGACTGGCCGTTGGTCAGATAGCTGACCGGCTGGTTGCTCCTCAGGCGCACATTCAACATCAGGCCCGGCGAGGTCGCCTCGTCCAGCTTGGTGAAGGTGAGCCGGTTCACACCCAGCGGCAGGTAGTAGTCCAGGCATTCCATCACATCCCGGGGATTGGTGGTCAGCGCCACCACCAGGTGAGTCTCATCGGGCCGGAGCACCGCCAGGAAATCGCGGAGCTCTTCCATGCGGGCCGGGTCCCGGTGATTCCGCCCACCGGTGTCGACCAGGACCAGATCGTAATCGACCGTGGCCTTGACCGCCTCCGCCACCTGCGCCGTGGTATCGACGGCGAAGAGCGGGATGTTGAGGATATCGGCATAGGTGCGGAGCTGATCAATCGCAGCGATGCGGAAGGTGTCCGACGTGATCAGGGCCACCTTCAGACCCCGTTCCAGGGTAAAACGGGCGGCAAGCTTGGCCAGCGTGGTGGTCTTGCCTACGCCGGTGGGTCCCACCATGGCCACGATGCGTCGCTGGCCGGCCTTCGCCTCGATCGGCACGCCCGGACCCAGCAGCCGCTTCAGCTCCTTGCGGAGCACGTCGGGCCCCTCGGTGCCTTCAGCGGGCACCCGCTGGCTGATCTCCGCCGCAGCCTCCTCATCAACGCCCACGGCCAGGAGGGAGTCAAATACCTCACGGCAGTAGCCCTTCAGTTCGGGGCGGCTGCCGTTGTGCTCCATGAGCCGAGCCACCGCCACCCGCAGGCCCTGCACCTCCCGTTCCAACCCGGAGAGCCCGGCGACGGGAGGCGCCGCTTCGGGAACGGCCGGCCTGGGGGCCACGGTCGGGATCGGCGGTGCCACAGCAACCGAGGTCCTGACAGGAGAGGGGGCTTCAGCCACGATGGGCCTTGCCGCCTGTTCCGGCGCTTTGGCCGGCTTGTCGTCAACCGCCACCGTCACTTCGGTCATGGTGCGGCCGAAGAAACCAAGAATGCCTCCGACTTTCACTTTCCGGGAATCCACGATGAATGCTTCGCGGCCCATCTCTTGTTTGGCCTGAATAATGGCTTCGGCCAGCGAGCGAGCCGTGTACTTCTTGACCCGCATCATACTCGAATCACCCCTACCGACTCGATCTCAAGCTTGGGATCCAGTTCTGCCCAGGAGAGGACGGTCATGTTCGGCACCGCATGCTGTGCAATGCGTCGGAGAATCGGCCTGAGGACCGGGACGCAGACCAGAAGCGGGGTCTCTCCCCGGGCAGCCATCGCTTCGGCTTCCCGGGCGATCGATTCGACTACGCTCTGGGCCAGGTTAGGATCGAGGGCCGGACCACCGGTGCGCTGCTGGGTGGCAGCGATCAACCGCTGTTCCAGGTCCGGGGAGAGTGCCAGTGCCTTTACCACGGGGCCGAGCCCGAGGTGGTTGACGATGACCCGCCCCAGTGCGGTACGAACCCGCTCGGTCAACTGTTCTGGATCCTTGGTGGCCGCCGCCCAGTCGGCAAGGGCCTCGAAAATCAGCACCAGGTCGCGGATCGGGACATTCTCGCGGAGCAGGTTGGCCAGGACCTTCTGGATCTCGCCCAGCGACAGGAGGCGGGGCGTCAGCTCCTCCACCAGTGCCGGGTGGCTCTCCTTGACCGTATCGACCATGCCCTTGACTTCCTGGCGACCCAGGAGCTCGCCAGCGTGGTTCTTGATCACTTCCGTTACGTGGGCAATCAGCACGGAGACCGGATCGACAACGGTGTAGCCCATCAACTCGGCCCGCTGCCGCATCTCCGGGGAGATCCAGGTGCCCGGCAGGCCGAAAGCCGGCTCCACCGTGGCCTGGCCCGGGATCGACTCGTCCAGGCCGCCCGGGTTCATGGCCAGCACCCGGTCCGGCTGCAGCTCATAGCTGCCGACTTCAATGCCCCGCAGCTTGACCACATACTGGTACGGCTGCAAGGCCAGGTTATCACGCACTCGGATATAGGGGAGAAGCAGGCCCAGGTTGTTGGCCACGTGCTTGCGCACCGCCACCGCCCGGTCCAGCAGGTCGCCGCCCTTGGAGCGGTCGGCCAGCGGGACCAGAGCATAGCCCAGTTCCACTTCCAGCGGATCCACCGGCTGAAGCTGCACCGTCGTTTCCGGCTCCTCGTTCGTCATGGGCACAGGCTCGGCTTCCGCCGGCGCCGCCGCCTTCTTGGCCCTCTTCTGCTGGGTGTAGTAGCCCAGCCCCAGCAGCGTGCCGCCGATCAGCAAGAACGGCAGGGTGGGCAGGCCCGTGAAGGCCATCAGGCTCATCACGCCACCGGCAATCATCATGAGGGCCGGGTTCCCGGTTAACTGTCCGGTCAGTTCGGAGCCCAGGCCGGTCTCTCCTGCTGCACGGGTCACAATAATGCCCGTGGCCGTGGAGATCAGCAGGGCGGGGATCTGGCTGACCAGGCCGTCGCCGACGGTCCGGAGGGAGAAGTGGCTCCAGGCCTGGGTGAAGCCCATGTTCTGCTGGAGCATGCCGACCACCAGGCCGCCGATCAGGTTGATGGCCACGATGATCAGGCCGGCAATGGCATCGCCTTTGATGAACTTGGAGGCACCGTCCATGGCGCCGTAGAAGTCCGCCTCCCGCTCGATGTTACGACGGCGGGCACGGGCATCGGCCTCGGTGATCAACCCGGCGTTCAGGTCGGCGTCAATGGCCATCTGCTTGCCAGGCATGGCGTCCAACGTGAAGCGAGCCGCCACTTCCGAGACACGCTCCGAACCCTTGGTGATCACCACGAACTGGACGATGACCAGGATCAGGAAGACGATCAGTCCGACGATGGTGTTGCCCCCGACCACGAACTGGCCAAACTGCTTGATCACCTCGCCGGCCTCGCCGGTCAGGAGCAGAAGCCTGGTGGTGGAGACGTTCAGGGAGATTCGGAAGAGGGTGGTGATCAGGAGCAAAGGCGGCAGGGATGAGAACTGAAGCGGCTGAACCGTGAAGATCGCAACCAGCAGGATCAGCACGGCGGCCGAAACGTTGAAGGTGATCAGCACATCGATCAGCAGCGAGGGCAGCGGAACGATCATCATCGCCACAACCGCAATCACGGCGACGGCGACGGCTATATCGGAGATCTGGAAGGGCCGGGTGCCGCTTTGCGAGGACAAGAGAATTCACCTCTGCTCAGGCCTGCTCATGGCGTGCGTGGCGCCGCAGGTTATATACGAAAGCCAGGACCTCGGCTACCGCCTGGTAGAGGTCGGGCGGAACCGACTTCCCCACGTCTACCATGCTGTATAGGGCTCGGGCCAGTGGCCGGTTCTCGACCATGGGAATGTCATGCTCTTTGGCAATGACCTTGATCCGTTGGGCCAGCAGGTCTGCGCCCTTGGCGATCACCTTCGGCGCATCGTTCTCTTCGGGTACATACTTCAGGGCCACCGCGAAGTGGGTCGGGTTCGTGATCACCACATCGGCCGTGGGCACGTCTTTCAGTGCCTTCCGCCGCCGGGCCATCTCTCTGGCCCGCTGGCGCTGTTTTTGTTTTAGTTCGGGGCTACCTTCTTGTTCACGGAACTCTTGTTTTACTTCCTGTTTGGTCATGCGCAGGGACTGCTGGAACTGCCAGTACTGGTACCCGTAGTCGGCCACACCAAGCGCCAGAAGGGCCAGCCCGATCACCTGCAGCGAACTGATCGCCTGTCCGGCAATAAACCCGACGCCGGCGATCACCGACTGCTGCATGAGCCGGGGAATGGTGGGCAATAACCCAATCACGCTCCGGTAGGCTACATATCCGACAATGGCGACCTTCAGGAGTCCCTTGACCGCCTCCACCACGGTGTTCAGGGAGAACATCCGGCTGAAGCCCGTGGCGGGGTTGATCCGATTGAAGTCCGGCAGAATGGGCCGCAGCGAGAAGAGAAACCCGCTCTGGAGCAACCCCAGGAAGATCCCCACCGCCACGATTACACCAGCCAGCGGAAAGACGGCCTGGACGAAGATCAGCGCCCAGTGCTCAAACATCGCAATCAGGCCGGGAATGGTCAGTTCCTGGGGCGCAACCGCCTGTAGGGCCTGGGTCATGCTGCCCCCGATCAGGTTATAGAAGGAGGCCCCCGTCCACTTCAGCGCCGTGGCCGCTGCCAGCAGCCCAGCGCCAGTCATCAGGTCCGTGCTTCGAGCGGCACGCCCCTCCTCACGGGCCTTCTGTCGCCTTCGAGGGGTAGCCTCTTCGGTACGCTCCTGGGAGAAGAGCTGCAGGTACAAGCGGGGTCACCTCTCTCTACGCGGGCCGAATCGTGGTGATAGCCTAGCTGGGGGAATCCCCGCCCCGGGGGGGGGGGGGGGGGGGGGGGGGGGGGGGGGGGGGGGGGGGGGGGGGGGGGGGGGG
>JBLNEM010000041.1:0-3343 GCA_050262655.1 Mycobacterium leprae | reverse complement strand
CCGTGGTGCGGGCAGCGCTCAGCGCGCCGGTCCAGAACAAGGGGGAGCGTCCCCACCTGGTCCGTGGCGCGGTGGTGGCAGGCGGCAGCGGCTACCAGGTCAGCACCTTCGGCAACCAGAGCTCCGCGAACATCAGGTCCCTCACGGCGAGCAACGGTCTGGTCAAGGTGGCTCCGGAAACGAAACTGGCAGCAGGTGATGTGGTGGAGGTGATCTTAATCAGCTCTCATCAGGCTTGACCTCGATCTCCTTCCCTTCGGACGCCTTCTTGAAATTGCGGATTGACTTGCCGATTGCGCCCCCCACCTCCGGCAGACGATTGGCTCCGAATACAACCACGACTATAACGAGTATGAGTAGCAACTGCGGTATCCCGAATCCAAACATGGCTTTTCTCCCTTAAGGTCCATTTGCTGCGGAAGAAGGGCGAGCCGTGCGGCCCGCCCCCCATCGACCGGTTGCAACAGGTCTACCTTTCCGATCATTTCCTACCAGATACCGTTTCCGTATGGCAGGGGAGGCAGTCCATCAGCGTCTGCGCGTCCTTTTTCGTCGCCGGCGACGGACTGTAAGTGTCGTGGCAATCGTAGCAGCCGGCCATGGCCTCTGGTTTGGACCAGACCGGGGCGATCTTCCCGGCCAGTTTGTCGTTGAGCAGCTGGGCCGTGTAGGCGGCGGTGTCGGCTGTCACCTTGCCGCAGCGGTCCTCTTTCAGGCCCTGACCCAGGGCGTTCTTGTCGCCCAGTTTCACACCGGCCGCGGCCACCCACTTGCTGACTGAAATGTGGCACAGCGGCGAATCCGAAACCGAATGCCCTTTAACGTCTGCATCTTTTATCGGAGCCAAAATCGGTCCAAATCCGCCGTAGACCATGTTGCCATCGAAGTTATCGAGATTTGCCAGGGGGAAATTCTGCTTCGTGTACCATTGCATCACGGCAGTGCCGAGTTCGCCATGCAGGTTCATCAGGTTCAGCACGCCCAGCGAACCGGCAAGGGCGCCACACAGGGTGCCCCATTTGCCCATCCCGCCGCCGGCGCCCCATTGGTACAGGTTGAGGGGGATCTGAGCCCAACCTTTAGGGTCCGATCCCGCGGCGGCGTGGGCATCAAGAAAGCCCTGGATGAGCGCACGGGACGAGCCGAGGCCGCAGCCGCCCATTTTCTGGTAGCAGAAATAGCCGTATTGGCGGATCTTCTCAACGTCAAGGGGAATCTGCGGGAAGTCGGTGGTGCCAATAGCGAGGTTGGCTGCATGAACCTCACGCGGGTTGATCAGGGAACTCGCAGTGAAGCTGGCAGCTGCAAGGCCAATGGCACCCACTGCCGTGTTGCTGAGAAAACTGCGACGTGTCACACCTTCTTTTTTCTCTTCCATGTTTCTCTCCTTTTCAGGGGTCGCCAAGCGACCCGTCCCGTATTTTTTGTGTTTAACCGCGCTGCTGCTCCATCTCCATCGCTATAAGCCAACCGCGCCGTCGCTCAGGAAGTCGATGGAATCCGCTATCAGCTTCATGGCGTAGCCGTAGTTGTGGGCATAGGCACCCTTGTCGCTCCAGAGCATGTTGTAGTTGAAGGCGGCGCCCATGGTGTCCTTCCAGGCCAGGTCACCGTATACCCCGCCCCAGTTGGTGAAGGGCTTGTTCGGGGTGCCTGCCGCGTAGGGTGCGGTGAAGAAGAAGGGATGAACCGGGCCGTAGTAAATGCCCTTGGCTTCGAGCGCCAGCTTCAGGTTGTTCAGCGCGGCGTCGTAATCTCCCTTCAGAGCCGGCCCGTCTACGGCCGGTGCCGTCACACCATGGCAGGCGCCGCAAGCGGCGGCGGCAAAGGTGTGATTCTTGCCCGGCATATGGCAGGTGACGCAGGGGCCCTGACCGGTGGCGCCGAGGAGCTTGTGACTGCCGAGCTCGTAGCTCTGGCCGGCGTACTCGTAGCCTCCTTTGGTGTAGACGATGCCAGCGACGGGCTGGTAGTGGGAGTCGACGAAGCCGTGGTCGCCGGTGGTAGTGTCGGCCTTGATGCTCTCTCCGGTTTCACGCCCACTGTGGCAGCGGGCACAGAGGGTGGATGCTCCGGCAACGTCATAGGTCACCGCGGCCCCATTTCTCATATTGATGGTGAACTGCTGGGCCGCAGCGCGCAGCTCGCCGGTGCCGGCGTTGGCGTGGCAGGCGGAGCAGGCCAGGGCCTCGCCGGGCTTGAGGATATCGCCACTTTGGAAGGCGCTGGTGGTGTCGTTCTCGCTCCCCAGCTTGGCAACGAAGCCGGTACCGGTATGGCAGCGGGCGCAGGAAGAGCGGTTGCTGGTGCGCCAGTCGTAGTGCCTCCACGCTTCGCCGGCGGGATCACCATGTGCGGACTGGGCGAACTGGACAAGGATCGCCTGATTGGCCGTGGTGTTGACCGGATCGCTGTGGCAGTCGGCGCAGGAGATCGCCAAGGAGGCGGTGCTGACGTACTGAGCCTTGAGGAAGGCCGTGCCCCCCGCGTGCGGTACGCTGGCGAACTTGGCTGTGTGGGCGTCGTTATTGGTGGTGTGGCAGCTGCTGCAGTCAGCACTTCCCGTGTGGGCGGACTGAGCCGGAATGCGTGCCCCGGTGTGGCATTGAACGCAGGCGATGGACGGTGCAGGGTGGGATCCGCTGTAGGCGCCCACGTGGCAGCCGGCGCAGATGGACTCGGGGTTAGCAGCGTGAACCGATTTACTCCATGCCGGATAGACGGTCGGGCCTACGACCGGGTTGTGGCCGTTATGGCAGTTGACGCACTGAGCCTGTGCCGCGCTCGTCACCGAGGTCGTGGCAGTGACGGTGGTATAGGCAATTGCCGTGTTGGCGCCGTCGGTTGCGGTGAGCTTCAGTTGGTAGGTGCCGGCAGCCGGCAGGGTCACCTGCGGATTAGGCGAGGTTGCACCGGCGATCGAGACCGTGGCCGGTCCGCTTGTCTGGCTCCAGGCCAAGGTAGCCGGTCCGGAAGTGGAGCCGGACAGGGTGGCGGAGGCGGTGCCGCCCGCAAAGAGAACGGTCTGCGCTTCACCCGCGCTGGCAGTGAGCTTCACGAAGGAAGCGACGATGTTGACCGAGCCGGTGTTGGGAACGGTAAACGTCACCTTGAGGGCCGGGCTGGGATAGGTAACGGTGGTTGCGCCGTTGTACGTGACGTTAGCGAGTCCTTCGAGACCCGCGATAGCCTCAACGCTCTTCCCGGCGTAGGGGGCGAAGTTGTAGGTCGCGGTGGTCCCTGCGTAGACGTTGGTGGTCCCCGTGGGGGTCACGGTGCCGTCGTTGCTGGTAGAGGTGGCGGTCACCGGGATGAGCGCCCTGGCGAAGCTGACGGCAACGGT
>JBLNEM010000040.1:0-18112 GCA_050262655.1 Mycobacterium leprae | reverse complement strand
CAGGGCTCGTCTGCGACCTACCGGTGGCTTTCGCCGTCACAAGGGGTAGGCTCAGTTCTCAGCGAGCCCGCAAACGCATGAGTTTGTCGTTTCGTGACCACCTCGCCAAACGCGAGGTGGTCAAAAAACGACAATCAGGTGCGTTCTAGATCAGGCCAAAGCCACGGAAGACCCGGAGGGACGCCAGCGTCGCTTCGACCGGTAAGCCATCCTCCGCCGGCCAGGAGCCGTCCTGCCCCTGCATCGCCGCCAGGCGTACCAGTGCATCCATCACCGGCAACAGGTAGTCGCCGCCGGCCCGTACATCGAGAGCGCATGAGAGTTGCCATGCCAGTCCCCACGCGTTCTCGTGCTCGCTGATGGCCAGGTCGAATAGAGCCCGGAGGTCGCTCCCCCCGCCGCCTTCCAGCCGGTAGCGAGTCGCCCAGGTCATCGCCAGCGTCAGTGCGTACTGACGCTCCGGGGTATCGGCTAGTGCCGTCTGGAGCCACCTGACAGCCCGCCGGGCCGGTTCGCTCTGCTCCGGTGCGACAGTCACCAGCGTGAAGGCTGCATTGGCCGTCAGATATGGTTTCGCCACGAGATTCTCCGCCCGGACCCAAGGGGGGCCGCCCGCAGCGGCTGCAGGCAGTTCGGCCCACGCCCCGTCCATCGCCTGATTCCGCCGTATGAAGGCAATCGCTCGGGAAGCCATGGGCGAGCCAATCAGTGGCGGCATGTCCTTCAACTGCGAGAGCACGTAACAAGTAGCGTCGATACTGCTGGGACCACCCGGTTCGCCCTCAAGGGGGAACCCGCCGTCCTCATGCTGTAACTGTTCCAACTCCCGCACGACAAACCGCTCCGGCCGAACGCCATCCAGTATTCCCGCCAGCCGTGCCTGCTCCCGCTGGCTACCCCGGCTCCGAACAAAAGCCGCCGCCGCCTCCACATCCATGTGACACGGCAGCCACTCCACTGCACCCATTCCTGACCAACTCCTCCCAACCCATGGTAGCATACCCCAGGTGGGTTTCATCTTGCAACATGCCCGAAGCCACTGGCAAGGGTGTTCTGTCCCAATCCAGTGAAACGAAGATGGGCGTCGCCGCAATCGGGGGGCCAGCGTTCCCCGCAGCCGGCGGGTCTGTGCTGCCGTTAGGGCGCCCTTCGGAGACCGGCTCCGCGGGCTCCGAAGATCAGGCGCCCGTGGCAGCACAGGCCCGACGGCGGAGGGTACTCCCACGTCCTTCGCCCGCCTGTCAACTGGGCGGCACTGCGAATAGCTTCAGGGTCTCTAGCATCTGGGCGTGGCCGCCCTGGAAGAGGGCCTCTAGGAAGCCCAGGAGGTAGGGCATCAGGACGATCATCATGGCGATGCCTACGATCGCTTTCATGCCCAGGCCCAGGGAGAAGACGTTGAACTGGGGCATGGCACGGTTGATGCCGGCCAGGGCTACGGTCATCAGGAGCATGACCGCCATGAAGGGGAGAACCATCTGGATGGCGGCGGATAGGAAGGAGCTGAATAGATTGACCACCCGCAGGCTGCTGTCCAACTGAAGCAGGAGCCCACCGGCGGGGATGTTGTCGTAGCTGGTGGCCAGCGCCCGGATCAGCAGGTGATGGCCGTTGGTGGTCAGGTAGAGCACGAGGCCGAAGGTGTTGAAGAAGGTGCCCAACAGGGGCTCCACCACGCCCGTGGTGGGATCCAGCACCTGGGCCATGGAGAAGCCCATGTCCAGATCGAGCCAGGCGCCCGCCATCTGCAGCGTGGCGAAGACCAGGAGGCTCATGAAGCCAAGCAGGAGGCCCACCAGCAGCTCCAGCACGCAGCCGACCAGGAGGCCGGCAGTGCCGGCGGCCGCTGGCGATACCTTCACCGCCGGCCAGAGCAGAATCGCCAGCAGGAAGGTGAACGCAACACGGGACTGGGCCGGCATGAACTTGTTGTTGAAGACCGGCGAAGCCGTTACCAGCCCGCCCATCCGGCAGGAGACCAGCAGCAGCGCCGGCAGTTGCGCCAGATACTGTTCCATGGCCCCTTACCGTGTCATCTGCGGCAGCATCAGGATCATCCGCCGGGTGAAGTCGATCAGGGTGGTCAGCATCCAGGGGCCGAAGAGAACCATGCCCAGGATCGCCGCCAGAACCTTGGGCAGGAACTGGAGGCTGGCTTCGTTGATCTGGGTGGTGGCCTGGAACATGGAGATGATGAGACCGGCAATAAGACCCAGGCCCATGATGGGGGCCCCTACCATGAGGGCGACCTTCAGCGTCTCCTGGGACAGGGTGAGGGCGAAGTCCGGCGTCACAGTCTCATGCCCCCTTTAATGCTGGAACGATTGGAACAGCGACTGCACCACCAGATGCCAGCCATCGACCAGAACGAAGAGCAGGATCTTGAAAGGCAAGCTGACCATCGTAGGCGGAACCATCATCATGCCCATCGACATCATGGTCGAGGCCGTGATCAGGTCGATCACAAGGAACGGCAGGAAAAGCAGAAAGCCCATGGTGAAGGCGGTCCGCAGCTCGCTGATGGCGAAGGCGGGAACCACCGTAAGGAACGGGGCATCCTCGGGCTTCTCCAGGGCTGGCGACTTGCTGATCTCCAGCATCAGCGCCAGATCCGCGGTGCGGGTCTCTTTCAGCATGAACTGTTTCAGGGGAGCGGAGCCCTTCTCCAGGGCTTCGGTTTGCGTCATTTCGCCCCGCATATAGGGCTGCACGGCTTGCGTGTTGATGGCACTGATGGTCGGAGACATGACGGCGAAGGTAAGAAAGAGGGCGAGTCCAACCAGCACCTGGTTGGGCGGTAACTGCTGCGTGCCCATGGCGGTCCGGACAAAGCCCAGAACCACCACGATGCGGGTAAAGGCGGTCGTCAGGATCAGGATCGCCGGGGCGACCGAAAGGACCGTCAACATCAGGAGGACCTGGAGGGTCTGGGATGCCGCCTGCGGGGAGCCAGCCGGTTTCAGCCCCAGGTCGGGAATCGGCAGTGGCTCGGCGTGAGCCGGCAGCACGTGCAGGCCCAGAAGCAGCCCCGCCACCAGAGCGATCAGAAGGAGCCTTGCTGGCTTACGCATCACAGCCCCCTCCACCGCTGCTCATCCGAATCCTTCTTGAGCAGGGAACGCATTTTGCCCAGGCTGGACCGGATCGAGTTCTCCAGCCCGCCTACGCCGTCGGCCGGAGTCTCTTCATCCGGGGCCGGGGTCTGACTGAGAAAGTCGGCGGCCTCGGCTTCCGGCACCTGATGCATCAGATGAAGGCCCTGGGGCGAGGAGCCCAGCACCAGGACCTCCTTGCCGACCGCAACCAGCACAACCTGCCGGTCCCGGCCGACCGCTACGGCCTCCAGCACCCGGAGCTTGCGGCCCCGGCTCTGCCGGACCTGCCACCCGCCCCAGAAGCGCAGCGTGTAGAAGGCCAGCACGATCACCACGGCACTCATCAACAGAAAAGTGAGCAACCCCGGCCCGGAGGTCGCGGGCGTCAGGGAAGGGGCAGCGGTCGCGGCGGGCGCCGCTTCGGCGATCATGCCCCCGTGCCCCCTTCCGGACGAATCAGCTCGGTGATACGAACGCCGAAGTTATCGCCAATGACCACCACTTCGGCCTTGGCCACCAGGCGGCCGTTCACAAGGATGTCTACGGAGTCGCCAGCCAGCCGATCCAGTTCCAGCACGTGCCCCGGGCTCATCTCCAGGATCTCCCGGATGGAACGGCGGGTCTGGCCCAACTGAACCGTCACTTCCAGCTCCACGTCCGACAGAAGCGTGATGGGAATCTGGGGTTCGGCCTTGCCAGCCGACGTGCCGCCCAGCGTGGCGAAGACCGCCGGAGCCGCCGTCTCGCCTGCCGGCACAAACGTCGTCGCCGGAGGCGCACTCTGAACCGCAGGGGCGGCGGGCATGGGCGCTACCGCGGGCGCCGGGGTCGGGACCGGCGCTACCTCCGGCGCCGGGACGGCGGCCACCGGAGCGGCGGCCACCGGAGCCGGCGCCGGGGTTTCGGCTGCCGGTTCCGGTGTTTCGGGCTTCTCGGATGGGTTGCCCCCACTAGCAGCGGCAAAGAGCGCATCGATCTCTGCCTGAGAGAGCACCTGGTCTTTCACGGTGTTTACGCTCCTTTGCGGCCTACTGGATTACCAGGTCGGTAATATAGACCTTCTGCAGGCCGGCGCCCACTACCTGACCAATGGCAGCCTTCAGATCCACTGCCAGCTTGTCCTTGCCGGTGGCACCGGCCAGGTCTGCAGCGGTCCGCTGGCGCAGCTGGCCTACGATAATGTCCCGGATGACGGGCTGTACTTTGGTGACCGAATCCGAGGTGGTCTTGTCCGCCACGGCCAGTTGAATGGTCACATCCACATAGTGGACGGGGCTCTTGTCGGCCAGATCGGTGACAAAGTGGTCCAGTTTGACAAAGGTTGCATCGGTGACGGTAGGTTCCTTGGCGGCCGTCGGGGCGACGGTGGGCGACTTCATGAAGATTACATAGTAGCCGAGGCCACCCACGCCGAGGACCAATACCACCAACAGACTGACCAACGTAATCATCAAGCCACGGCTCATAGCTATCCCCTTACTCTCTTACCGCTTCAGGTTAACCACGTCGTCCAGCATCTGGTCGGCGGTGGAGATGATCCGGGTGTTCGCCTGGAAACCGCGCTGGGTGAGGATCATGTTCGTGAATTCGGTGGCCAGGTCGACGTTGGACATCTCCAGGTTGCCCGGGAGCAGCTTGCCCCGACCACCGGAGTTGGTGGTGCCGATCTGCGGAGCGCCGGAGGCCGAAGAGGCAGCAAAGCTGTTCATGCCGGCCTTCAGCAGACCGGAGGTGTTCGAGAACAGGGCGAGAGCCACCTTGGCCAGGGTCCGGCGGTCACCGTTGGAGAAGGTGCCGGTTACCGTGCCGGTGTCGTCGATGGAGACCGTCTGGAGCGTGCCCATCATGGTGCCGTCGTAGCTGCGCTGCATCACATCGCTGCCGCCGGCGGCGTTGTAGCCCTGGCTGATGGCGGTCATATCCATCGCGACCTGCAGGTTCGAGGCACCAGGGTACGTTATATCCAGCTTGGGGTTGGCCGTGGAAGACGGGGTGCCGGTCAGGACCTGCTTGCCGGTGGTGTCAAACACCAGAGCGTTGCCAGGAGCGGCAGGCTCCCAGGTGCCAGGCGCAGCGCCATTGGCGGTATCAAGATACGTCCAGTTCCACTGCGTGTGGGTCGCGTCAGGGTTGGCCGCCTTCACAAACTTGATCGGCACCGACTGGGCCCGGCCCAGGCTGTCGTATACCGTGACGGACATATTCACCGTATCGCCTACGGCCGCACCGGCATCGAGGTTGCCGGCCAGCGTCGACATGGTGGTCGGACGGGCCAGTGCGACCGAACCGGTCAGCATCTGAATATCCGACATGTTGGCTTCGTCGGTATTGGGAATGTTGCCGGCCGCATCCGCCATCCAGCCCTGCACGCGTTCGCCAGAACCGGCGACCTGCAGGTGACCGTCGGAACTCCAGGTGAAGTTGCCGGCCCGGGAGTAAACCTGATTGCCGTTGGTCTGCTTCAGCACAAACATGCCGTTGCCTTCGATGGCCAGGTCCAGGGAGCGGCCGGTCATCTGGAGGCTACCGTCGTCCATCAGCAGGTCGGTGCTGGCCACGCCGACACCAAGGCCTACCTGCTGCGGATTGCTGTACTCGGAGCCCGGGTTCATGGTCTGGCTCAGCACGTCGCCGAAGGTCACGCGGCTTCCTTTGAAGCCGGTGGTATTCACGTTGGCGATGTTGTTACCGATAACATCCATACGGACCTGGTGGCTGTGAAGGCCGGTAACCGCTGCAAACAATGAACGCATGTGATATGCCTCCCTAATGCTCGAGGGTTAGTTGACTGCGGTAATCTGATCCAGCGAGACCTGGCCATCGCCGACCGTCAGGAGCGGCTTGCCGTCTACAACCTTCATGCCCGAAGCTTTGCCTGTCTGCACCGTGCCATCGGACTCCGTGTACGTGAGCGACTTCCCCACCAGCCCCAGTGCGTAGTTGATCTGCATCCACCGGGTCTGCTGCGTGGCCTGCTCCAGGGCGCTGAACTGGGCCAGCTGTGCGGCAAACTGGCTGTCATCCGCCGGCTGCATCGGGTCCTGGTACTTCAACTGCGTCATCAGGAGCTGGAGGAAGTTCATCTGGTCCATCTTGCTGTTGGGGTTGACCGGGGTCGATCCCGTTGTTTCACCGAACAGCCCGGTTGCTGCTGTAGCGGAGGTTACCCCGCTTGTGGTAGCCATCGTTCTGACCCTCCTTTGCCTAGACCAGGGTGTCGATCCGTGCGCCGGTCCGGTCCCGAATGACTCGGGGGGGCGTTGCCGGCTGGGCCGTACGGGTCCGGACGTTTGAAACCCGGCGCCCGTCTTGTAGCTGCTCCGCAAACTCGGTCTGCTGCTCTCGGGGGCTCTGTCCCCCCTGCCCGGTGCTGACCTGGAACCCGGCCAGCGTAAGGCCGGCCTGGTTCAGCCCCTGCCGCAACTGGTCGCCGTTGGCCTCCAGTGCCTGCCGGGCGGCGGGGTTCGCCACTTCCATCATGGTGTGGACCTGCTGCCCGATCAGTTGGACCTGCAATCTGACTTCACCCAGGTGCTCCGGGTGGAGCTGAAGGGTGACCGTGTAGTTACCGGGACCGGCCTCCGCCAGTGCCCGAGGGATCGTTTCCATTAACCGTCCCGGTTCCACCGGATTGGGCAATCTCGTCGCCAGCCGGTCGGGCCGGGCTTCTGCCACGGGAGTCTGCTGCTGCATCACCGGCACGTTTACGGCCTCCGGCTGCCGGGACTGATGCAGGGAATGGTCGCCGTCCCGTGTGTTCTTCTGTTCCCGTGTGTCGGTGGCCGATACCGGGGCCGTTTCACCGGATGTCCGGCCGTTCAACGCCGCCGGGCTCGGGGTGGGGCCTGCCTCCGTCACAGGTTCTACCTCTGGCGCCCTACTGGACGCCGGTTGGGCCCGTTGCGCCGCAACCGGGTGGGTCAGAGCAGCCGGCTGGCTGACCTCGGTGGCTGCCGCTGCCGCTGCGGCCAGGATGGTGGCCGGTGCCGGCGGGGCCGAAGCCTCGACCGGTGCGGATGGAACCGCCGTAGGCGGAGCGACCGCCTCAACCGGTGCAACCGGAGGCGCAACCGGTGCGGTGGGAGCCGGAGCCTCGATCGGTGCGGCCAGGGCCTCAACCGGCGTCTGGACCTGTGCCTGTACCTGCGGCTGAGGCGGGCCCTGGGTCACGGCCAAAACCTTCACGGGCTGCTGCCCCTGGGCTGTCGCCTCGGCCAGCAAGGCCTCCACCAGCCGGGTGGCCTGGGTGGTCGGCAGCGTCGGAGCGTTCTCTGTCCAGTCGGTTCCGGTAGCGGCCGGAACTTCAGGCACTGCACGCTGCTGGTCGGCCATGCCGGTCAGCAGGCTGGTCGGCATGGAAAGCGCCTGTGCTGCACGCTGGAGGGCGCCTGCTGTGGGCGCCTGAGCCGGAGCCGCAGGGCCTGCGGTCGGTGCGATGGCGTTGCTGGGCGTCAGGCCAGGCTGCTGTCCCGTCGGGCTGCCTTGAAGGTTCATGCCCGCTGACTGCCCCTGGGCCGGCATCACCAGAGCGGCCAAAAGCGCTGCGAAGGCGGGGTCCATCTGGACCTCCTCTCCTTTGCGGTCGCCCCCCGGCAGAGCAGGCGTACCGCTCAGCAGACCGGGACCAGAAGGAAGGGCGTTGATGGGCAAGTCGGGCACCTCCTATCCATTCGGGGGCTGACTGGCATCGGGAGCTGCAGGGGCCGTGGTACCGGTTGGCGCAGGTTGTGCGAGTGTGCTGGTTGTAACGGGCTGGACCGGCTTGGCCAGTTCCCTGGTAAGGGCCAGGGCGCTTGACGGCTGCATGGCGGCGAGGATGGCCCCCGCCTGACCATTGTCCAGCAACCGAAGAATATCGGCGGCAGTGGCAACATCCATACTCTCCATCACAGCGGCCGCTCTCGAAGGCGGCATAGCCCCATAGATGTCGGCAACCAGATGGATGGAATCGGCGTTTGATTTTTGGGCTGTCAGTTGTTTTAGCAGGTCGTTGACCTGAGTCTCTTTCTGTTTAAGGGCTGCCTCTCGGGCCGCCAGATCAGCCTCTTGCTGCGCCTGGGCGTCCGCCTGGGTGCCCTGAGCGGCGGCGGCGGTAGCGGCAGCCAGTTTGGCTGCGTCCGCAGTTGGATCCGCTTTCTTACTTCCCGCCGGCAGGGCGGTGATCCCGGGGATCGGGAAAAACCATGCGGCCGCTGCGGCTCCGCCGACCAACAGCACACCCAGCACCAGGAGGAACTTGCGGCCGAAGCGCCGTTTGCGTTTTGCCGGCGGGGCCGGCGGGAAGTTAAATGCCGGTGCGGTCAAACGGATTCAGCCTCCTTCCAGACCAGCCGCGTATGCTGGCCAATTTCGTCCAGCTCTGCCTGTTCCGCGGCCAGAGCCTCTTTCTGATAGGCGACCCACTGGTGTTCTTGCAGGGTTTCCAGAATTCGCTCCTGCCGCCGGGCCTCGGCCAGTTCGACTCGCCGCTGCTCCGTCAGGGCTTCGGCTGCCGCCGTTTCGGCGACTGCCTCATCGCGGGTCTGAACCAATGCCTCGTGCCGGGCGTTCAACGCTTCCCATTTCATGACGGTGAGGCGCTTGCCAACCTGGCGCTCCCATTCGGCGCCGAAGGCCGCCAGGCTGCTTTCCGCCGCCCGAAGGGCCTCACGGGCCTCTCGCTCTGCCAGGAGCGCTTCGGCCAGCCGCTGCTTGGCCTCATCGGTCCGGTGGGCACGCACCCGCAGCACTTTTTCCAGGGTAAACCGGAAGCGTTTCACGCCTTACCCTCCCCTGCCAGGGCACTCAGTCCGGCTACAGCCTCGTCCAGGTCGGAACGCTCATCCACCGTCTGCCGGAGGAACCGGTTGATTGCATCCATTTTCGCCAGCGCTTCGTCCACCGCCGGGCGAGTCCCGGGCTGGTAGGCGCCGATGGCGACCAGATCTTCGGCCTCCTGGTATGCCGCCAACAGGGAGCGCAGCTTGATCGCCGTCTGCTGGTGATCGCTGGTGGTCACTTCCGGCATCACCCGGCTGACGCTCTGGAGCACATCGATGGCCGGGTAGTGACCGGCGTGGGCCAGTTTGCGGGAGAGCACTACGTGACCGTCCAGGATGCCTCGCACTGCGTCGGCGATCGGCTCGTTCATATCGTCGCCGTCCACCAACACCGTGTAGATGCCTGTCACACTGCCGGAAGGGCCGGTACCGGACCGTTCCAGCACCCGGGGCAGCATGGTGAAGACCGATGGGGTGTAGCCACGGGTTGCGGGCGGCTCGCCAATGGAGAGCCCCACTTCCCGCTGGGCCTGAGCCAGACGGGTCACCGAGTCCATCATCAGCAGGACATCCAGCCCCTGGTCCCGGAATGCCTCCGCGATGGCCGTGGCCATCAGGGCGGCCCGGATGCGAATCAGCGCCGGCTGCTCGGAGGTGGCAACCACCACCACCGAACGCTTCAGCCCCTCCTCGCCCAGGTCCCGTTCGATGAACTCCCGGACCTCCCTGCCCCGTTCGCCCACCAGGGCGATCACATTGCAGTCGGCCGAACTGGAGCGGGCCACCATGCCCAACAGGGTGGATTTGCCTACGCCGGAACCGGCGAAGATACCGATGCGCTGTCCCTGACCGAGGGTGAGGAGTCCGTCCAGCGCCCTCACCCCGAGGCTGAGGGGACGCTTGATCCGCTGCCGGGAGAGAGGCGCCGGCGGCAGGCCGACGATCGGCCGGTAGGTGCAGTCACCCAGTTCGCCCAGGTCGTCGATCGGTTTGCCGAAGCCGCTGACCACCCGGCCCAGAAGTCCTTGCCCGATGGGCGCTTTCAGCGGCCCGCCGGTGCTGTGCACTTCCCAACCGGGCCGCAGCCCGTCGGTTTCACCCAGGGGCATCAACAGAATACGGTCTTCCCGAAAGCCGACCACTTCGGCCGGAATCTCCAGCCCGTCACCCCGCAGCATGCAAAGATCACCCAGCCGGACCATGGGTCCTACCGACTCGATCACCAGTCCGGCTGACCCGACCACACGGCCGACTAACGGCAGCAGGTCGGTGTTCTGCACGGACTGCATCAACTGCTCCCAGGGTAGCGTCTTCACGCTTCAGCCCCCCCGAGGGCCGCTCCCATGGCAGACCGGAGCACCGCCCCCTGAGTCTCCAGGCGGCCGTCGATCTGCCCCTGCGTGCTCTTGATCAGGTAATTCCCGGGGCTCATCCCAGTGTCGGGCTGCAACTGCAGGTTGCCGGTCGCCAGTTCCCGCTCCAGGGTCGCCCGCTGCGCTTCCAGCAGGGGCAGGTCGCTCTCGCTGACCCGCACGGTACAGTTGGTATCCTTCAACTTGCGGAGTCCGGCGGCCACCATGCTCACGATCGCCTCCGGGTGAAGGGCTAACTGGCCCTGCACCAGACGCATCGCTGCGGTCACCGCCAGATCGAGCACCATCTCCTGGGCGGCATCCAGCCGCCTGTGCTGCTCGACCTCGGCCTCCTTCAAGAGAGCCGCTACCTGTTCCTTGACCTCGGCCAGCAGCACCTGAGCCCTGGTCTCGGCCTCATGCTGGAGTCGCCGGGCTGTCGCCTCCGACTCTGTGCGCAGCGTCTCGGCCTCGCCACGAGCCTGCTCCAGTTCGCCGGCTGCCTGGCTGCGGAGGTGCTCGGCCTCCGCTCGGGCCGCCGCCGCTCCGTCCCGGTAACCTGCCTCGTACCCATCCTGCTGGGCGGCCTTCACCGCGGCTTCCGCCTCGGTGGCAGCCTCCTGCAGGATCTGCGCAGCCTGGAGCCGAGCCTCACGCAACAGTTCTTCCTGGTCGGGCACTGCCCGAACCGCAGGGAGGTCGGGCTGCAGCGCCGCTGCCGCCTCCGCCTCTACAGCCTCCGGCATCTCCTCGAATTCGGGAGCGGGCGGCTGTGGGTCGACGGGGATGAAGCGGGGCCACACCGGCCGCTGCACGACTGCCTGGCCAGGCGTCGTACCAGGTCTAAATAAACTCATCCTCCGCACCACCCCTGGTCATCTGGATCTCGCCCATCTCATCCAACTTGCGGATCAAGGCAACGATACGGGCCTGAGCCTCTTCCACGTCCCGGATACGAATCGGGCCGAGGAGTTCGACGGATTCCTTGAGGGCATCGGCCGTACGCCGGGAGACGTTGGCCGTGATCTTGCGCCACACTTCGTCCTTTGCGGCCTTCAAGGCCATCGGCAGATCCTTCGTCATGTCCACATCACGCAGAATCCGCTGAACGGTGAGGTCGTCAAGCCGCACGATATCTTCGAAGAGGAACATCTTCTGGGCAATCTCGTTGGCCAGTTCCGGATCTTCGGTCGAGAGTTGTCCCATAATGGTACGCTCTGTGCCCCGGTCCACCCGGTTGAGCACATCCACCACCCAGGAGAGACCACCGGCGGTGCTGCTCTCCTGCGCCATCAGGGAGGTCATCTTCCGCTCCAACACACGCTCGGCCTCACGGAGCATCTCAGGCGAGGTCGGGTCGAGGGTAGCAATACGCTTGATGATATCGGCCTGCTTCTCCTGCGGCAGTCCGGCCACCACCAGGGCGGCCTGGTCGGGCGCCAGGTGGGCCAACACGACGGCGATGGTCTGCGGGTGTTCGCCCTGCAGGAAGCCGGCCAACTGCTGCGGATCGGTCCGACGGACCGAATCGAAGGGGCGCTTCCGCAGGTGAGAGGTGAGCCGCTGCAGGATGTCGTTGGCACGCCGCTCGCCCAGGGCCTTGGCCAGCAAGTTCCGGGCGTAATCGATGCCGCCGGAGTGGATATACCGTTCGGCCGTGGAGAGTTCGATGAACTCCTGGAACAGGTCGTCCCGCTCTTCGGCGGTGATCTTCTCGGACCGGGCAATCTCCACGGTCAGGAGTTCGATCTCTTCATCGGTCAGGTGCTGGATCATGGCCGCCGAGAGTTCGGCGCCGAGGTTCACGCAGAAAAGGGCCGCCTTCTGCTTGCTGGTCCGCTTATCATTCGGTCCCTGCTCGACGCCCTTCAACCAGTCACGCAGCACCGAAGTACAGGCCTCGGGCGAGTTGACGGACAGGTCTTCCAGGATCAGCAGGAATTCGGTTGGCACTTCGGTATTGCCGATCACCAGCTGGCGCTTCGGTCTGGCCTTCATCGCAACTTCCAGCCGCTGAGCGGCCGTGTTGCTGGCTTCCTGGACGGAGGAAGTGCCCCCGCCCTCGCCGGCAGCGGCTGCGTCAGACCCACCGGGCCGGCCATTCGGGCCGTAGGCCATGACCGCATCGGGATTCATGTCGCCCAGTGGCAGGCCCCGGTCGCCGCCAAGGGCGACGTCCAGGCTGGTGCCGGCCAGTTGTGCCAGCGGCAGGCCCTGGGGCATCGGCTGAAGCGGCAGGTCGTCGAAGTCGGTCTGATCCTTGCGACGGAAGCCCAGGAAGAGCAGCAGCAGCATGACGGCCGCCACGACTCCGAGGCTGATGGTTAGGGTCCTGGGCTGCAGCAGCGGAGTCTGCTGCGGCAGCTGGGTAGTCGGCGCCTGCCGGGAGAAGGGCATCGCCAGCACGGCGATATCCGCTACGTTGGCGCCAGTGGCCTGTGCCACCACCGCCTTGACGTTGTTCATCTCGGCGGCTGAAAGGCTGGCCCGGTTCACCGTCACCGATGCGGTTACCCGCTTGATCGAACCCGCCGGGCTGGTCGTGGTCTGCACCGTCTGACCAGTGGCGTAAGTCGTTTTGCCAGAGGCTGCGCTGCTATCCGGCGTGGCGGCAGGCGTGGTGGCCGGGTAGCTGGGGGTCTGATTGGTGCCGGTCGTGTTCTGAGGCGTTGTCGCCCCCTGCGTGCCGGTCTGATTCTGTCGGGTCCATTCATCGGTCAGCTTCACGGGCGATCCGAGGGTAGTGGTCTGGGTCTGGGAACTGTCGAGGTTGTACTCGATGTTCACCTGGGAGACCACTTCGCCAGCGCCGAAGACCGGCTCCAGCAGGTTCCGCAGCTTGTCCTCCATGGCCGTCTCTTTGGCGGCCTGGAGTTTGGCCGCATCCGTGTCCAGTCCCTGCTGGGCACCATGCTGGTAGAGGGTCCGGCCCGTGTTGTCGATCACGCTCACGTTGTCGGCGGTCAGCCCTTCCACGGCCCCCGTGACAAAGGCGACGACGCCGTCAATCTGCTGCTTGGAGAGGGAGCGGCCGGCCTTGGTCTGAACCAGGACCGATGCAGTCGGCTTCCGTTGATCCCGAATGAAAGGGGACGGGTCCGGCAGGGTCAGCTTTACGTTGGCGTATTCCACCGGGTCCAGCCGCATCAGCGCCTTCTCGAGTTCACCGGTCTGCGCCCGCACGTAGTTGACCCGTTTGTCGAAGTCGGTCTGCGTAATGGACGGATTATCAAACAGCTCCATGCCGGGACCGGCTCCGCCCTTGGGCAGACCCGACTCGGCCATGGCCAGCTTTGCGGTAAATTCCTCAGACTTCGGCACCGTGATGGTGGTATCGCCGTTGGGCTTGTAGGGGACCTTCAGCTCGTTTAGGCGCGCCACGATGGCCGAGGCGTCTGCGGGGGCCAGATTGCTGGCCAAAACCACGTAGGTGTCGCGGTTCAGGTATAGCGCAGTTCCTACCGAGAAGAGTACAACGACAGCGCCACCGATAAACAACCAGCGCTGCGGCGCCGTGAAGCGCCCCCAGAGCGCCTTCAAGCCAGCCATTAAGGCGCCTAACCAGTTAGCCAAGCGGAATCCCCCCGGTCATGACTGTCACGGTACCCAACTGAGCGCTACAGAGGCATGCGCATGATTTCCTGGTACGCATCCAGCACCTTGTTCCGCACCTGAACCGCCAGGCTCAGGCTCAGGTCTGCCTTCTGGGTCGCCAGCATGACCTGGGAGAGATCGGTGGTCTGCCCGGTGGCCAGTGCCAGCGAGGCGTCATCTGCCGCCTTCTGGTCGGATTCCACCTGATTCAGGGCCTGCTTCAGCACATCACCGAAGGCAGGACTGGCCTGATTCTGATCGGCGGTATCCGGCTTCACGACCCTAGCGGTCAGGTCGGTGTTCAACAGGGCATTTAACCGGCTAATTTCCATGGGTTACAGGCCTCCTCAGCCTAGCGGCCGATCTCCAGGGCCTTCATCGCCATCGCCTTGCTTACGTTGAAAGCAGTCACGTTGGCCTCGTAAGTCCGCTGGGACGTCATCATATCCGTGATCTCCTGCAGCATATCGACGTTCGGCAGGCGGACCATGCCGTTGGCATCGGCATCCGGGTTGCCGGGGTCATACTTGAGTTGGAACGGCGTCTGATCCTCCTGAATCGCGGTCACCTGCACCCCTGCCCCCACCGTGGGGGCGGGCTGCCCGGCCTTCTGGGCCAGCAGGTCCTGAAAGGTGGTAGGCCGCTCGGCCTGTGTGACGAACTTGCGACGGTACGGGTCGCCGTTGGCCGTCCGGGTGGTGTTCATGTTGGCGAGGTTGCCGGCAATCACATCCATCCGCAGACGTTCAGCCGTCAACGCCGAAGCGCTGGCCTCCATTGAACGGAAGAAGTTCATTAACCAACACTTCCTTTGATCACCATGCGCATCCGCGCCAGTTGACTGGATAACTGCTGGGTCAGTGCCGCGTAGTAGATCTGGTTTTGGGCCATCTCGGTCATTTCGACTTCCATGTCCACGTTGTTCCCATCGGGCTGCAGAGAGGTATTCGTCTCCTGCACCACGGCGGGCTGAACTGCCACCGGGTCTCGCCCCTCTTGCAGGGCCTTCGCCAGCTGCTGCTCAAACTCAACGTGAGACCGCTTGAACCCTGGTGTATTGGCGTTGGCCACGTTATTGGCCAGCACCATCTGGCGCATCTGCGCCGCCTGTAATGCGTTGGTCAAAACATTCGTAGCCCGCTCGTAGCTGGATGTCATCCTTGACCCTCCCTATGCACTACACCTTGGCCAGATCCGAGACCGCCTTCCCTAGCGTCTCGTCCTGAATGCTCAGGGCCCGCTGGTTGATCTGATAGGAGCGAAGCGCCACGATCAGATCGGTCATCTCGGTGGTCAGGTCCACATTGCTGTGCTCCAAAGACTTGGGAACCATCTTCGTATCGGCCGTACCGCCTACCAGATCGAGCCGGCCCATCGGACTGCCATCCACGGAGACCTGGCCATCGTCGCTGATCGCCACCTGTTGGCCGGGACCGCCCACCGGCAGGCCGTTTACCAGGACAGGGTAGCCGTTATTGGTGACCAACTGACCGGTCATATCGATATGGAAAGCGCCGCTGCGGGTGGTGCCCAACTGGCCGTCGGGCATCTGATAGACAAACTGCCCCGGGCCGGAAATCGCCACATCGAATGGATTGCCGGTCTCGGAGATCGGCCCGTCAGCCGCGGGCGTGAGAATCTGCCCTAACCGCGGTCCGTTTGTAAGGGGGCCAAGGGTTTGAGCCTGCTCGTTTTGGATGAGCATGGAGCCAAACTCCGTGGTCGTTACGGTTTGACGCTTGAAACCGTCGGTGTTGACGTTGGCGACGTTATTGGCAATGGTGTCGGAGCGTTTCTGTTCCACTCCCATTGCTCGGATCGAAGCCTGAATGCCCCTGAGCAACCCCGGTCACCTCCTATTTCGCCATGCTGGCTTTCGCCTGGCGATCGACCTGGCTTAACGACAGGTAAATCTTGATATCGCCTAACTCTGTGCTGATGGGAACTACCACCATGGGCACCGAGGCCTTGGTGATCGGACGCCCGGTACCCAGTACCATGGCTGGCGGCGAAACCCGGCAGGGGTAACCCGCCCCCTCCAGACTGCCGGAGGCCACACCGGTGATCAGATTGCCTAGCTCCTGCAGAGCGCTGATCGCCATCGGGTCGGTCATCGGGATTTCGGTTCCAACCATCCGCTTGATAATGCCCTTGGCGGATGCCAGATCCATGCTGTAGACCACAATCCCCTGAACGGCGCCAACCACGCCGATCACAACGTTCACTGCGTGGTAGGTGCGGTCGGCCCAGACCAGGCTGGGTTTGGTGGGCACCGACTTTGCCAGCCCTGCCTCGGAGGCGAGAACCCGTAGGATCCCATAGACGAACGGGTTCATGAACTCGGCCTTAACGGCGACACCAGTTTGGAACATCATCGGGGTTACCCCCGTACCGGCGGACTGGTGCGGCGGCTGATCTGCACGCTCATGCGATCACCAACCACGCCCGGCCTGCCGTAGAATAGGAGTCGTTCTCCGACCCGGACCTCGACCTCACCGTCTACCTTGGTCCCTAACAGCAGCACGTCTCCGACCTTCATGTCCAGGAATTCACGTACCTTGATCTCGCTCTGCCCCAGGTTGACGTGCACATCCAGCGGCGTATCGCCGACCGACTGCTGCATCAACTGCCGCTCCTTCTGTCCGGCCCAACGATCGGAGGCCAGCCAGGTTTGAGGCGACAGCCGCTGCAGTACAGGCTCAACCGTGGCATAGGGGAAGGTTAGCGTGATATGCCCCTTGTGCTCACCAACGTCTACCCCCACCGTGATGGCGGCCACCACATCGGCCGGCGCCAGCGTCTGGAGGAACATGGGGTTACTCTCCATGGCCACCAACTGCGGCTGAATGTCGGCGACGTTCCGCCAGGCTTCACGCAGGGGGGTGAACAGATCGGTGGTGATTCGCTGCACCACAGAGAGTTCGATCTCCGAGAGCCCCCGCTGGGGCTGCGAGTCACTGCCGTGACCCCCAAAAACCCGGTCCACGATGGCGAACGCTATGTTGTGGCTCATCTCCAGCAGACAGGTTCCCGGCAGCGGCTTGATTTCGAACTTGGCGACCACGCACGGGTTCGGCAGCAACTGGTTGTACTCCGCACTGGAGTACTGGTTGGTGCTGCGGACCGAGGTCTGAACCCGGGTGCGCAAGGTGGCCGCAAAGAAGCCCTGGAGCAGTCGGGCGAACGAGTCGTGCACCATGAAGAGCGTCCGGAGCAGGTCCTTGCTGAACTTGCCGGGGCGCCGGAAGTCGTACGTGCGTACTGCGCTGGAACGCGCTTGGAATAGATCCTCGCTGGTAGACGGGAGGAGCGTCCGCATCAACGCATCAATCTCCGCTTGGCTGAGTGGGTTCTCCATGCGCCGCCCTCCCCTGGTAACACCGAAAAGTTACTTACTTGCTGTGACCGCGTTTAGCAGCCAGTATGGGTATCCGGCTCCGGTGCAACAAGTTGATCAGAGCCTCGACCTGTTTCTCAATGGGCGCCTCTGAGTTCAGCTCATCGGCGATGGCGACCAGTTCTCGGTACGCTTCCAGCCCAAAGGATACGATCGTCCCCTTCGGTACGTCGGGTCGCCCGGGCAATCTGCGCCGCCTCTGCTCTGCCTCCAAGAATGCCATCAAGTCTTCACTGATTTGGGCGTACAACGGCCGGGTGGGGCCATCGTCGGGCTCCGCCACCAGGCATTCCCCAGCCTGAGCGAACGGCAAGTCGGACTCGGAAGCGAAAGGAAACCCGCGCACGCACTCACCTCCCGCGGCACCCCAATGTGTAACTGGTACAAATGTGGCTATACATTCCAATATGATGATAGCATCATATAAACATATGGGTCAATATGGAACTAGAAAAATGATCCCCTATCTCCATTGATCGGCGCGACGCGCCAACATTGACCATTGGCGAAACGTCATGGGCACAAAAAATATCCCCGGCGAGGGAACGAGTTCCCTCTCCATCCGCCCAGGCAACCCGGCGAGCATGGAAGCGTTCGCTTCTTTAGCCCCGTAGCTTTGCGGCCCCGCCTTTCGACGGGTGTGCCCTTTTCAAGTTGGATTACCGGAGATACCGATGGAAGTTTCTGTAACTGGTTACCCCTACATTATGCCTCCTGTCTGTGCAGCTTGCAAGAGCCTAATTTCCCATGCCGACCAGAGCTTACAGGAAAAACCTCCGCCTCAGTTTTCCCACTGACAAACGGTCCCCCAGGCGCCCTGCGAAAGGGCATCCGGGGGCATTTGCTAGGGTGTTCTGTCCCAATCCAGTAAAACGAAGATGAGCGTCCCCGAAGCCGGCGGGCCGGTGCTGGCGG
>JBLNEM010000039.1:0-2706 GCA_050262655.1 Mycobacterium leprae | reverse complement strand
GCGTGCCCACCGGGCTGGGGGAGGCCCACACGGCCCGCCTGGTCTGCGATTTCCTGGACAAGCTGCAGGAGGAGCGCGTGCCGCCGGGGAGTTCGGTGCTGGATCGGCGGCGGCGGGTGCTCGCGGCCATGGCGGCCTGCAAGGCGTCGATCAAGGCGCGCGACGCACTGCAGCGGGAGGACATCGACGCACTGCTGCAGGAACTGGCCAACTGCGAGTCACCGCATACCTGTCCCCACGGCCGCCCGACGGTGATCTGCATCGGCATTGGGGAGTTGGAGAAGAGGTTTAAACGGTGAAGCTGCCCTTGCTGGTACTGGTCGGTCCCACGGCTGTGGGCAAGACCGCACTCTCGGTCGATCTGGCCGAACGACTCGGGGGCGAAATCATCTCCGGCGATTCCATGCAGGTCTATCGCGGCATGGACATCGGCACGGCCAAGATCACGCCGGCGGAGATGCGGGGCGTTCCCCATCACCTGATCGATATCAAGTCGCCCGATGAGCCCTACTCGGTGGCAGAGTTTCAGAGCCAGGTGGATCAACTGATTCGGGCGATCCACGGGCGGGGGCGGCTGCCGATGCTGGTAGGCGGTACCGGCCTTTATGTGCGCGCTGTGGTCCAGGAATACACGTTCAGCGAACAGGAGACCGACCACGGGCTGCGGGCCGAACTGGCAGAGGCCGAAGCGAAGAACGGTCCGGGCTACCTGCATGGCCAGTTGGCGGCAGTCGATCCCGAAGCGGCGGCGCGACTGCACCCCAACGACCTGCGACGCATCATCCGGGCGCTCGAGGTATACACGGTTACCGGCGTCCCGATCTCGCAGACCCAGGTGGCAACCCAGGCTGAACGTCGCTATGACGATCTGTTTCTGGGGCTGACCATGGACCGTGAACTGTTGTACGGGCGAATCGACCAGCGGGTAGAGCAGATGATCACCCTGGGCCTGGCAGCGGAGGTGCAAGGGTTGCTCCAGCGGTACGATCCGCACCTGCCAGCGATGGAGGCGATCGGCTACCGCGAAACCGTGCAGTACCTGCGCGGGTTGCTCAACATGGCCGAAGCGACCGCCCTGATCAAGCGAAACACCAGGCGTTTTGCCAAGCGGCAGTTCACCTGGTTCAAGAAGGAGCCGGGCGTGACGTGGTTCGATCTGAGCACGCCGGCGGACCGGAATGCAATTCTGGATAAAGTTACTGCGATAGTAGAAGGAAAATGGCGAAAAGCTGTAGAAGCGCATTGAAGTGCAAAGAGAGAGAACCGAGGAAAAGAACGGGGGCTGCCCATGACCAAGTTGCTACCAAACCTACAAGACACCTTCTTGAACCTGGTGCGGAAAGAATCGATTCCCGTCACCGTCTATTTGGTGAATGGGTATCAGTTGAAAGGCAATATCCGGGGCTTTGATAACTTCACCATTGTCCTGGAGTACGAAGGGAAGCAGCAGTTGGTCTATAAGCACGCCCTCTCGACGATCACGCCCATGCGGAACGTCAACATCAACCTGTCCGCGTTCGGCGGCGCAGGCGATGAGGAGAGCCAGGCCTGAGCTTGCGGGAGTATGTAAAACCCTGAGTCCGCTATGCGGGCTCAGGGTTTTGGTTTGAATCGGGTCAGTGCAGCGGTTCGATTCGGCCCATGAGCCCGGCGCGATAGTCGGCGAATGCCTGCCGAATCTCCGCCTCGGTGTTCATCACGAAGGGGCCGTAGCGGGCCACCGGCTCGTTCAGCGGTAGACCGGCGATCAGGAGCAGGCTGAGGGGCGTCGCGGCTGCAAGGCTGATCTCGTCGCCCTGGTTGTCGAAGAGCAGCATGTCGCCAGGGGCTCCGCGCCGGCCGTCAGCACCGAAGCTGCCCTCCCCGCTGATCACGTAGACGAAGGCGTTGTATTCGTACGGCACCGCCTGCACGACCTGGGCGCCTGGCTGAAGGTCGTAGTGCAGGTAGATGATCGGCGTGCGCGTCTCAATAACGGCCCGGGCACCCAGCGCTTCGCCGGCGATCACCTTGACCGCAACGGTGCCGTCGGCGTTCTGGGCAACCGGAATCCGCCGCGCCGGTACCTCCTGGTAACGCGGCTGCATCAGCTTATCCCGGGCGGGCAGGTTGACCCAGAGCTGAAACCCGTAGAGCCGCCCGCCTTGCCGGGAGAAACCAGGTTCAGTCAGCTCGGAATGAACCACACCAACACCTGCCGTCATCCACTGGACATCCCCCGGGCCGATCTGCCCTTCGTGGCCAAACGAGTCCCGGTGCTCCATCCGGCCCTCCAATACGTAGGTGACCGTCTCAAACCCCCGATGCGGATGGTCGGGAAAGCCCTGGGGCTCTCCGGGAGGAATATCCGCCCGAAAGTTGTCGAGCAGCAGGAAGGGATCAAATATCGACAGGGAGCGGGAAGGGAACGGCCGCCCCACCGGAATGCCCTCACCATCCGTGGTCCACGTTGTCGGGACGATCTGAGCAACACTGCGCTGCATCTTCTTCGCCTCCTCGGTATAGCATTAGTCTCCCGCACGACGCAGGAGGGTACTGCCGTGCCACTCCCGGGAACGATGCTGGACGCCCCGGAGCCGGCGGGCCTGTGACGCCGTTCGGCCCCCCGAGGAGACCCGAAGGGTGACCGACAAAACCGGAGAAGTACGCATCCCCCATTGTGTAAGGTTTTGTCGGTCAATCCGCAGGAAAAGGGGCCGTGGCGGC
>JBLNEM010000038.1:0-6366 GCA_050262655.1 Mycobacterium leprae | reverse complement strand
GACCTCCATTGATCAGGCGGCGGCGGGTCTGCAGCAGATTGCGACCCAGCTGGCAGCGGCCGAGACCGGCCTGAGCCAGATCGCCGGGGGCGGCAATGAGAGTGCGGCTGCCAGCGCCCGGCTGGCAGACGGCATCAAGAGTGCCTCCCAGGGCGTGCAGCAGATCGGCACCGAGATCAACAAGGCGGCCCAGGGCATGCAGACCGCAGGCCAGCAGGGCAGCGCAGTCGATCTGAAGCCGTTGATGAATCGGGGCGACATGGGTCTGCGGCTGGTGACCGAAGCGGGGGGCGACCAGCTCAAAGAGTTGATGCCTACCCTGGTCAACCTGGATCACGGCTCCGACGTGGCCCGCATCATGGTGATCCATAAGGGCAAGTCCGACACACCCGAATCGATGGAACTGGTCCGCCGCCTGCGGACCGAACTGCCCGCCATGGCCCCCGACCTGAAGCCCATGGTCGGCGGTACCCCCGCCCTGCTGCTCGACATGAATGACCAGATGGACTGGTGGCTGCCCCGGGTCATCGCCCTCGTGCTGGTCATCACCTTCCTGATCCTGATGCTCCTGATGCGCTCCCTGTTGCTCCCGCTGAAGGCCGTGGTCCTGAACGCCCTCTCCGTGGCCGCCACCTATGGCGTCCTGGTGCTGGTCTTCCAGGAAGGGCATCTGTCCGGCCTGCTGGGCTTCACGCCCATCGGCTATCTGGAGAGCCCCATCATCATCATGCTCTTCGCGGTGCTGTTCGGCTTGAGCATGGACTATGAGGTCTTCCTGCTCAGCCGGGTAAAGGAGGCCTACGACGCAACGGGCGAGAATATGGAGAGTGTTGCCGCGGGTCTGGCAAAGTCGGCGGGCATCATTACCGGCGCCGCGACGATCATGGTCCTGATCTTCGGCGTCTTCTCCTCGATCGGCATTCTGACCATCAAGGAGATGGCCTTTGGTCTGGCGATCGCCGTCTTCCTGGATGCAAGCCTCATCCGGATGATCCTGGCGCCTGCGCTGATGCGGTTGGCCGGCGACTGGAACTGGTGGCTGCCGAAGTGGCTGGATCGGATTCTCCCCCGGATCGACATGGAGCACTAAAGGTGGTTCAGCATGATACACAGACGGGTGGTTAAGCCGGCGGACGAGCGGCGCAAGGAGCTCATGGATGCAGCCCGCGCCCTGTTCATGGAGCAGGGGTATGAGGAGACCGCCATGAGCAGCATCGCCAAACGGGCCAAGGTGGCCCAGGGCACCTCCTACATCTACTTCCGGTCGAAGCAGGAGCTGCTCATGGCGATCATGCAGGAGCTGCTGGAGACCCTGGCCGAGGTTTTCCGGCGGCTGGCCGAGCGCACCGACCTTCCGGCGCCCGTCGTGCTCAGCAGGGCGATGGATGACTGCCTCGCCCTGGTCACCAGGGAGAAGCACCTGATTGAGGCGATCTACCTGAAGAGCAACTATGCCGTTCCATCTCGTCTGTTGGAAGACCTGGCGCCGAAGCTGCTGCCGCTACTGACCTCGATCATCGAGCGGGGAGTCCGGGAAGGAAGCATGAAGGTGACTCACCCCCGCATCGCGGCAGACTTCCTCTGGACCGTGGGCTACCGCATGTTCGAGCTGCAGGCCCAGCAGCAGATGACCGGTGGCCAGAGCGACGGCAGTCTCTCCGAGCAGGAGCTCCAGGAAGCGTTCCGAGAGATGGTGACGCAGGGCCTCGGGGTAAGGGTCACGAAAGCATAGGCAGAGCGGGTCGAGGAACCAGGTTTACCTGGTACCCGGCCCGCTTTCTACATACTCCCACCACGACTGGCACACCTTAGACACGGTACCAGAGGAATGTGCACGGAGTGGATGTATATGGCCCGACGTGACTCCCAACTGCTCCAATGGCTGACCTACCTGAAGCGCGGCCCGCGTCTGTCGCAAGGGTGGCTGGAGGAAAACCCCCGGAAACGGCGCTGGGAAGATCTCTATCGCAGCCGGTGGCAGACCGACAAGATCACCCGCTCCACCCACGGCGTGAACTGCACCGGCTCCTGCAGCTGGAAGGTCCACGTGAAGGACGGCATCATCGTTTACGAGACCCAGCAGGTGGACTATCCCGGCCAGGGTCCGGACTTCCCCGACCATGAGCCACGGGGTTGCCCGCGGGGCGCCACTACGTCGTGGTACGAGTATAGCCCGGCCCGCATCCGCTACCCGTATCTGCGGGGCGTGTTGATGGACCTCTGGCGGAAGGCGAAGCAGGAGTATAAGGACCCGGTCGAAGCCTGGAAATCGATCGTGACCGACCCGGAAAAGCGCCGCGCATACATGGTGGCGAGAGGCAAGGGTGGCTTCGTCCGCTCCAGTTGGGATGAGGCGATCGAACTGGTTGCCGCGTCGACCATCCATACGATCAAGACCTACGGACCTGACCGGGTGGTGGGCTTCTCGCCCATTCCCGCCATGTCGATGGTCAGCTATGCTTCGGGCGCCCGGTTCCTCTCCCTGATCGGCGGCACGATTTGTAGTTTCTACGACTGGTACGCCGATCTGCCGCCGGCCAGCCCGCAGATCTGGGGCGAGCAGACCGACGTACCCGAGAGCGGCGACTGGTACAACAGCCGCTACATGATCATCTGGGGCACCAATCTGCCCATGACCCGCACCCCGGATGCCCACTTCATGACCGAAGTGCGGTATCGGGGCTGCAAAGTGGCGGGGGTCGCACCGGACTACGCCGAGTACATCAAGTTCTGCGACACCTGGCTGCCGGCCAAGGCAGGCACCGACGCCGCACTGGCGCTGGCGATGCTCCATGTGATCCTGAAAGAGTTCTATGTGGACCATCCCACCGAGTACTTCGAGGAGTATGTGAAGAAGTACACCGACCTGCCGTTCCTGGTGAAACTGGAGCAGAAGGGCAACGGCTACCTGGCCGGTCCCTTCGTCAACGCCGCCGATCTGGGGCAGCAGGTGCCAAACGCCGCGTGGAAAACGGCGCTGTGGGACTCTGCCACCAACGCACCGGCCATCCCCAATGGCAGCATCGGCTTCCGCTGGGACGGCTCGGGCAAGTGGAATCTGAAGATGGAGACGCCGGAAGGCACGCCGATTCTGCCCTTGCTGACCTTCCTCGGGCAGCATGACCAGACCCTGCCGGTCGACCTGCCCTACTTCGGGGGCGCCAAGGGCGCCAGCGTGACGCGCCACGTACCGGTGAAGCAGCTGGCGGTCGGTGGACAGCAGACCTACGTGACCACCGTGTTCGATCTGTTGATGGCCAACATCGGTGTACCCCGTGGCCTGGCCGGCGATTACCCGACGGACTACGACGACCTCAAGGCGTATACGCCGGCCTGGCAGGAATCGATCACCGGCGTGAAGCGGGAGCAGGTGATCCAGGTCGCCCGGGAGTTCGCCGATACGGCTGAACGGACCCAGGGACGCTGTCTGATCTGTATGGGGGCGGGCACCAACCACTGGTACCACTCCGACCTGATCTACCGGGCCATGATCAGCCTGGTGCTGCTCTGCGGCTGTCAGGGCGTCAACGGCGGTGGTTGGGCTCACTACGTGGGGCAGGAGAAGATCCGGCCGCTGGAGGGGCTTGGCACCCTGGCCTTCGGGCAGGACTGGTACCCGGGCACCCGGCAGATGAACGGGACCTCCTTCTTCTACTTCGCCACCGACCAGTACCGGTACCACGAGAGCGATCTGGGGCTGGCCTGGCCCGGCGGCGGGAAGTGGACGGGGATGCACCCGGCCGAGATGAACGCCCTGGCCGCCCGTTTTGGCTGGATTCCCTCGTTCCCGCAGTTTACGGAGAGTTCGATTGAGACCGCCCGCAAGGCCCGGGCAGCCGGTGCGCAGACCGAAGCCGATATCGGCAATCACGTGGCGCAGCGGCTCGTATCAGGCGACCTCGGCTTCGCCATGGAGCATCCGGATGCGCCCGAGAACTGGCCGCGGGTACTCATGACCTGGCGCTGCAACCTGCTCACCTCCAGCGGCAAGGGCATCGAGTATTTCCTCAGCCATCTGCTGGGTACGGATGGGCATGTGCTGGCGCCGCCCATTGGCAAGCCAAACCTGGATATCCCCGACTCGCCGCCGGCGGGCAAACTGGATCTGTTCGTCACCTCGGACTTCCGCATGTCCTCCACCGGCCTCTTTGCCGATGTGATGCTGCCCGCGGCCACCTGGTACGAGAAGACGGACATCAGCACCACCGACATGCATCCCTTCATCCACCCCTTCCAGGCCGCCATTACGCCGCCCTGGGAGGCGAAGACCGACTGGGCGACCTTCCAGCGGCTCGCAGCAGTCTTCTCCCGGCTTGCGGCGGAGCACCTCGGCGAACTGGAAGACGTGATGATGCTGCCCCTCATGCACGATTCGCCTTCAGAACTGGGGCAAGAGGGCGGCAAGGTGCTGGACTGGCGCAAGGGCGAGACGCAGCCGATACCCGGCAAGACGATGCCGCGCTTCGCGGTGATCAAGCGGGACTACCCGCATGTCTACAACCAGATCATCGCCCTTGGGCCTCGGACGGAGCAGCAAGTCCAGACCAAGGGGATCCCCATCCCCAGCGCCGAGGCCTACAAGGAATTGATCCACACCCTGGGGCCCAGCCCGGTGGAGGGGCCCGGCAAGGGACGGCCGTCGCTGCAGGATGACGAACAGGCGGCCAATGCGATCATGGCCCTGTCGGGCGCCACCAACGGAAAGCGTGCTGTCGCCGCATTCAAGGCCCTGGAGAAGCCCACGGGTCTGCAGTTGGAGCAGATCGCCAAGGACGAGGAAGCCGTTGTCATGACGGTGCGGGAGATCGCCGCCCAGCCGCGGCTGACCCTGAAGTGCCCGGTCTGGAGCGGTCTGGAGTCGCATGAACGGCGCTATTCGCCGTTCACCCTGAACACGGAGTATCTGGTGCCCTTCCGGACGCTGACCGGACGGCAGACCCTTTACCTGGATCACGAGATCATGCGGGACTACGGCGAAATGCTGCCGATTTACCGGCCGCGGCTGGTCACCGGCGCCTTCCCCGAGGGGATGCAGAACCGGCCCGGGCAGGAAGGGCCGCAGATCGTGCTGAGCTACCTGACCCCGCACCAGAAATGGGGCATTCACACCATGTTCTGGGATACCTGGATCATGCAGAGCCTCTTCCGGGGCGGCCAGACGATCTGGCTGAATCACAAGGACGCCGAGAAGATCGGCATCAAGGACAACGACTGGATCGAGGCATTCAACCGAAACGGCGCCTGTGCAGCCCGGGCGGTGGTGACCCACCGGATGCCGGAAGGCGTTTGCTACATGTACCACGCACAGGACCGGACGGTGGGCGTGCCCGGCACCAAGGTGACCGGCGAGCGGGGCGGCCCCCACAACAGCCTGACCCGCGTCATCCCGAAGCCGACCCATATGATCGGCGGCTATGCCCAACTGAGCGCGGGCTTCAACTACTACGGCCCGTGCGGGCATCAGCGGGATCAAGCGGTTGTGATTCGTCGCCTGAATGAGGTGGATTGGCTTGAAGGTTAAAGCACAGATCACCATGATCATGAACCTGGACAAATGCATCGGCTGCCACACATGCAGTGTCACCTGCAAGCAGGTCTGGACCAACCGGTCCGGCGCCGAGCACCAGTGGTGGAACGATGTGGAGACCAAGCCCGGCGTCGGCTATCCCCGGGAGTGGGAGAACCAGGAGAAGTACCGCGGCGGCTGGCAGCTAAAGAACGGCCGCCTGCGCCAGCGGGCCGGCGGCCCGAAGACCAAGCTCCTGGAGATCTTCCACAACCCCGACCTGCCCGTGATCGAGCAGTTTGGCGCTCCCTACACCGCCGACTACAAGGACCTGGTCCAAAGTCCGCCCCGCAAGCATGTGCCGGTGGCCCGTTTCCGGTCGCTGCTTTCCGGCGAGCCGATGGACAAGCCCGACTGGGGGCCCAACTGGGATGATGACCTGGCGGGCGCCCCGGAACATGCCAAGGCCGATGTGGATCGGCGGGGCATCGAGGAAGAGACCGCCCTGGAGTTCGAGAAGGCCTTCATGTTCTATCTGCCCCGGATCTGCGAGCACTGCCTGAACCCCACCTGCGTAGCCGGTTGCCCTTCGGGCGCCCTTTACAAGCGGGATGAAGACGGCATCGTGCTGGTGGATCAGGAGGCGTGCCGCTCGTGGCGCTTCTGCGTCAGCGCCTGCCCCTACAAGAAGACCTACTTCAACTGGCGCACCCACAAGGCCGAGAAGTGCATCTTCTGCTATCCGCGGATCGAGTCCGGTCTGACCACCGTCTGCTCCGAAACCTGCGTCGGTCGGCTGCGGTACGTAGGCGTGCTGCTGTATGATGCCGACAAGATCAAGGCGGCGGCCTCCACCGTCG
>JBLNEM010000037.1:0-15347 GCA_050262655.1 Mycobacterium leprae | reverse complement strand
GAGAAGGATTGGAAACTGGCCTCCTTCGCCTATGGGTCGGGTCCACGATGGCGAAGAGGCGCAGGCTGCGGCCGACGCCCTGGGTGCCCGCGCCTTCGCCCACGGACGAGATATCTGGCTGGCCGAAGGGGAGTCCCAGGCCGATACCGCCCTGATGGCCCACGAGGTGACTCACCTGCTGCAAAAGGATCAGGTGGTGCGGCGGAAGCCCACGACCGGGCAGCAGCAGACGAAGAGCAAGAAGAAAAAGAAGACGGCCCTCAATAAGAAGGAGTACAAGCCTGCGGAGTTGGAGGCGATCAAGAAGGGCATGGCCCCCGCCACCGGGGTGCTGGACGAGTCGACCATGACCATCACCTTCGACTCCATCGGGGTGCCCGCTTTCAAGTTGAACGCAACCAAGGCGGCGGCGCCGGTGACCTGGCAGAAGTTCTACCAGCGGGGCAACACCCGCCAGGTGCAGGTCTGGCGGAAGGATATCAGCACCGCCGGCATGGCCAAAAAGCTGGCCGAACTGGCGGGCGTCAACGCCGCCAAGGCGGGCGAACCCATGGCCTTCCAGGTGAAAGGCGGAGAGGCCAAAGGTGACAAGAAACGCTATCTGTTTGGCACTGCGGAAGAGATCGCCGGCGAGTTGACCATCCCGACCTGGGATAAGGATCATCTGGCCACCCAGTACCAGGTGGACCACATCATCGAACTCCAGTTGGCCGCCTGGGGCGGAGCGGCCAGCGTCGGAAAGGCGCCGAAGGCGGCGGTAGCAGCGGCAGAGGCCAAGGCCGCCGAGAGCGGCAAGAAGCAGAAAGGCGGCGCCGGCGCCTGGGCCAACACCGTAGAGAACATGCAGCTGCTGGAGCAGTCGGTCAACAGCAAGTCCGGCAACCTGATCCAGCAGAACATCCGGGGCAAGGCGAAGCTCTTCGTGGATCAGACCAAGCAGGCCTTTGGCAGCAGCATCGAGGAGATCCTGGACAACTACAACCTGGTCTTCACCACGGTGGTCACCGACAAGGCGGCGCCCAAGGCGGAAGAGGACAAGCAGATCTGGACGAAGGCCAAAATCGAGGCCGGCGCCCACCTGACCGCTCAGGATGTGAAGCCCACCTCGCCCTCTCAGATCGCAAAGGGCCTGAAAGACAAGGTGCTGATCTTTCCGAACCGATCGGGCGGTACCCCCCGAGAGTTCCTGTGGAACCCCAAGAGCAAGGGGGAGGGGGCAGATCCCGATGCGTTCATGCCCTTCACCGTGTCGAATGTGCAGTTCTGGACCGAAACGGAGGACAAGGACAAACCCGACCTTGGCACCTTCACCGTCGAGATTCCCAAGGGCATCAAGCTCCTGAAGGGCCAGGGGCGGAAGCAGTCGATCACCGTGAAACGGCTGCCGGGTGCCCTGCGCCTCGGCTATCCCGACAAGAAAGGGCTCGAGTCCGCCATGAACCAGGTGGAATTCGCCGGGATGAGCCCCATCCGCATCGACGAGTTCTGGCTGGATGACAAGGGTGCCGGCGTGATGGGCGCGGTCGAGACCAGCCTGCCGCTCTTCGGCAAGAAGCTGGACCTGGACCTGACGATCAGCGGCGGCAACATCATGGTCTCGCACACCTTTACCATCGATGAGTTCGGCGTGCCCGCCCCGTTCCATGTCACCGCCTGCTCCCTCACCTTCGGCCTGGGGACCGGCGGAATAGGCGTCGGCGGCAAGATCGCCTTCGGCATCGACGGCGTGGGGACTGGCACCCTGGAGGGCGCCTATACCCCCGACGGCGGGCCCACCCTCGCCGGTTCCTTCTCCTTCGACACCGACCTCTTCGAGGAGGCCGATATCGACTTCGGCTACAACAAGGATGGCTGGTTTGGCTCCGGCAAGTTGACCGTTGCTCAGGTGCGAGGAGTCAAGAAGGGCACCGTGCAGGCCAGCTATCAGAAGGGCCTCTTCACCCTGGCAGGCGCCGTGGAGCCAGACTTCCCGTTTGTGAAGAAGGCCGAAGTGAACGCCGCCTACTCCGAGAAGGACGGGCTTCTGATCGACGGCACCGTGGAGTTGGATGATAAGGTCCCCCTGGTGAAGAGCGGCACCATCAAGACCCGGATGAAGAAGGACGAGACCGGCTGGCAGCTGAGCGCCGATGGGACGATCCCCTTGAAGCTCCCCGGCGATCCGGTGGTGCACGCCGCCTACGACCAGGGCGCGTGGGACGTCAGCGGCAGCATCAGCTACAAGAAGGGGATGCTCAGTGGCACCCTGACGGCGGGCGCCACCAACCGCCCGCTGGATGCGGCCGGCAAGCCGGTGGCCGGAGCGAAACCGGCCTCGAAGATGCAGGCCTACGGTGAGGGCACGCTGACCGCCAAGCTCTCGCCCTGGCTCCAGGCCACGGTGGGGGCGCACCTCAAGCCCAACGGCGAAGTGGAGTTGATGGGCGAGCTGGCCCTGCCCAAATCGCTGGAGCTGTTCAAGGAGAGGAAGGTCGACAAGGAGATCTTCCATATCGGCATCGACATCCCGATCGTAGGCGTCTCGGTGCTGGGCCAGCGAATCGGCATCTTCGCCACCATCGGCGGCGGTCTCTCCGCCTACGCCGGCTTTGGCCCGGGCAAGCTGACCGACACGGCGCTGACGGTCAAGTATAACCCGGACCGTGAGGCGGAGACGGAAGTGAAGGGCAAGGCCAAGCTGGTGGTCCCGGCGGGCGCCGGCGTCACCCTCAGCGTCGACGGCTCCCTGGGCGCCGGCATCCCGGTGGTCAGCGCACGGGCCGGCCTAAAGCTCGGCGGCACCCTGGCCCTGACCGGCGAGGCCACGGCGGCGGTGGTGGTGGACTGGACCCCGGCTCGTGGGCTGAAGGTGGATGCCGAGGCCGCCGTACGGGCGCAGCCCAGCTTCATCTTCGACATCACCGGTTTCGTGAAGGTGGAGGCCGACCTGCTCTTCGACACGGTCAACCTGTACGAGAAGGATTGGAAACTGGCCTCCTTCGCCTATGGGTCGGGGCTCACCTTCGGCATCAAGTGCCCGATTCACTACGAAGAGGGCAAGGAGTTCGATGTGAAACTGAGCGACGTGCAGTTCGAGGTCCCGGATATCCAGCCGAAAGCGCTGCTGACCGACCTGATCAAGAAGATTGCCTGATGGAGGGGAAGGAGCATGGCAAGCGACGTTGCGCACTACATCCAACAGGGGGCGGCCTTACACCTGGAGGGGGACCGGGAAGGGGCCCGGCAGGCCTACCTGACAGCCCTGGAACTGGAGCCGGAGAACAGCACCGCCCGCAACAACCTCGGCTTCCTGCTGGCGGAGCAGGGCCGCCTGAGCGAGGCGCTGGCGCAGTATGAAGAAGCGATCCGGCTGAACCCCTCCAGCACGGTGGCCCTTACCAACCGGGGCAATGCCCGGGCCGCCTTGGGGGAGGTGGAGAGCGGCCTCGCCGACCTGCGGCAGGCCGCAGTGCTGGATGAATCCAACGTGCTGGCCCGCCAGTGCCTGGGGCGCCTGTTGGTTCAGACCGGAGAGTATGAGGCTGCCGAAGCCGCCTTCCGGGAGTGCCTGGACCTGCAGCCAGAGGAAGGGGACCACTGGCGTGGTCTGGCCACCGCCCTGAGCGGCCGCCAGCAGTGGTCCGACGCACTGACCGCGGTGCGGCAGGCGGTGCAGTTGGACCCCGATTCCGCCGACAGTTGGACGCTGATGGGCGCCCTGCTCTTCGCCAGGCGAGACCTGGGATCGGCAGGGGAGGCTCTGCGCCGGGCCCTCAGCCTGGCGCCGGAGCACCTGGAAGCCCGGCATCATCTGGCGATGGTCCACCTGGCGACCGGTCAGGAGGCGCAGGCGGCCCGGGAATTGGAGCGAGTTCTGCTGCTGGCGCCCGGCCAGCCGCAGGCGAGCATGGATCTGGCGGTCCTGGCCCTGGCAGCCGACGACCCGGGCCGCTGCAGCACGCTGCTGGCGCCGGTTCTGGCCGCCGAGCCGGACAATCCCCGGGCAAGGTTCTATCAGGGAGTAGCGCTGCACCGTTCCGGTCAGGAACAGGCCGGACTGGAATTGCTTCGTGGCCTGGCCGACGAGGTGGCCGGCGAGTATCCGACCCGGGCCCGGGCCTATCTGCGGCAGGTGAATCCGTGAACAGTTGGATAGGAGGAGCGATCAAATGGACTGGGAAGCGATCTTCTGGCTCAGTCCCGGCGCTGAGGATATCCCTGCTGCCGAGTCCGCGCCCGATGGCGTGGGTCGGGCGGCCGATCTGAAACTCCCGGAGTTCAAGGCCTGCATGCAGAGCCAGCCGTTGCGGGGCGACATGCAGTGGGCGGTGCCCTTTGTTCTCTCCCGGGCCTGCCTGACCGAGACCATGGCGGTGCTGGATTGCAGTACCGGCGCCACCGGCCTGCCCGAGCGCATGGCCGAACTCTACCCCAACGTGCTCTGCCGGCGGTTCGATCCGCTGAACGGCCGGAACCTAGCTCTGCCGGTGGGGCTGCCCGACGAAGCCTTCGACCGGGTCGTCTGCGTCGGCACGCTGGACAAGCTGTCGGCGGCGGACCAGATGCGGCTGATCGACGAACTGACCACCAAGCTGAAGCCCGGCGGCCTGCTGCTGCTGAGCTGGCCACACTACTACACGCCCGAAGCCGCCTCGGTGCCCGGCTACACGGCGGTGGACCTGACCAAGCTGAGCGACCTGACCACCATGACCAGCCCCAAGCTGGGCAAGGTGCTGCTCCCGACGGCGGTGCCGGACCGCACCACCGCCGGCCTGCTCTGGGTCGACAAGCCGGCCAACCACATCGTGATCGGCAGCGTCCTCCAGAAGCTGCCCAAGGCGGATATGCCCAAGGGGCGCAAGCTGCTGCTGGGCCTGCTGACCTGGAACAGCCAGGGGACCAGCATCGGTGCGCTGCAGGCCCTGGTACGTGAGGCCCGCATGCTGAAGCGGATGGGCCAGGATGTCTCCATCGCCGTCTTCGACAACGGCTCGGACGACGGCAGCGACACCGCCGGCGGCACCACCAAGCGGCTGCAGGATCTCAAGGCCGCCATGGATCCGGCCGACGTGGCGGTCAGCGTGATCACCAACACGAAGAACGACGGCTCCGCCGTAGGGCGCAACCGCCTGATCACCGAGGCCCAGACCCAGTCGGCGGACTACCTGCTGCTCTGCGACGCCGACGTCACGATCGTGCCCTTCTCCGTCTTCGCCATGCTGCGGTACATGGAGAGCTACGGCCACTGGCTCGGCGGCGTGGGCATGGCCTACACCGGCGCCGTTACCCAGCGCAGCAAGGCGGCCGAGGCGGTCTCCTCCCTGGGCGGGCTGAGCATCGACCGCAGCGGCGCACGGGCACCCGTGCACTACGGCCTCTTCCGCAAGGCAGTCCTCGACGCAGGCGTCAAGTGCGACACCGCCGGCCCCCTGGGCGTCCCCGGCTGGGGCTTTGCCGATCTCGAACTGGCCCTGCAGATGCAGAAGAAGGGCTTCCAGGTACATACCGTGGGTGGACTGCCCTACCTGCACCAGAACCAGCACCACTCGATCTACCTCCTGCGGGCAGCGGGGACGGATGTCGAGGCCAACTTCGAACTGCGCCGCACCGCCCTGCTGACCAAGTGGACCTTCGACCCCGGCGACTGGCGCACGGCCCTGCTGCGCAACGAGCGCCTGCCGGAATAGCGATCGTATGTGAGGCTCAGAAGCGAAACCGCTTCTGAGCCTCTTTCATTTGCCGATCACAAGAGCGGCTATGGGGGATAGCCTGCCGGGGAGCCGACCCGACTCTGGTCGAGGGCCGTGGCGGGCGATTCCAGCAATTCCCTGCTAACTGTCCTGGTTTTAATGGCGCAGGCGGACAAACGCATTAAAAACAAGACAGAGCGACCCAAACATGTGCGTTGCGCCGGTTTAAAGGCCCTCTCTGTCACCTTTTTGAAGGGGTAGAGAGGCGGTCTCCATTAAAAGGCGGACAGAGACGCAGCCAAGCCTCCCCGATGGCAGCCGGCCTACCCCAGGGAGTACCAATCAACAACCTGGAATCAGGTTGGGCGTTTTTATGTCTGAATCTGTGAAATCCGTGCAATCCGTGGCGAGACTCCGCCGTCGGAAGAGTTCCCAGCCTCGCCTTAACACAACCATAACCACAGGAATGTACGTGGCCTTATAATTGACTTGGAGCATGTGCCAATCAGAACAAGGAGTGGTCATCATGATGCTTTTTCGCGGCAGTAACACAGACCAGAAGTTCTTCGGGCTCCTGGGCGAAGCATCGGCCACCATCGTGGAGGCAGGGCGCCTGTTCACCGAGCTGAACGATCATCTGGACGACAGCAGTCGTTACGCCGATCTGATCAAGCAGTTGGAGACCCGGGGCGACCAGTACGTGCAGGGGTTGACCAATCTCCTGAACCAGGCGTTCATGACTCCCCTGGATCGGGAGGATATTCTGTCCCTCGCCCAGCAGCTAGACGATGTCCTGGACGGCATCGAGAAGGCTGCCGCTCGCATGGATATCTACCGCATCCGAGAGGCCGACGAACATATTCGCACCTTCGCCACGATCCTCCAGCAGCAGGCCCGGGAGATCGACACCGCGGTAGGCAAGCTGAAGGAGCGCGACTTCACCACCGTCCGCGCCAGCAACAACCGCATCCGCAAGCTGGAAGAGGCAGCCGACGTAGAACTGCGCCGCTGCCTCACAGAGCTCTTCGACCAGCCCGCCGACCCGATCCGCCTGACCAAGCTGAAGGAGATCTACGACACCCTGGAGGACGCCACCGACAAAGCCAAGGCCGTAGCCGACACCCTGGAGAGCGTAGTCGTGAAGAACGGCTAAGCCCCCGCAAAAAACCCCGGGAGACCTGAAGAGGTCACCCGGGGTTTTGGTTGTAAGGCCGCAAAACGAAACCGGCGAGCCCGACCCCGAAGCGGACACCTAGGGTGTCCTGTCCCCATCAGCAAAACGAAGCTGAGCGTCCCCGAAGCGAGCGGCGTGCGCCCCGGAGCCGGCGGGTCTGTGACGCCGTTCGGCCCCCCGAGGAGACCCGAAGGGGCTCCGCAGGAAAAGGGGCCGTGGCGGCACAGGCCCGACGGCGGAGGGGTCACCCACGTCCCGTGTAGGCGACTCCCACGAAGTCCCCCGCACAGGCCCGACGGCGGAGGGGTCACCCACGTCCCGTGTAGGCGACTCCCACGAAGTCCCCCCGCAGGAACTCCTCCCAGCTCATCCACCCCTGGTCCACCGCCCCACGAGGGTAGCCCGACGGGCCGATGCTGGTCGCGTCCAAAGCCGTGTCAAGTGCCTGCGTGGCGGCGAAGGCCAGGCCACCCGGGAATTGTGGCCAATCCCGAAGCAGCACCAGCACGCTGCCGTAGACCGGCAGGTTCGCCGTCTCCTGATAGACCCGCATGGTCGGGTAGGCAACAGCCCCCTCCAGCCCATCGGCGCTGGGGTGAATCTCCCAGTACTGCTGCGGTGCAATCGGCGCCAGCGGCTCCAGGGCGTAGCCTGCCTGGTAGAAGGCCGCCACCAGGGCGGACGAGGCCGTCGGCTGATTGAGCAGCGCCTCGTCGGATTTGGGCAGTGCGAACAGGTACCGGCCGCTCTCCCCATCGTAAACAGGCAGCTTGTCCGAGGCCTTCTGCACCCGATAGCTCCTTGGCGCCAGCGGGTCCGGTTCCCCGGCGTTGTCCAGCAGCCACAGTTGGCACAGGGTGACCGTTGGGGCGCTCCCCAGCGGATAGCCCGCCTGGGCAAAGGCCGGTGCCAGCTTCTGGATCGACTGCTGGTTCAGGTCCTGCTCGGAGCCGGGCGGCAGCGTGAAGAGCGGCACACCCTGAGGCAGTGCGACGCCTGCGTCGATCAGAAGGCCCCCCAGCACGGTGGCATCGCTGAAGTCTGCGCCCTGGAGCTGTGCTCCGTCCAGTGCGAACGGCGTGCGGTCAGAGCCGGGGCCAATCAGGCATCCCCGGAACTGGGCGCCGACCAGTGCCGAGCGGCTCAGCGCGGCCCCCGACAGGTATGCCTGGGTCAGGTCCGCCTGGGCCAGCAGGCTGCCAGACAGGTCAGCACCCTCCAGATCGGCATGATCCAGCCTGGCCCCATACCACTCAACCCCGCGCAGGTCAGCGCCGGAGAGGCTGGCCCCCGTGAGAATGGCCCCGTCGCCGGTGGAGCCCGCCAATACCGCCGGGCGCAGGGCAGGGTTCTCCGACCAGACGTCGATGGTCTCAGCATCTTTCGCCACCAACAGGTAGGGTCCGGCCGGATCCTCAACCGCCCAGTGGCTCCCCTCGGCGAGAACGGTGACCGGGTCGGTCGGCGCCAGGGTGATCCCGTTGGCCGCAAAGGCCGCCACCAGGTCCGGCTGCACATATGGATACTGGTCCAGTTCCGTCACATAACTGCTGCCGGACAGGCCGAAGAGATAGGCCCGCGCCCCCAGGCGCGCCCGGGTCAGGTTGGCGCCGGTCAGGTCGGCCCGCACGAAGTTGGCGCTCTGGGCACTCACGCCCTGGAGCGAGGCCTGTTTCAGGCTGGCGCCCACCGCAATAACCTCCGCCAGGTTGGCCTCGTCCAGCACGGCGCCGTCCAGACGGCAGTTGGCCAGCAGCGCTCCACGGCCCTGTGCGCCGTTCAGCAGGAGGCCCCGCAGGTCCGCCCCGCGGAAGTCGCCGCCGCCCAGATTAGCACCTGCGCAGTCCAAGGGCGCAGACTGCCCGCCCAGCACGGCCCCTCGAGCCGAGCAATGGGTGAGCACCAGCCCCTGCGCCCGGGCGGGGCTACCCCAGGCGACTCCCGTCAAGTCCGCGCCGGTAAGGTCGGCCTGATCCAGGGTCGCAAGATCACAGCATACGCCGCCCAGCACCGCCCCGCACAGCCGGGCCCCGGTCAGATCGCTGCCCGCCAGCGACGCACCGGTCAGATCGGCCGCGGTAAGATCCGCCCCGGTCAGGTCCAGCTTGGAAAGGTCTGACCCATGGAAGTTCACCTTCGCCAGGTCGCCCCCCGGATCGCCACCTGCCGCCCGAATCGCTGCCAGCGACGGCGTCGCAGTGGAGGGCACGAAGAGGCTCGGGGGATCGCCGGGATCACCGGCGACCAGAATCGGGCTGGTGCCGCCGGCGTTGTAAAGTACCGGTCGGTTGCCGTCGCCCGTCTTGATCTGCCACTGCTGGCCCTGGGGGCTGCCCAGCAGCAGAATCGGCACCGCACCGCTCACATCAGGCGTCAGAGTCAGCCACCCCAGGTTCGCATCGAACCCGATCCAGAGCAGGCTGTCCAACTGAATCCGATAGCTCCCGTCGGGCTGGGCGTAGAGCAGGCAGCGCTCCTGCTCCGTCACGGTGACGGCGGACATGGCCGGCAGGAGAAGGGGGGAGCCGTCAGGGCCCCCGCCCGACACCTGCCACGTGGTCAGATAGTATGATCCGCCGCCGCCCGGCGGGGAGGAAAAAACCGCCTTCCCCGCAAAGCTGCCGTAAGATTGGCTCATGCTGATCCCCCTAGGCCTTGTACTCCACCTGCGCCAGCACCGAGACGTAGCCCTGCTGAATGCTGACCTGGGCCTGCTGGAAAAGGAAGTGGAAGCCGGCCATCATCGGCAGGGGCACACCGGTCTGCCCCATGTCGACCAAAACTTTGTCATACTGGGGCTCGCCTACCACCGGCCAGATAAAGCTGCCGAAATCCGCTTGGTCGAAGTTTACGATGTTCGTAGCCACAAAGGTGGCGCTGTACTTCGCATGGACGAATCCGTACTGGAGGGTCTGAGCCTGGCCGCTGACGCCCAGTGCGAGATTGTCCAGGATGTCGGTGCGCACCACGTCGAAGGTCAGGTACGGCAAGACCGCGGCTCCGTTCTGGATCGTGAGTCGGAACTCGAGGTTCTGCGCTAGCACCAGGCCCATCTCCCTGGCTGCCTGTTCGATGGTCCCCCAGTAGGTCTGGGCTACCCCGGCGTCTGTCAGGTCCGTCTCCAGGTCGGCGACGCAGGCGTAGGCGTTGCCGTCCAACCCCAGGATCTGCTGGTAGACGGGCGCCGGCAGCTGCTGCTGCAGGAGGGTCATCACGCTCTTGGTGAGGCGGTAGACCTGGGCAAAGGTGACCACCGGCGCAGCCTTCGGGGTGAGCTGCGCCTGCATCGCATAGGCCGTGTAAGGCTTGAACGCTGGGATCTGCGGGTAGTAAGTCTTCACCTTCAGCACGTCCGGATCCGGCAGGTCGTCCGGGTTGACGGTGGTGTTTAGCAGTCCGGCCTGGTAGAAGGCCCACTGCAGCGCGTTGATCTCGTAATCGGAGAGGTAGAACATCAGGTGGTTCGGGCTGCTCGGGACCGGTGGCACCGGCAAGACCGGCGGCGTCTGCCCCGAGTAATACTGGCCGCTGTAGCTGACCCGACCGGTCACACCGATCGCAATGCCGTTATCCTGCGGGAAGGTGAGCCCGGCGTCGCCCAGCAGATACTCGTAGGCGATCCCATGGCCCAGGTCGCCGCTGGCCGGAATCGATTCCAGCAGGGGCGGCAGCAGCTGGGCGATGGGGGTGCTGAAGTCGATGGCCGCCACCGAATCCGTCGTGGCCTGGCTGAGCGTGGTGGTATAGCAAGCGTTGCTCTGCCCGTGCAGAATGCTCTGGGAGGGGATGTTTGGCTTGTCCTGGCTGCTCTGGCCGCTCGACCCCAGTACATCGATCGCGTAATCGTTCCCCTTCTGGTCGTAGACGAAGCCCAGCGTCACGGTAGTGGCGAGGTCGCTGATGCCTTGCTTGTAATCGTAGGTCTCGTCCACATCTTCCTTGGTGTGGCCGCCGCCGGAATAGGAGTGATCGCAGTGATACCGCTCCCGCCAGTCGTAGCTGGCCGTACAGTTGCGGCCGTCCATGGCCAGCAGGAACTTGCCCTGCGGCTGCTGCTTCACCGACTGGTAGACCGGCGTGTAGCCGGAAAGGATGCCATGGCTCAGGTCGACCCGGACGTTGGAGTAGGAGTTGACCCAGCCGGGGCCGGACTCACTGAAGCTGCCTACGGGGATCGAACGATCCGGCGGCTTCAGCCCGCCGAGGGCCCCCACCAGTTCCTGCGCTACCAACTGCCGGGCGAAGTACTCGATCCCCGCCGGCCCGATCGCAACGGTTAACGCCTGCATGGCATCGCTCCCTTTCACGCTGGCACCGCGTAAACCTGCAGCCCGTCACCGCTGCGGTATACGTGGTAGATGGTCGTGCCGTCCTTGACCTCCCATGCGCCGTCCGGGTCATCCACCACGATAAAGGCACGGGTGGAGAGCGCAATCCCATAGCCGGCAAAGAGCTGGGTCACCACGCCGATATTCAGTTGGTTAAAGGCCGACTGGTCGTCCAGGGGGAGCGTGAAGAGTGGCGGGGTCGGCGTCCAGTGAGCCAGACCAGGCTGCGGGCCGCCCGAGGAGCCTTGCAGGGTCTCGAAGGTGAGGCCGTATAGGTTGCGCCAGATATCGACCGTGATGCGGCCGGCCACCACGTTCTGCGGGTTGCTGATCACGTTGGGATCCGGCGTGCGCAGCACGAATCGACCGTCCGGGCCGTAAATATCCAGCAGGTAGTCCGAAGGCTTCGTCCCGTCGTTCTGATAGGCGAGCACATAGACAAAGCCAGTGGCCTCTACCGCCATGTCGAGGTAGGTGATGCTGCTGGTGTGCGAGACCCGCAGCGGGAAGAAGGACTGGCAGATCCGTACTTCGGTCACGGTCGGGTCGGCGGTGGATGGCAGCAGACGCAGGGCGTTGCCAGTCACCGTATCGAGCAGCAGCCACTGCTGGCCGGCCTGCTCCACCCGTACCGTGCTATGGTCAGGCCGCCAGTAGACCGCCAGTGCACCGCTGTCGGTCAGCACCTGCCAGGAGGTGCCCCGTGGATCGGTGATGATCCAACTGAGCCCCGGCTCCACCAGGCGAATCTGGGCGCTGACGGCCGGATCGTCCATCCGCTCCGGGTCGTAGGCCAGCACCACGCCCTCCTGGGAGAGCGCCAGGATCAGGGGATCGTTCTCGGGGGCGAACCGGCAGCTGTTCAGTTGGGCTATGAAGCCCGGGTCCAGCGTGAACCGGAAGCCATAGCGGGCCGTCTGCAGCGCCGTCAGGAGGCTCTCCGGCACCTGACCGGCGTCCAGCGCCGGGCCGACATCCGCCGTGGGCACCGTCGTCACATTGCCGCCCGGGGTGAAGCTGGGCACCGGGTTCCCCTTGATATCGAAGGCCTGGACCCGGCGGTTGAGGCTCTCCAGCACCAGAATTCGCCCGTCGGGGGCGATCGCCAAGGCCTTCGGGCCCTGCATCAGCCCCTGCCGGATCCCCTGGCCGGAGACCATCAGGGCAACAGGCGCCTGACCGTCAGGTTTTGGCGCATCTGGCAGCTGAAGCAGCATCAGCTTGTGATCCTTCCAGGAGCAGGCCACCACCGCGTTGCTGGGGTGAATGGCCAGCGCATCGATGTTCTCCAGCGGGAAGCTGCCCCAGCTTTGCAGGTTCCCATCCAGGCCGAAATCGGTCTGCCCGTCGGAGAGCGTTACCTGCCGCAGGTTCATGCCGCCGCCCCGGGGGTCGAGGATGAAGTTGGTCTGGTCGATCTGGTTGGTGGCATTGGTGGATGGGGCATAGGCGATAGCCGGCCGGTCGGTGAAGCCGATGGGGCTGTGCTTCAGCCGCGAGCCCGGGTCGGCCAGCACCGAGAGGTTCTGCACGGCATATAGCTGCTGGTCGGAGAGCGGCGCTGAAGCCGTATCGGGGTGCAGATGCTGACCGGAGGCCCGCCAGCTATAGCCCACCTGGAACGCACTGTTGTTCAGCGTCAGCCCCGCCAGTTCGCAGAGGGTGCCGGTGCCGCCGCAGTTCAGGGCCGAGAGCGTGGCCGAAGGCGGCAGACCGCCCGCCTGCCACGCATAGCCAGCCCCCTTGGCGACCATCCGCTCTTTGAAGAGGTACTGGGTATCCGGCGCCAGCGGCACCAGGTTCTCCGTAATCGACTGGTCGCCCAGATTCAGGGTGGTGCCCTGGTTCGGCTTGGCCTCCAGCCAGTCGCTCTGCCAACTGCCGGCCAGCCACCCGCTGTCGCTGTACAGCGCGGTGATGATCCGGAACTTGCCGCCAGCAGGCACGTCGCGGTAGAGCAGCGGGATCAGCACGTTGCTGGTGGTCGCGGGCAGCTGCCCCTTCAACTGGAAGCTGGTGCCGTTCATGTATTGGAGCGTCGACTCATACCGGCTGGCCACCGACGGCCAGACCGCTGTCGACGGGTCGCCAGCCTCGCCATGGCGGGGGTCCGGATGCAGGGTGACAGCCACGTCCAGGGCCCGGCTCACCTTCACCCGAACGCAGGCGGGCGAAGAGAGCACCTCGCCGGTGGTGATCGCCAGCGACTCGAAGTCCATCCCCGCGGCGGCCAGGGAGAAGGCCCAGCCCACCGGGCCAAAGGCTTCCTTGATCTCGCCTGCGGCCACTTGCGCCGTCAACCAGGCGCCCAGCTTCTCCATCCCTTTCTGGACCGCGATGCTCAGGGCCATGCTGGCGAAGCCGATCAGCACCTTCTTGGTGTTGAATACCGCCGCTGCGGTCACCACGCCGCCGCCGACGAGGCCGAAGGCGATCCCGATGGCCGCTGCGCAGAGATCCCGGTCATTCACGATCTCGTTGAAGGTCTCGGTGCTGGTCAGCGCCTTGCCGGCCACCAGGAAGACCCCCGGAATCCCATACTGCCACAGGCAGGTGAGGAGGGCGCCGTAGTCGGACACATCCCCGTCCCAATCCGAGGTGCCCAGGCTCCCGAAGAAGAGCTTCACCGCCGCCGCATCCCCCAGATCGAAGGTGAGGGCGGTTGGGTCGGTCGGCATCGGAATGCCCATCAGGTTGTTGACCGCGGACATGGACCAGAGCAGCTTCCGGTCGGCGAGGGACTTGCCCTGCTCATCCAGCAGTTGATAGGCGGCATAGATCGTCCGCTGGTAGCTGTTGCTGGCGTCGATGGAGAAGTGGCCGCTACTGTCGAGGCGAATTGAGCTCTTCGCCACGCTGATGCCGTGGTGTTCGGTCTGCTCGTCCACCGTCCACTTGTACGTGGGAGCGGCCGCCGCCGCCCGCCGTTTGGCGGTGCTCTTCCCGACCAGGGGGGCGGAGCCGCTCTGGACTAGCGCCGCGGTACCGGTGGTGGGGGCCCAAAGCTGGTTCTGGAGGCGGTAGTCATCCGATGCGCTCCGGCAGGCGCCGGTGGTGGCCGCTCCGGATGCCTGGAGCACGGCACTGTTCAGTTGGTATGTATAGAGCTGCTGGCCGCTGGTCAGTCCCTCTCCGGTGCCATCGTCCAGATCGTAGCCGGCGGTGAGCAGGTTGCCGTCCTTGTCCCGGCACGGCACCACCGCCGACCACGGCTGGTTCGCCGGGTCGGTCATGGCACGGGCCAGCGCCTGCATGGCGTTATACTGATCCGGCGCCATCTCTGGGTCAGGGAGGATGTGGTCGTATAGGACCACGGTCGCAGTGGACGGCTGGACGCTGGCCAGTTCCGGGTGATACGCCAGCAGTGCGGCGGCCGTGTCGAGGTCGGTCACCAGGTACTGTGCGTTCACCAGCAGCGACAGGGCCGTGTTGCGATCCGCGGGCAGGGCCTGGAGCCCGAGCCTCGCCAACTTGGCCAAATGCACCCTGGGCTTGCGCTTCATGTCTGCCCGATGCAGCGCCTGCAGGTGCCTGAGCGACTGGCTGTTCCGCTCGAGCCTGGCCGCGAAGAAGGAGCGCAGGTGGCCTTCCGGCAGCACTTGGGCCATGGCGACAACCTCTGGGAGGTGAACCCCCGGAGCCGCCGGGCGGACCACTCGAATCCAACGAACATTGGCCTGCCGGAAGTGCCGCTCATCCACGTCGACGAAGTGGGTAAAGCTGCGGGCCGCCTCCGGCGGCAGGGCCGAGAGCACCGGGTCAGACCGGGTCGCCGCCGCCAGCGAGTTGACGGAGTGAGGCTTGAGGCCATAGGTACTGCCGTGCACCATCACTTGCAGAGATCCTGGATCGGGTACATGACGCAGATCAAGGTGGAACCGAACCATGCTGCAACCTCCTCCCAAAGGGAGCCGTCGTTGGTGGTTGCTCTTTTGTTTAGGTTCGTCTGCGGTCCGATTGCAAGTGTCACTGGATTTCATGTTACACATATACCGTTTAACGGTAAAGATGCGTTACAAAACCGATGTGGAGTGAGCCCAAGAACAGCAAAAGAGCCCCGGGAGTGCTTTCCCGGGGCTTGCGAAAACCGTCGGCCATCCCCAGCCGACGATGGCGCCCGAATGTGAGCAACACGACACCCCCGCATAACAGCGGGGGTGTTCTGTCCCCAGCAGT